>JBAXOF010000164.1:0-8611 GCA_037133375.1 Verrucomicrobiota bacterium | reverse complement strand
TTCGGGATCCCGGGTGAGATTGCCGATGAGCATGACTTTGTTGAGATTGGCCATAACGAAAATTAGCTGATGGTTAGAAACGAGTCGACGCCAGAAAAAACAGCCCTCATGAGCCGTGGAGCCGGCTCAGGCGAGGCGCTGGAAATGTTGGAGATGGACCTTGCCGTTGAGGTGCAAGCGTGCTTGGAGCTTTGCCACGATATCCGCCGCACCCGTGAACACGTAGTTGACGTAGTGGCCGGCCTCAAGGTGGCGGGCGTTGTAGGCAAACTGACGGCGGCCGAGTTGGGCTACCTTGTCGATTTTTCCGCCTTCGGCTTCGATTTCTTTGGCGATGGAGCTGACGAGTTCATCGACAGTTCCGTCCAGTGATTTGGTGTTAAGGACGATCAGGCCCTGGTATTTGCGACTCATCGGGTGGAGGATTGGGTGGATTGCTGCGGGTGTGGAAGCGGTTCGCCGCGGCGGCGATACCTTCGGAGCGCGCAAGGTGCACCGCATCGAGCGCCATGGCAAGCATGTTTTCCAAAACCGGCCGTTCTTCAGGGGTGAATTGTCCCAGGACGTGACCGACCACTGCTTCTGGTTGGCTATTGCCGATGCCGAGCTTGAGGCGGCAAAACGCGTCGCTGCCGAGGTGTTGGAGGATGGATTTGATGCCGTTGTGGCCGCCAGCGGAGCCTTTTTCCCGAAACCGCAGGGTCGCTAGCGGTAGCGCGGCATCGTCGTGCACCACGAGGAGTTGGTCCGGAGTCCATTTGTAATAGGCCATCACCTGCTGCACCGCCCGCCCGCTCAAATTCATGAAGGTTTGGGGCTTGAGCAGGAGCGTGCCGCTGCCCGGCAGCTTGGCCAGGTGGCATTGCCACCGCGGCACCGATTGAAACGTGACCCCGGCGGCCGCGGCCAGCCGGTCCAAGACCATGAAGCCCACGTTGTGGCGGGTGGCTGCGTATTGCCGCCCCGGATTGCCAAGGCCGACGATGAGGGGGAATGACATGCAGGGGGAAACTAGCCGCTAGGGAGTGGCTTGAAAGAAAAATGATTTCCCGCCATGCGCCGCTATTTCCCTTCTGCCCGATCGCGGACTTGCTCAAGGTCCTCCCACCGTGCGTAGAGGCGGGCAACTTCCACTTTGGTGGCGGCGAGCGCCTGCACCACGCTGGGAATGTCGGCAAAGCATTTGGCCTGAAACTCGGGATCGTTCAAGCGGCATTCGATGGCCTCGACCGCCTGCTCCGCGGTGAGGATCGCGCCTTCGATGCCGGCGAGTTCCTTGGTTTCCTTGAGGGTGAGCTTGCGGGGTGTGTTAGAGGCGGGGCTGTTGGCTTTGTGGCGGGCGGCGGCCTGTTTGGCGGCGGCTTGGGCCTGGATCCGGTAGGCGGCTTCGCGGGCCTGGCGTTTTTCGAGGTAATAGGAAAAATTGCCGGGTTGGACGATCACGCCGTTTTCCTCGAAGGCGATGATTTGATCGCAGATGCGGTCGAGGAAATACCGGTCATGCGACACACAGATGACCGTGCCATCGAAATCCGCAAGGGCTTCCTCTAACATCCGCAACGAGGGCAGGTCCAGATCGTTGGTCGGTTCGTCGAGCACGATGAGGTTGCCGCCGGTTTTGAGCACCTTGGCCAACATCAGGCGGGCGCGCTCACCGCCTGATAGAAGATCGACCCGGTCGTTGATCCGCTGGTCGTTGAAGAGAAAGCGCCGCAGATAGGCGCGGGCACCGAGTGCTTGGTTGCCAAACATCAGCTTCTCGTTGCCCCCGGAGATTTCATCTAACAAAGAACCGGTGCCCTCCAGTTGCATCCGCGTCTGGTCGATGTAATTCACCTTCACCCGCTTGCCGATGACGGCGGCACCCTCGTTGGGCGGAATCTGCCCGAGGCAGAGCTTGAGCAAGGTGGTTTTGCCAACGCCATTGCGGCCGACGATGCCGGTGCATTGGCCGGGCCGCAGCGTGAGCGTGAGATGCCGGAATAACCAGCGCGGGCTGGCGGCGGTGCCGACGTTGACACCGGCGTTTTCGAGTTCGACGACGATGTTGCCGAGATCCGGCGGCGGCGGAATAAGCAAATCCATTTCCCGTTCCTCGGGTGGCGCCTCCATGCCCTCGATCTCATAGTATTGCTCCATGCGGTGGCGCGACTTGGTGCCGCGGGCCTTGACGCCGGAGCGCACCCAATCGAGTTCCTCGCGCAGGAACCGTTGCCGGCGCCGCTCGGTTTGCCCGGCGATTTGTTGCCGCACCGCCTTGGACTCCAGAAACGCGGTGTAATTCCCCGGATGCGAAAACGCCCGGCCCTGGTCGATCTCGATGATGCGGGTGGCGATCTCATCCAGAAAATACCGGTCGTGCGTCACGAAGATCACCGCTCCCGCAAAACCTTTCAGGTAGTCCTCAAGCCAGCGGATCGACTCCGCATCCAGATGGTTGGTCGGCTCGTCTAACAGAAGAAGATCCGGTTGGCAGGCCAGTGCCCGGCACAGCGCCACCCGGCGCTTTTCCCCGCCTGATAGAGGGCCGATCGCCAGGTCCAGCGGTGGCGCATCGAGCGCGGTGGCGGTGGCCTTGATGCGGGCATCCAGGTTCCAGCCGTCCGCGTGATCGATCAAATGCAGCAGGTCGGCGAGTTCGGCCTCGGAGCCCTGCCCATTCTCATAGCGGCGGATGGCGTCCACAATATCGGCGGCGCCCGCGGCGATGTTTTCCTGCACGCTGAGCGCGGCATCGAGCTCAAACTCTTGTGGCAGATAGCCGATGCGCAACGCCCGGCGCAGCGCGATGTCGCCGGCGTCCGCTGCCAGCCCGCCGGTGAGGATTTTGAGCAACGAGGTCTTGCCGCAGCCGTTGCGGCCGACCATGCCGATTTTCTCACCGGCGGCAATTGCGAGGGTCACCCCGTCGAGCAACGTTTGATAGCCGTAGCTGAGGCGGATTTCGGTGGCGGAGAGCAGGGCAGACATCGGGCGGCGGGACTGTTGCCGATTCACGGCGAAACGTCCATCGCCGATGCACCGCGACGAGCAACTCTCTGCGGCGCGGCATCTCAAGGCGCGGCGATTTGCCTGATGAATTCCAAGGAGTCAGTCAGGCTATCTCCGCTTCGCTCCGGTTCCGAATCGCCGCTGCCCATATTGAGCCCATGAGTGGAGACAAGACGCTTCCCATTGCTTGCTTGTCTCATGACCTTCTCCTATATGCCTGCTGTTCGTGATTTGGAGTGGCGGGGAATCGATGTTCAAGCAAACCGGCCCTGAGCAGAAGGGTCATCTCCGGTTGCGGGTGCATCCCGAACCCGAGTTTCTGCCGATAGTTTGGAGCAGTTGCCTGAAGGTGGTATGTTTGGGTTGATGGAGGATTTGGGTCATTTGCGGCTGGCAAGTGGAGGGAGACTGCCATCGAACATGCGGACGGACTTTAAGCCATGGATGTTCGATTTCATTGTACCAAACGAGTGCGGCACTCGGGCAAGAAGTCCAAGCATGGGGTAATGGAAACCTGCCATACCTTGCAGCAAGTGCTGCGGCTGAATCCACACTTCGGCGTTTCCATTCCACGCTTCCATGAATTGCGAAAGATGCGCTTGCAGGTTCCTGGTTTGAACGCGGGCAAACGTGGCGGGTATCGCCTGATCTACCGCGCCAAGGAAATGGATGAGGCGCTGGGGCTGGCCTGGCTGATATGCGGGTGGTGGTGTTGGACGGCGACGGAAAGTTCCGGCAGGTTCTCACGGCATGCGAACGTGACCACGGGGTGAATCTAACGTTCGGTGCCGAATGCACGAGCTACCCACAGGCGGTTGATCTGGTAGAGACCGCGGGATGGGCGGTGTTTGTGCCGGAATTTTGGTGGAAGCGGCGCAAGGAATGGGCGGCACGCACGCAAACGTTGCCCGGGCTGGACGATTACCGGCGCACGCTGCAACTTGGCTGGAACCAGCAAATAGTCGAGCGCCGACCCGAGGTGGAGCGCTTGGTCAGGGCGCTTGGAAAATCCGGGAAGTAGAAGACCGCCGCCTGCGTCACGCCCGATACTATTCAATTTGCACCTGTCCTTGTGATAGAATCTCCGGGCATGCTGCCCGCCGCTTTGGATTCCGGGCAACATGCCCGGACCACAGTTTTCCGCGCCGGATGACCCGCCAACGCGGCGAAAACCCGGTGAAATTATCCGCCAAGACTAACGAATGGGGCTTGCAAGCCATCAACCTGCGCGACCTCAACATTTCGGATAGGCATTTTAGCCTTTGCAAACAGGTGGGGATGCGTATCCTCCCGTCAGTCATAACATCCATGAGCCATTCGAACCCAGATCCCCGTCCTTTCAAGCGTGCCATCCTGAAATTGAGCGGGGAGGCGCTGCGGGAACCCGGGTCCACCGATAATCTCTCGCCGGAAATCGTCGACCGTATCGCCTTGGAAATCCGCGAGGCCATCGATACCGGCCTGCAGCTTGGCATCGTCGTGGGCGGTGGCAATTTCTGGCGCGGCGCGAGTGCCTCCGCCCGCGGGATGGATCGCGCCACGGCGGATTACGTCGGCATGCTGGCCACGGTGATGAATGCGCTCGCCCTCGAGGGCGCGCTCGAGCACCACGGGGTGAGTTGCTGTGTGCAATCGGCCATTGAAATGAAGAACGTGGCCGAGACCTTCATTCGCCGCAAGGCCGAGCGCCAGTTAGATGAGGGCCGGGTGGTGATTTTTGCGGCCGGCACCGGCAGTCCATTTTTTTCCACCGACACGACGGCCGCCCTGCGGGCCAGTGAAATGGGGGCGGATGTGATTTTGAAAGCGACCCAGGTGGACGGTGTGTATACCGCGGATCCGCGCAAGGATCCGACCGCCACCCGCTACGAAACGGTCACCTTCCAAGAGTGTTTGTCCAAGCGCCTCAATGTGATGGATGCCACGGCATTCAGCCTGTGCATGGACAATCATGTGCCCATCATCATCTTTGATCTTGGCCCGAATGGCAACCTCTCGCATGCGCTGCGCGGCCTGCCCATCGGCACGCTGGTGCATGGCGAGGATCCCGCCAAGTGAGCCCGAGTCTGCTGAGTTTCCAACCCGTAGAAATCTAACACCATGAACCCAGAAGAAGCTATTTTTGAAGTGGAGGACGCCATGAACAAAGTGGTGGATTACCTGCTCCATGATTTCGTCGGCGTGCGCACCGGTAAGGCCAGTCCGTCACTCATCGAGAACCTCGATGTGAATGTGCATGCCTATGGCAGCGTGATGAAACTCAAGGGTCTGGCTGTCATTAGTTCACCGGAACCGCGCATGTTGGTGGTGCAGCCGTTTGATCCGGCCACCACCCGCGACATTGAACGCGCCATCCGTGAGAGCAAGTTGGGTCTCAATCCGGCTGCCGCGGATCGCTCGATCCGTGTCCCCATCCCCGAGTTGTCCGAGGAACGCCGCCGCGACATGGTCAAACTCATCAAGCAACTCGCCGAAGAGGCCAAGGTCCGGGTCCGCGCCGCCCGCAAGGAAGGCATGGACACCGCCAAAAAAATGAAGGCCAACAATGATGTCACTGAGGACGGCCAGAAAGACTTCGAGGACGGGGTGCAGGAGCTGACTAACAAATACGTCAGGAAAATCGAGGAGCACGCCGTCGCCAAGGAAGCGGACCTGATGAAAGTGTGAGGCCCACGGGCTCGCGGCTCAGAGGCCGATGAGGGAGACCCATTCGGTATCGGCGAAGCTGTCGAGGTTATCGACGGCGGCGCTGAGCATCTGGGCTTCAGCGAGTTCCTGGCTGCCGGCGAATGCGTCGTCGTTGTGAGCGGCGATGGAGGAGGACGTGCGGGTGGGCGAAGGGGTGAGGGAAAACACCGCGATGGCGACTGCGGCTGAGGTGGCGGTCAGGCCGGCGAGTGGGATTGGCGCGAAGAGCCGCTGCCACCATGCGCGGGAGACCTCCGCGAGGCGGGCGGCGCGGACGGTATGGGCGGCGAAGCGCGGCCCGGCAACCGTGGGCGGTGCCTGGTCGAGCAGCTTCCAGACAGCGTCAGACTCCCAAGAGTCATCAGGAGGAAGGGGGTTGCGGTTCATGGCGGGGAGGGTTCTACGCAGGAAGGAACCTGCTGCCCATGGAAAAGTTGCGGGATTGCGCCAAATTTTCGCGGGCGGGACGGCAGGCAAGCATCACGGACCGCGAAGCTGGGATGGACATTGGCGGCGGCGGTGTTAGCCTCGCGGGCATGAGCATCATCACCGGACGGGGGGATTTGGGTGAAACGGATTTGCTGTTTGGCAGACGCATCGCCAAGACGTCGCTGCGGGTCGCGGCCTTGGGGACAGTGGATGAGGTCAATGCGGCGCTGGGTCTGGCGCGCGCCGCAGGTGGTGATGCGGAGGTCATCGCGCTGCTTGATGCCATCCAGGAACGGCTGATTGGTTTGATGGGCCAACTCGCCTGCCTGCCGGAGGACACAGGCCGCTACAAATACGCGACCCTCACCGTGGCGGATGTGGCTTGGGTGGAGACCGAGGCTCTCCGGTTCGAGGCGCGGGGCGTCAAATTCACCGGTTGGGCCAAGCCGGGGGCCGACGGCTCGCTGGCGCGGGCTGGTCTGGATTTCGCGCGTGCCATGGCGCGGCGGGCCGAGCGAGCGGTGCTTGCGTTGCATGAATCCGGCGAGGAAGTGCCGGAACCCGCGCGGCTGTTTTTCAACCGACTCTCGGATTTGTTGTGGATCTTGGCAAGAGTGGAAGAACCGCGGCCTATCTGACAATTTGGAAGCCGGCGACATCATCTAACAGCGGAATGGTTTCCGTCATGTGGGATTTGACGTGATGGGCGACGTTGGATTCTTCGGCGATCTCCCGGATGAAGGCGGCCACTTCGGCGGGTTCGCCCATGACTTGCAGTTCCACCGTGCCATCGGGCAGGTTTTTCACCCAGCCGCGGACCTCAAACGCGCGGGCGAGGTCTTTGACGGTGTAGCGGAAACCGACGTTCTGGACCCGGCCTTTGAAGATGACTCGTTTGGCGATCAAACCGTGGAGTCGGTGTTGGGATGGATCCGCCGGTTCATTTGCCGCCGGTGGGTTTGGCACGCGGGTTGACGGGTTTGCCCGGCTTGTCGTCTTGGAACGGATTGGTCCCCAGGGCTGATGTGTTAGATCCGTAGATTTCCTCAAAGGTCTTGCCGGGCAGCATGTTGTAAACGATGGGCGAGCTGCGCTTGCCTTGGGCATCGATCACATAGCGGACGATTTGCACCGGCATTTCCTCCGCCGGGTTTTTCGGGTTGATGCGTTTGACGCGGCTGTCCCACATCCGTTCCATGACGAGTTGGCCGTCGCTCTTGCGGTAGCCGTAGTCCACTTTGAAGAGTTCGTTTTTCAGTCCATCCAAGATTTTGCAGGAGATCGGATTACCGCCGGCATCCATGCGATAGATAGTGATGAGCGAGAGCCGGCCAGCGGCGGAGAAGGTTTTCTTGGTCAAAACCTGGTTGTTAGGACTGCGGGTGAAAATGGTTTTGGAGCCATCCTTGTGGCGCATGACGCGCACACTCGGGCCATCCACGGCGTCGAACTCGCTCGCAGCCTGCAGGGGCAGCCACCCCAGAAAAATGAGGATTGCGCAGAATTTCCAGATTGCCAGCGGATTCATGGCGCGCAAAGTAACGGCAGGCGCCGCGCCCTGCAAGCCGACATTTCAACCATGCACTGGAAAACCCGCAGAGGAACCCTGGACCTGGCCCACCGCGCCCGGGTGATGGGAATCTTGAATGTCACACCGGATTCGTTTTCCGACGGCGGGCGGCATGCCACGCTGGCCAGCGCCATGGCGCACGCCCGGCAGATGGTCGCCGCTGGAGCGGAATTGATAGACATTGGCGGCGAGTCCACCCGTCCGGGAGCGCTGCCGGTGGCGGCGGAACTGGAGATTTCCCGCACGGCACCGGTGGTGGCCGCGCTGCGGGCCGAGTGGGACGGACTCATCTCGATCGACACCTCGAAGGCAGCGGTGGCACTCGTGGCGCTGGCGGCCGGAGCGGATATCGTCAACGATGTGAGTGGGTTGCGGCAGGATCCGGAGATGGCGGCGGTTTGCGCGGCCAGCGGCTGCGGGGTGGTAGTGATGCACATGCAGGGCGAGCCAGGGACGATGCAGGCCAACCCGCAGTATGCCGATGTGGTGGCCGAGGTGCGCGGGTTTTTTGCCGAGCGGCTGGCCTATCTAACACAACAAGGGATCGCCCGGGACGCCTTGTGCTTTGATCCCGGCATCGGCTTTGGCAAATCCCTGGAGCACAATCTCACGTTGTTGCGGCAGCTCGAAAATCTATCAGTTGGCGGGCAGCCGCTGTTGCTCGGGATTTCCCGAAAGTCCTTTATCGGCAAGCTCATGGCGACCGATGACCCGGCCGCACGCGAGTGGTCGGGCGTGGCAATCACTGTCCTGGCACGGGGGGGAAACGTGATGCTCCACCGGGTGCACGCGGTCGGACCGCATGTGGCGGCATTGCGCATGACCGAGGCGCTGCACGCCGGTTAACCCCGAACGCCGGGGGTTGAGTTGTAATAGCAGTTAGATTAACCACAACCGAGCGAAGCGAGATAGCCTGACTGACTGAAATTCAAA
>JBAXOF010000163.1:0-8629 GCA_037133375.1 Verrucomicrobiota bacterium | reverse complement strand
GTCGCCGCGCCTTGGCACCGCCCATGCGGGCGGACAAGTCGGCGGACCGGGCCGAGCCACCCTGTCATGTTAGCTGATCTGTCGTGAAAGCAAATTGACAAAGTGCCGGGGCTCTGCTAATGGACGAGTCATGACTGAATTGCCGCAGGATGCATGGTTTTTCACACGCGAGGGGGAGCGGCTCGGGCCGGTGAGCCTTGCCGAGTTGCGCGTGAAGGCACAGGAAGGCGGGCTCAATCCAAGGTTGGATTTGGTATGGATGCAAGGGATGGCGGAATGGAAACCCGCCGGTGAAATCGACGCGTTGTTTGAGCGCCGGGTGACTGAGGTTTCTGCCGCAAACCCGTATATGCCGCCGCAGGCGGAATCGGTTGGAGCGCAGATGCACTTGCAGGGTGATTGGCCGGGCGCACGGCGCCGTGCCTATCTAACCGTCACCCTGCTGCTGCCGGTGATCTGGAGCATGGCGCTAGGGTTGATGCCGACGTTGCTCGGCCGGGCGCTGGAGCCGGCACTGCTGCAACAAATCAACCACGGCGGCGCCTTGGTGCTTGTCATTATCGGGTTGTATTACAGCCTGCAACGCTTCGTGAACCTCGGCATGAGCCGTTGGTGGTATCTGGGTCATCTTGTGCCATTCCTCAATGTGTGGGTTGGCTACCGGTGCTTTGCCTGTCCGGCGGGCTACGCCTATCATAAAAAAATGGATGGCATCGGCATTGCGCTGGCCATCATCTATTGGCTGCTGATCGTGGCGGTGCTCCTTGCGGTCGTCGTATTGATTATCGTATGGATCAAGTATGCGAATGATCCTCGCGTCGCGGACTTGTTGCGGCAAGTGCGGGAAGCCATGCGTGCTCGCCCTGCGGTGCCCACGCCTTGAGATCACCGCGATCTAACGAACATAAGGGTGCCGGCCAAGACCAGCACGCCGCAGACCGCCACGCCTAACAAGGTGAACAGGCGGGAACCGGCGGCCGCCACCTGTTGGTGGCTGATCCGGTCTGCGGGGCCGCCACCTGGCTTGCGGCGCAACACGACGCAACCCTCAAGCACCTCCACCGAGGTCAGTTGTGCCATGGCCGGCCCGATGAGTGCGTCGGTCAGGTAGCGTTCGGTGATGCGGTAGGGCGAGAGGTGCCCGATAAACTCAGGAGGCACCTTGGCGGCGGGAACTTGGATGGCATCCAATTGGAGCACGATCTCGCGGCCCATGAGTTGCGGGCGGGCGACCAGCGTGGCATTGAGGAAGCGCGGATCCGAAGCGAGCCACGCGTTCTCACCGCTGTGGGCGAGGCGGGGTTTGCCGTTGAGTTTGAAGGAAATGCCGAGCTTCAGGGATGGCCCGGCCAACTCGAGGACGCGCAAGGTGCCACGGAGGTCCTTGAACGGCTCATACGCCGCTACGGCCAGATTCAACTCTTGCGCGGTGAGCGCCAGCGCGGCCTCACCCTCGCCCGCCAACTCCTGGCGGAATTTCCCCAACTTTTCCGCCAACCGGTCCAGCTCCCCCTCGCGGTTATCCAGCGCGGAGACCGCCACCGGCAAGGGCGCTGCCGCCGTGAACTTCACAATTTCGTTGGCTTGCCGGAACAATCCCCAAGTCGAAAAAACCACCAGAAAAACCATCACCGCCAGTGCTGCAATCAGGATCGCGCACCCGGCAAATGGCGAATGCGCGTTGGCGGCGATGGGTTTGTTAGAAACAGGCATGGCAGAGCCGGCATGATTCCTGCGGTTGCATGGGCGGCCAAACCGCATCAATCATCCGTGCCACCGGATGCCTCCGGCGGTTTGGGTGCTTTGGGTTTTCGGGGAGCTCTGGGTTTCTTGGCAACCTTGGGAATATCCGACGACTCAGATGCTCCGGAAACTTGGGGTTTTCTGGGTGCGCGCGGTTTTCTGGGAGCTTTGGGTGAGGCCGGTGAGCTCTCCGGTGGGCTCTCCAGAGTGGCAGCCTCGTGGCTGGTCGCCGGCGCGATCAGATCAGGATATTGAGCCTGCCAAGTGTTGTCAGTCTCTTCCACAACTGCCTCAGTTGCCTCAGTTGCCTCAGCGGCTTCAGCGGGTGAGGATGGAGGGGGTTGCTCGGTGGCTTTATGAGCTTCCGCTTGTTGTGCCTTGCGTGCCTTGCGGACATCCCACCAGGCGAGCCAAATGCAGATTTCGTAGAGCACCAGCATGGGCGTCGCCATCATGGTCATGGTCAGCGCATCCGGCGTGGGTGTTAGAATTGCCGCCGTCACAAAAATCGCCACGATAGCATACGAGCGGGTGCGTGACATCGTCTCGTAGGTGAGCAGACCGAGTTTGACCAGCACCATGACCACCACCGGCAATTCGAAGGACAAGCCAAAGAGCAGGGTGAACTGCGTGGCAAAGCTGATGTACTCACCAATCCGCCAGTCATTGGACACCCCCAGTTTGCCGCCCCAATCGTAAAAGAAGCCCAAAACCCGCGGTAATACGGCGTAATACGCAAACAGCACCCCTCCCAAAAACAACCCGAAGCCCACTGCCATTGACGGCCCCAGCAAGCGCCTTTCGTTAGAATGCAAACCGGGCAACACAAATTGCAGCACAAACATCATCAACAACGGAAACGATAGGACAATGCCCGCGAAAAACGACAGCTTCATCGAGAGCATGAAGGTCTCGGTCGGCTTCAAGGCGGACATCAGGCGCAAGTTGCCCCGAAGGTCGATTTCCGGACTCGGTGCTGTCTTGAGCAAGGCCCGCACCTGCGCCTTCAAGTCATCCGGCCCCGGCAATGCCGACACAAACCCATCCCGCTTGTTCTTTGGCAAGGCCAAGGCGCTTCGCAGCAACTCGACCGACTGCGCGTGGAACCGCAGATTATCATCGCCCAAGGCCTGAAAAAACGCCTCGCGCGGCCCCAGCTCCAGACCTAACACCGCGTGCTCCACCGCCTTGGCCCGCTCCCAAGTGTCGATATCCACGGCGCGCGTGGAACCGTCCTTGCCTTGCGGCAGTTTCTCCAGCAATTGATCCATCCACACCCGCTCCACCGGGCGGCGCAGCACCTCCATCAGTTTTTCCTGAAAACTGAAACACACCAGCATGGCGACCACCAAGGTGATTACAACCTTCAAAATCATTGAACGCAGATCGTCCAAGTGTTCGAGAAATGGCTTCTCGTTGTCGGGATTCACATGATCCCTGAGTTGAAATATCTTTTTGAGCAAAAACATGCCGGCGGAACGGGATTCAAGACCCCGGCGGCGAATACGGCAAGGGCAGATGCTGATCTTACACATTTATCTTGCCGACATTCTGCCGTTGCAGCCCGGCCGGCTTTGGCGCAGGGTGGCGCCCCCCCATGAAACCGCTGTTAGCCGTTCTTCTATTCGTCCAACTCGCCAGTGGCGCCACGGTTGAGCCCAAATGGCAAGCGGCCGTGGTCCGGCCATGGCCCGGTCCGGAGCTTTGGGCAAATCCAGCTGAAGACTGGACCGTCAAGGGCGGGCGGATCGAAAACACCTTTCCCGGAGGCAACCGCAACCTCGTCCCCCTCACGGCGGAACTCACCGCCGCCGCCGCGCCATTCACCGTCCGCTGCCGCGTTGATCAAGTCTCGCCGACCTCTATCATGCAGGGTTTCACAGGCATGCAGGTTGGACTCAGCGAGGCTTCCGGCGATTTTCGTGGCGCAGCGATTTTCGGTGTGGGTCTGAGTGCCGGGGTGCGTTCCGATGGCACTTTGTTTATCGGCGACACGACAAGCAGCGTCCCCAAAGTTCCCGTGCCCTTGCGGCTCGTCACCCTCGAACTCCAAGGCGAACCGACATCCGAAAACCTCGTCAAACTCTCCCTCACCGCCACCGACTCATCCGGCCAACTGCTCGACAACCTAAGCTGCAATGTCCATGCCTCATGGCTTCCCGGGTTGGTGGCATTCACGGTTTCTTCAAAACAGCCGCCCACCATCGACTCCACACAGCAACGCCCAGTCCACCCGCCAGCGATCCCTCAGGACCGCGGCGGAAATCTCCGCGTGGCCTTCGATCACCTCATTATCACCGGTGAAAAAGTCGCCCAGCACCCCGAGCGCAGCTTCGGTCCCATCCTGTGGGTAACCCAAACCCCATCCAACGACGGCAGCGTCCGCCTCCTCGTCCAAGCCGCCTCTTTCTCCCGTTCGGAAAAACACGACGTCGCCCTGAAACTCGACGGCAAAGCCGATTCCTCCACCGCCCTCGATCCCACCACCCGCACCGCCAAGTTCACTCTGCGGCGCCTCGACCTCAGCACCTCTCACAGCTACGAGGTGAGTCTCGATGGCAGCACCTTCAAGGGTAGTATCCGCCCCTTGCCCAAGGGCCGCCCCGTCACCCTCGCCGCGCTCTCCTGCGACAACTCGGCCGGCTTTCCCCACAACGACCTTGTGACCAACGTGGCCACGCATAAACCCGATGTCCTCGCCTTTCTCGGTGATCAAGTTTATGAAGACGGCGGTGGCTATTCCCATGTGGTGGACCAGCGCCCTAACGAACGCACGCTTCTCTGCTACCTGCGGAAATATGCGCTGCACGGCTGGATCTGGCGCGACCTTGTCCGCGACACACCCTCGGTCACCCTTCCGGACGCTCACGATGTGTTCCACAGTTGCCTCTGGGGCGACGGTGGTAAATTCGCCAATGTTTCCAAAGGCTACGGGGTCAGTGCCCAGGATACCGGTGGCTATAAGATGGCTCCGGAATTCGTCAACACCGTCCACACCACCCAAACCGGCAACCTGCCCTCACCCATCGACCCCACCGCCGCCGATAACCTGTTTTCGGTCTATTTCACTCAATGGCAATACGGCCCGCTGGACATGGCCATCCTCGCTGACCGCCAATTCAAATCCGCACCCCGCGAGCTGCTCCCCGACGGGAAAATTGTCAACGGCTGGCCCGGCAATCCCACCTATTACCAAGCGCCTCCCCCAGATGTTGCCAAGGCCGAACTACTCGGCGTGCGCCAAGAAGCCTTCCTCGCGCGCTGGGCCGGTAAACCCGATCCCGTCACTCCCATCCGCCTCGTCCTCTCCCAAACCGTATGGGCGGCCCTCCAAACCCTCCCCGCCTCTGTCCAATCCACCACCGACGTCATCCCGATGGACGTTCTCAAGTCCGGCCAATACGCCCCCGATGATCGCCCCATGCCAGATTTCAACTCCAACGGGTGGCCCCAGGCAAAACGCAAGCTGGCCCTCGAACTCATGAAAAAAGCTGGGGCGCTTCACGTCACCGGGGATCAATACCTCGGCTCCACCGGCCAATACGGCCTAAGCGCCCACCGCGACGGGCCGTGGTGGATCGCCACTCCGGCCACCACCGATCATTGGTCAAGCCGCTGGATGCCGGCCACCAAGGGCATCAATCCGCGCCCCGGCGACCCCCGTGAAACCGGCGATTTCAGCGATGCCTTCGGCAATAAAATCACTCTGGCCGCAGTCGCCAACCCGTTGGTAAGGGAGCGCCAACCCGCCAGCCTCTGCGACCACTCCACCGGCTACGCCATCCTCAATTGTGATCCCGCCACCGGTCGCGTCACGCTGGCCAATTGGCCTTACTGGGCCTCTCCCGCCAAGCCCGCCCCAGACAATCATCCGTATGCCGGCTGGCCCATCACCATTGACCCCAAGTCCGGTAACCGATATTGAGAAGACAGAAGACAAGATATTGGTCGGATCCGACTGATCCGACCGATCTGCATCCCCCAATAACCGATCACTTCTTTTCCCCATGTTAGACCCCAATTCAATCAAAGCCGATTTCCCCATCCTTGACCGCAAGGTCAACGGTCGTCCATTGGTCTATCTTGACAATGCCGCGACCACCCAAAAACCCCGTGCGATGATGGACGCCTCGCGGTATTACTACGAGGCCCTCAACTCCAACATCCATCGCGGCACCCATTCCCTTGCCCGCGCCGCCACCGAGAACTTTGAACGGGCCCGGCAAAGCGTGGCCGAGCACCTCCACGCCGCCACCAGCGAGGAAATCATCTTCACCTCTGGCACCACCGATAGCATTAACCTCGTCGCCAACATCCTCGCATTCTCCGGCAATATCCACCCCGCTGACGAAATTCTCATCTCCACCCTGGAACATCACTCTAACATAGTGCCCTGGCAAATGCTGTGTGAGCGCACCGGGGCCACCCTCAAAATCATTCCCTGCCACGACGATGGCGCTCTCGATCAAGCCGCCTTCACCGCGCTGCTTGGCGAGCGCACCAAGGTGCTCGCCCTCACTTGGATCTCCAACGCCTTTGGCACGGTCAACCCGGTGGCGGAAATGGCGGCGGCCGCTAAGAAAGCCGGAGCCCTGGTGCTCATTGATGCCGCGCAGGCCGCGCCTCATTGTGTCATCGATGTTCAGGCCATCGGCGCGGACTTTCTGGCTTTTTCCGGCCACAAGGTTTACGCGCCCACCGGGATTGGCGTGCTGTGGGGCCGCGCCTGCGTCCTCAACTCCCTGCCGCCGTGGCGCGGCGGCGGCGAGATGATCAAGGAAGTGACCTTCGCCCACACCACCTACAACGACTTGCCGTTCAAGTTTGAGGCCGGCACCCCTAACATCGAAGGTGTCATCGCCCTCGCCGCAGCGCTCAAGTATGTCAATGCCATCGGCCTCGATGAAATCCACCAGTTGGAATGCCATCTGACCCGCTGTGCCGTCCAGGCCCTATCCTCCATTCCCGGCATTCACTTCTACGGCCCGCCTGACCGTGTCGGCATCCTCTCCTTTGCCATCGAGGGTCTGCACCACTACGACCTCGGAACACTCTTAGATAAGATGGGGGTTGCCGTCCGCACCGGTCATCACTGCTGCCAACCGCTCATGGCCCGCTTTGGCGTCACCGGCACCACCCGCGCATCCTTCGCCCTCTATAACTCGGAAGCCGACGTCGAGGCCCTTGCCGAGGCCACGACCAAAGTCGTCGCCATGCTGCGCTGAAGACCAAAGACGATGAGACAGAGGACAGAGGGGAAGACAAAGAAATGCCGGTGAATCCAGTCTTTAGTCTTGGCGCGTAGCGGTCTTCTGTCTATGCTAACAGCCGCGTGCTGAGCAGATCAGTCACTTGCTTCGGATTGGGTTTGGAGGTGGCGGATTGCATGACTTTGCCAGTTAGAAAATTGAGCAACTTCACGTTGCCGGCTCTGATCAACGCGACCTCGGCCGGGTTTGCGGCAATGACTTGCTCGCAGAGGGCTTCGAGCGCGCCGGCGGCGGCGGGTTTGAAGCCGAGGGCATCGGCGATGGCGGCGGGCTCTTGCGCCGGTGAGTCGAACAGAATGGCGAACACCTCCCTGGCCTGATTGGCCGCCAGTGTGCCATTTTCCACCAGCAGCAACAGGGACCGGAGTTTCAGCGGTGGCACCGGGCAGTCGGCGATGCCAAGCGCGCGCTCGTTGAGCGTTCCTAACAAATTGTTGATGAGGAAGTTGGCCACCTTCTTGCCGGGGATAACAGGATCACAAACGGCTTCGAAGAAGCTTGCGAGATGTTTGTCTGATGACAGGACGGAAGCGTCATAGGCGGTGACGCCCAAGTCGCGCTCGAAACGCAGGGCCAACTCGTGGGGCAACTCCGGCACCAGCGGCCGGACGTTTGCCAACAAGGGTGCGGTGAGCACCGGCAGCAGGTCGGGGCAGGAAAAATAGCGATAGTCGTGCGCATCCTCCTTGGTGCGCATGAGTTGTGTTTCACCGCGTTCATCATCCCAACGGCGGGTCGATTGGACTTGCGGGATGCCGTGCCTGAGTTCCCCGCCCTGGCGGTGGATTTCAAAGTGGATGGCGCGGCGGATGGCAGAGATTGAATTGAGATTCTTGAGTTCCACCTTGGCGCCGAGCGGATCCTCGGGTTTGCGGCGCAGGGAGATATTCACATCACAGCGGAGCTGGCCCTTTTCCATGTCGGCATCGGAGACTCCGCCTTGGATGAGGATCATTTGCAGCGAGCGCAGATAGGCGAAGGCCTCCTCGCCGGATTCAAGGTCCGGCTCGCTCACAATCTCCATCAAGGGCGTGCCGGCACGGTTGAAGTCGATCAATGACGAGTTGCCAAGATGGGTCGATTTGGCGACGTCTTCCTCAAGATGGATGCGATTGAGGCGGACCACCTTGTCGGGCTTGGCAATGTGCTTGCGGACATCAGTCGGATAGCAATGCGCATAGAGCGGCACCCCACCGCCAATGCATAATGGCAGATCCATCTGGGTCGTTTGAAAGTTTTTCGGCATATCCGGATAGAAATAGCTCTTGCGGTCCCACTTGGATATTTCCGGCGAGGTGCAGCCGAGCATGAGGCCGCTGAGCAAGGTTTTTTCGATGGCATGCTGGTTGAGCACCGGCAAGGCACCCGGCAGACCGAGACAGACCGGACAGGTGTGGGTGTTAGGTGTCTCACCAAACGACGTCCGGCACGCGCAGAACATTTTGGTTTGGGTTTTGACCTGGCAGTGGACTTCCAGACCGATGGTGACGAGGTAGGGCATGGGGAGAAAGAGTTATCAGTTATTAGTTATCAGGAAGAGGAAGTGGAAGATGAAGATGATCAGTCGGATCAGTCGGATCAGTCGGATCAGTCGGATCAGTCGGATCAGTCGGATC
>JBAXOF010000162.1:0-8638 GCA_037133375.1 Verrucomicrobiota bacterium | reverse complement strand
CGGCAGGTTCGTAGTCAGCGTGTTCCCATGCCGGATTCATGCGCAGAGTCTGGCACACAAAGGGACAGAGAAATAGTTCAATGAATGTAAAAGAGAAGTTGCGCAGCATCCATGGTTTGCTTATCCTGCGGTGTGCCAAAAAAGGTCAGGGAACTCATGAAGGAACTGCAAGCGGTTGGATTCCGGCAAATCCCCGGCGGGGGCAAGGGATCCCACCGGAAGTTTGTCCATGAACGATTCGCCGGGGCGGTGACGCTGAGTGGGGCTGAAGGCGCTGACGCGAAAGTTTACCAAGAGAAACAGGCCAAGAGAGCCATCGAGGAGGTTCAACCATGAAAATAGCAGATCAATATCACAAATGGGTGGAGTGGAGCGAGGAGGATCAAACCTATATCGGAAGGTGCCCGGATTTGATCACGGGAATCCATGGGGATGATCCGGTGCGGCTTTATGCCGAGTTGTGCGCGGTGGTGGAGGAGGTGCTCCAGCATTTCGAGTCCATTGCCAAACCCCTGCCCAGTCGCCGCACCCGGCCGATGATGGAAATGGCAGAAGCGTGAATGCTTGGAATTTAAGATCATTACTTTTTATCGTCACCCTGTAGTGATAGTGTCGGCAAGATCATGGGCCTTGTGGGCGGGACGCCCAGTCTCCTTGCCGCCGGTATAGGCAATCCGCGAAAGCTGCGCACCGCGAGGCCATGTGCTGAAATTAGCTGACAATTCACTATAGCGGCGAGCGTAGAGAGGCAATGCAGCGCTTTCCACAACGAATCACCGGGACCATAGCGCTTATGGCGGGACTGCTATCAGCAGCGATTCCGATCGGATCATCGCACGCCGCAACATGGGCGGAGTCGTTCGATGGCAGATTCTCTAAAAATTATTTTGTTGAGCCTCAGGACAAGGGCGGCGGCTGGAGCAATCTGAGGATCAATCCCGCGACTGGATACTCCGGCAAGGCGGGTGAGGTGAGCCTTGTCAAGACCCCGGCGCGCAAGGGGAGCGGGGCCATGAAGTGCGTGCGCAAGGAAACAGGCCGCCGCATGGAGTTTGAATTGGTGAACCGCGATGAGAACGCCAGCCCTCGCTTGAATCAACACTGCTGGGCCGCGATCAGCATCCTTGTTCCGGAAGGCAGTCTCACCCATTCAGGGATGGTGGTTCAATGGCACGGAGGTGTGCCCAACGCAGGCCAGGGCAAGGAATACGCCCAAGGCCCGGAGGCTTGCCTCCGGCTGGATAATGGGCAGTTCATCTATCGGACCAACTACAAGCAATCCAAACAGTCCGAACCGGGCAACAGGATGGTCACGCTCGTGGAAAAGGCCAAACCCGGCGTATGGTATGATTTCGTGTTTCATCATTACTTTTCCTTGCAAGATGATGGGTTGACAGAGGTGTGGGTGCAGGGCCGCAAGGTCTATACTCAGAAAGGTAGCAACGCATTTTACTATCGCGGCAAATTTGCATTCAAGTTCGGTTCGTATGGCAGCACAACGGGCGGCACGCTCTATTTCGACGAGGCCAAGGTGGTGACCGGAGCGGGAAGTTACGAACAGGTCGCTCCCGGTGGTGCCAAGCCGCTCCCGCCACCGGTACTATCAAGCCAATGATGAGAGGCCGCCATGTGTCGTAAAACTCCATGTGCGGTTGCGGCCTTGGCCATGTGCGTGCTCGTGATGGCGCATGCTCAGGCGGCGGACAGCCAGCCAACGCAACGACCGGACTATCCGGCCATAGTCAAGGCTTACGCCGACTTCATGCTCGAGCATGGACGCGACACCTATGGCAAGGTGCATTCGCCCCTCTTCGTGTCGGTGATGGAGCGGAAAACCGCCACGGTTTTCTCTAACATGAAAGGGCTTCCCTATCCGCATGTCATCACCAGGCCCTACGCGCCCGGCCTGCGACGCGACCAAAAGATGCGCCCGCAGGATCGCACCTACTCTGGCGGCAATCCGCTCGAGGACTTGCCGTTGTATCGTCTGTTGTATCGCATGAGCCAACTTACCGGCGACAAGCGGTATGCGGCCGAGGCCGATAAAAGCATCGGCTGGTTTCTGGCCAATGCCCAAAGCCCGGCTACAGGGTTGTATGCCTGGGGCAGCCACATGTATTGGGATGTCCACCAAGACCTGCCGATCTACGCGAGCACCGGCAGACCTGACAGCGGTTACGGGGGTCATGAATACAACTATGTGTGGCCCTACTGGGACCAGAATCCCGAGGCTTTGCGGCGATTCGCCAACGGCTTGTGGAAGAACCAGATTGCCGACCAGAACACCGGCCGCTTCTCGCGCCACGCTGAATTTACGAAGCGCGGCGTGGAAACAGGATATGAATTCCCACAGACAGGAGCCTGCTACATGGACATCTGGGCGCGGGAGTTCAGACGCAGCGGCGATCCTGAGATGAAGCGGGCGATCCGCACGCTGCTCAAGCTCTATCGCTCGATGCGCGATCCCAAGACCGGTGCCATGGCCTGGTGCACGCTCGATGGCGCCGACCGGCGCGAGGTCTCCAATGTGCAGATGAATCTGAGCATGGCCACCACGCTCCAGGATGCCGCAACCATCGTCGAGGCGCGCGACAAGGAGCTGGCCGGGGAAATGCGCACCTTCGCCCTGGAAATCGACGACGAATATCTCTCTAACGACTACGCCAAGATTCTGGATGTCGCCGGCAAAGGCATTCTCACTTGGTACACGCTTGCCAGCCGGTTCTGCGGCGAGCGCACACCGCCCCCGGACGGCGTGGATGGATCGGTCGGGTATCCGTTGCAGACTGCGGATGGCCGACCGGCGGCCTCGCTTGATTATCTGGCACCATGGTTCGTGCGCCGGTCTTATGCCGGAGCCGCCCTGCTGCTCGTTGACCGCTACCAACGCTGCGCCGGAAAACACAAGCCGCTCTATCGGCGGGCCATCGTGGAAACCGCCGATCTGTATATGACCCTGGAGCCGGAAGTGCAGTTTGTGCTCTATCCCGACGACATTGCCGACGTGGTCAAGCTGCTGCGCAATTGTTATGGTCTAACGAAGAATCCCATGTATCTCCACCGGGCCGATCGTATGATGGAGCTGGCAGTCCGCCTGTTCTTCGATAACGTCTCGCCTCTGCCGAAGGTCTCTAACTTTGACGACTGGTATGAGTCTAACACAAAGAACGGTTCGTCGGCTGAGATTCTCCGCCAGATGATCGAGCTGTCGCGGGACCTGGCCGCACTGCCGCAGGAGGAAAGGCATGCGCTCGGGGTGGATCCGGATGCCGCATGGATCGCCCCGGACTGCCCGGCCGCGGGCAATGCCGCGACGGCAGAGTTTACCGCCGCCTTCCGGGAAGCTTCCGCTGCCGGCCTCGCCGGCTCGTGGAAAGGTGATGGACTGAGCCGGCCTACCCGGGATATTGTCCTCCGCTACGGTCCGGAACGTGGCAGTGCTCTCTATCTGAATCAGTCGCTTGGCGGATTTACGCCGCAAGGATTGCGGGGGCGCTCATGGGACATCGGCATCTCCGATGCGATCAATACCATCCCCACTGCCGCCGAAGCAGACAAGGTCAACGGCCGCATGAGCCGGTTTACCGGCAAGGGGACGGTGGCAGGCCATATCGACGACGCCGGATTCATGGACGTGGTCCGACAGATAGCAGTTGTAATCCGCAACGAAGGTGATGCGCCATGCGTGATCAGCGTGACGGGAATCCTGCACGACACCTATCACGACAACGGCACGGCGGCCTGCGAAAAACGGCTTGGGCCTGGCGAGCAGGGCTTGTTCATTCTCGCCGCCCCACAGTTGAAGTGGCTCCGCCGGCTCAAGATCTCCAGCGATAACGACCAATGCACCCTGCACCTGCAGGACCTTGCGTTCGTCCTGGTGCCGCGCAATCAGCTTGGAGCTCATCCGGGAGTCCGTTAAGCCTGTTGTTGGGAGTGCTGGCTGATAGGCTGGAATTTGCAACTTGGACCTCAAAAGCTGCAAATTGCCTTGAGACGTCCCTCCATAACGGGTAGTGACGGCGCGAGGGAAATTCTTTCCTTGCTGATCTAACAACAATAATCAAAATCGATTCCACGTTATGAATGAGTTGCGTGTTCAACTGAAAGCCATCATGCAACCGGGTTTCATCTTCGGCCTGATGGTTCTGGCGGTCATGACCGCAGGCGCGCGCGGTGCCGGGCCGCAGCAGAGGCAGTTGGCGGGGCGCGCGGCGATAAAGGCGCAGGCACCGGATTTGCTGGCGAGTTTTGAGGCGTCCCGGGAGACGAATCTAACGGTCGAGGCACTGGCACGGTTTGAGCCGGCGTGGGAGCAGGCCAGCCGGGAGCAGGTGGCGAAGCTGCCGAAGCTGGCAATGGTGCGGCGACGCTCACATGGGTTGCGCGGGACGAACGGGACGATGTTCGCCCAGCGCACCGACTGCGGTTCTTCAATCCTGGTGTGGGATCCGGCCCGCCCGGAGGCACCGCCTCAGGTGATTCTCGACACGGCGAACGGGTTCGTCTGGGACATCAGTCCGTCATGGGACGGTCGCAAACTGGTGTTCAGTTACAAGGAAACCAACGACGAGCCGTTCCATGTCTGGGAGATCAACACCGACGGCACGGGCCTGCGCCAGATCACGCGCGGGCCGTATCATGATTTCAATCCGGTGTATTACCCCGATGGTCGGATCGTGTTCTGTTCGTCGCGGGTCGAAGCGTATTCCCTCTGCCAGGATTTCCTCGCGGCGGCGCTGTATCTCTGCGACGGCGACGGCAGCAATCTGCGCCGGATCGATTTCACCAGTCTCTGCACCAGCGCCCCGGCGGTGTTGCCGGACGGCACTATCCTCTGCACACGCTGGGAGTATCAGGACAAAAACATTTTCTCATGGCAGGGCCTGTGGTCGATCCATCCGGACGGCCGGCAGTTGAAATTGTTTTTCGGCAACACGTTCACCATCCCCAACTCGCGCTACGGCGGCAAGCCGGTGGCGGGTACCGACGACGTGCTGATCACGATGGCCGCCCATCATCATCCACCGATTTCCGACATCGCGCTCGTCGACCGCAGCCGCGGCATGGAAAACGTGGCCGGCATGCGCAAGGTGACGTTTGAGACGCCGCTCGAAATCACCCGTGGCCGCGACTGGCTCGACATTAACTGGGGGCCGGGCGACCAGTTTTATTCCCAAGCCGCGTGCGACCCGTGGCCGATTCGCGATGGGCTGTTCCTCGCCGCCATCGGCAACGACGCGCGACCCGCCGCCGGGTTCCGGATCTGTTTGTGTCGTTACGATGGCACGCGGTATCCGGTGTTTGCCCGCGACAGGGAAAGTTATTTCTCCCCGGTCACACTGGCGCCGCGCGCGCTGCCGCGGTCCATCATCACGGGTCAGGCATTGCAGGCATCCGGCGAAGGGACGTTCTTTGTTCAGGACGTTTACCAGGGGTTGCTCGAACAAGGTGTCCAGCGCGGCCAGGTCAAGACCCTGCGGGTGATTCGCCAACTGCCGAAAAAATGGAACACCGAGGGACCACGGTTCCACGATCATTACCCGGTCGTCGGCTACGGCAGCTATTACGTGAAGGACAACCTCGGCGAAGTGCCGGTGGACTCTAACGGTTCTGCCTACTTTAGCGCACCGTCCAATTGCGAGTTGTATTTCATCGCGCTGGACAAGGACGGGAAGGAAATCCAACGGATGGGATCGGTCACCCAGCTCACCACCGGCGAACACGTCTCCTGCGTCGGTTGCCATGACGACCGGATGCAAGCGCCGCCCCCGGCCATGCCACAAGCGACGCGGTTGTCGCGGCCGCCCGATCAACTCCGGCCGCCGCCGTGGGGCGCGGGACCATTCGATTACGTCAAACACGTCCAACCGGTTTGGGACCGGCACTGCGTGTTGTGCCACGCTGGCCGCTCCCCGGCAGCGGGGGTGGACCTGTCGGGCGACAGGTCCCGGTTCTTCAACATGTCGTATGATTACCTCATCGAACGCAACATGGTTGCCTACTACTTTATCAACCCCGGCCCGACCGGTGTCTTCCCCGCGATGCAAAGCGGGTCGTGGGTCAGCCGCTTGACGAAGTTGATAGAAACCCAACACCACGAGGTGAAACTGGACGACGACAGCCGGCGCCGGGTCTACGCATGGATCGATTCTAACATCCAATACTACGGCACGTGGGACATGAGCCGGCCGCATACGATGGGCGGACGCGACCCGTGGCATTTCGTGCCGGACAATAAACGCGTCGCGCCGCAACCTGAACCATGGCTTGTGGAGCTCAACAAGACGTATACGCCGCAGTGCGGTGCTTGCCATCCACCGCTCGACGGAGAAGGTCGCCACAACCGCTGGATCAATCTCACCCGGCCGGAATCCAGCCGCCTGCTCAACGCCCACCTGACCCGACCTGCCGGCGGCTTGGAGTTGGCTGGCAAGGAACATGACCCGCCCGCGCGGATCTTTCCCGACCGCAACGATCCGGTCTATCAAGCGTTGTGGCAGGCGCTCGAAAAAGGCAAGGCGGCGCTGCTCGCCCGTCCCCGGATGGACATGCCCGGCGCGGTTCCGATCCCGCAAGAACGCAATTTTGGCAAAGTGTTTTGACCGTCCATCTGAGGCTCCCTCATCGGCCATCACCTCAAGAGCAATTTCCGCGCAGTAAGAAAAAACCGCTGAATGCCACAATTTTATGTGCTATGGTCCGCCGATTGCTGCTTCATGGAAGATCACCGATCTGCGCATCGCTCCAATTTGAAAATCTGTTTCCCTACCCATCGCTGCCAAATCCCTAATGTATAATACCCCCTCATTCCATTTTCGCGCGCTGCTACTGCTTTTGGTTGTGACGATTCTATCAATTTCGTCCGTGGGTATTGCAGGTTCGGATCCGGTGCTGGCGACGTCTCCACAGACGGTCAGGGTAGCGGCAGTGCAGTGTTCGTCCGATCTGGGCGAGGTGGCCGCCAATACCCAAAAACTCACCGCGCTGGTCAAGTCGGCAGCCGAAAATGGGGCGAAGATCGTCGTCCTGCCCGAGGCCGCCATCACCGGCTACATGTCGCAGGATGGCAAGACCAATTGGCACGTGGAAGGCTGGCCATTGGAACAGGATTACGTTGGCAAGGATCCCTCCGGCTACGCGGAGCCCGTGCCGGGGCCCTCAACCATCCATTTTTGCCAATTGGCCAAGGACCTCGGCATTTATCTAACGATTCCGTTCGTGGAAGTCGAATTCCATGGCGACCCGCTGCTGCCATATTACTTCAACACCGTTTGTCTTGCCAGTCCGAGCGGCGAATTGGTGCTGCATTACCGCAAGATCAATCCATGGCCGTATGCGGAAAAATCCTGGGCGACTGCCGGTGACCATGGACTCCAAACTTACGACACTGAGTATGGCCGCGTCGGCATCGCGATTTGTTATGACATTCACACGATATTGGAAGACTATCAGCGTAAGGATCTGTGGACGATGTTGTTCTCCACTGCATGGGCGGATGCCGAACATCCTGCGGACTGGTTCTATCACGAACTGCCGGATAAACTGAAACTGTTCAACCATCACCTGATCAGTGCCAACTGGAGTGTGGACGCAAAACAGGCATGGCGTGGCTACGGATTCAGCGTCGTTATTTCCAACGATGGCAGGGTGCTGGCAACCGCCAAGAGCCTCTATGGCTCGGACATTGTGTTCGCAGATTTGCCGCTGGAAAAATAATGGCACTCGGTCCGGGCCCCGTCAACAACTGGAGGCCTGCGCATTGCCTTCTCCCACACACGGAAGCAAGAAGCTCGCGGCTAACATCAACAAGACTGTTCTTTTCATTCGCACCTCAAATGAGTCAATACAGGCTCCGCTGCCTGCAGCGGCTGCGCCAGAAATGTTAGAATTGGATGAGCGGGATGATGCCTGCGTTTCATAGTGTGGTGTTAGGATCTGACGGGGAGCGCCGCCATCCTGGCGGCAGCGTTCGGCATCCTGCCGAACGTGCATATGGGCAGCGCCTGGAAAGACCCAAGTCCCGCACCACCCAATGGGCATCGCCGGAGCGAGCGGCTTTCGCTGGCTGCGGCAGCTGCGCTTTGGATTGCGGCAGGATGCCGCAACCAGCCGGCGGGACGCCGGCGCTCCCCGCCGTGAAGCGGGGCCATTTTGGATTTGGTCAGGAAGATTTGGGTAAAATCATGCAATCTGCCACTCAGCAGGCTGGCACGCGGGGACTGACGGCGAGACGCCGCCACCACGGTCTGCCGCGGAACGCGCCAGCCACTGCGAGGCCTGCACGCCTCTCTTCGGTCTTCCAATAACTTGAAAAGGGTGTAATCCCATCCAGGCGCTCCACGATATCTATAACAATGAGTTTGCCAGACTGAAGGCCGCCTACGAAGGTCGCGAACCAGTCCAACTTCCGCGAACATGAACTCGGCAGCGGATGATGACACAGTCGTCGCGCAAGCGCGGTTGAATTTGGTAGCATCTGCCCCACCTTGATTGGGGATCTGAGGTGTGGTGGGCCACGGGGAGCGGGGTGATGCGGCGTGGGAAGAGCCTGCTGTGGCCAAGAGAATGCGCGCCGCAGAGATCTATTGGCGCTGCGGTTGGCCCATTGTAGCCTAAAATAGCACCAAATTCTGTT
>JBAXOF010000161.1:0-8646 GCA_037133375.1 Verrucomicrobiota bacterium | reverse complement strand
AGTTCGTCCGGCTTGCCGCCATCGACGCGCACCCGCAGCGGATGATCGACCAAGGCCTTGAAGGCGAGAAACGCGTAGTAGGGTTTTTTGGGCAAACCGTAGGTGGTGAACATGCCGAAGAAGCTGGTGTCGCCGCTGTAGTAATTCATCATGTCCACCGGCGTGTCCTGCATTGCCATCAACATGCAGGCGTCATAGGCGGTGGCATGCATGCTGCCGACCCCGGCAAAGAAGCGGGTCATTTGTTCAGCGTCGCGGCTCCAGAGCGGGTCCATTTTGCCGCCCGGCAGGTAGTTCCACTCGTTGAAATGCAATTCGGTCTTGGTGAACCCGTAGGCATCGAGCACCTGGCGCAGGGCTTTAGCGACTGGCACCTCGCCGCTGGGAGTGAGCGCGTATTGATGCCAAGTGAAGAAGTCGAGCGGTGCCTTTTCCTGTTTGCAGTAGTCGAGGAAACCGCGGACGAACTTGGGAATTTCCAACTCACCGTCCTTCATCACCAGAGTGCCGGCGGCAGCGGGACCACCGATCTTGAGCGCGGGATAACGCGCCTTGATTGCCTTGGATGCAGTGCCGTAGAGCCGATAGTAGTCATCCTTCTTACCGGTCCACATCATCTTGCCGATCTCAACTTCGTTCCAAATCTCGAAATACTCGATATTGAGCTTCGGGCCGTTGGCCCAGCCGTCGTTGTAGTGGCGGATGATGCCGAGGCAGATCTTGGTCCATTGCTCATAGTCCGGCGGTTGCTTCACGTAATATCTGGCCTTGGACACTTCGCAACTCTCGCCCAGACGATACATGATCTTCGAGCCGACATCCGTGATAGTTTGCAGATACTCATCGGTGGTCGCGAATCGGTAATTGGCCGGCACTTCCGCATCGGCTTCAAAAACCGGGAACAGCGTGTGAACATCAACCACGTCGCCCCGCGGCCAGTTGGCATCGTGCACACGGGTTGCGGGAATACCCAGCGCCCGGTGGTATTTCGAGAGGTCCACCGTGCCTCCCAGACACAACGGCCCACCATTCACGCCGTGCAGCGCCTTGATGGTGCCAGACTTTTGGCCGGCATCCACGCTGAGCACCCACCGGGCACCCGCCGCTTGATCCGGGGTCGCACGCGAGGGCTCACGTTGATAGAATTCCGTCGGCTCGGCCGGCACGGCTGTGACGCCGGCCCAGCAGAGAGTGACCAGCAGGAAAATTGCGAATAGCGGGCGGAGTGTCATATGTATATGTTAGATTGGTGATGGGGGGGCTGCTGCACAGCCAGAGTATCGCAATCTCACCACCTTGGATATTGGAAAGTGGGTGTAGGACAAGCGGCCGGGATTTTCAGAGGTTCCAGGTGCTGGACTAACCTCATGGAGCCCAACCTGCTGACCCATCCGTAGGTTGGGCTTTCAGCCCTCAATTATCATGACGGGCATGACCTTGGGCGTTGCCCAAGGCTGGTATAGGATGGGCCGCTGGCCCGGAAAAGGGATGGGCCGTTGGCCTGGAAAAATCAAACCCGGGCATGGCGGTTGAAAACCGCCGCCACGGTCTGCGGCAAGATGCCGCTATTTGCGGGCCGGGCCGGCGACATCCAGGCGCTGCACGCCGTGGCCCAGCGGGAATGGCGACTCCCCCACCCCGCTGTGCCAGACGATTTGCTTGTCGCGCGAGACTTCGAGAAACGCCACCTTGCCGCCGGCGTTGCAAATGAAGACATTTCCGTTAGGCAAGACTTGGATGCCTGCAAACCACCGGATGCCCATCTCTGGAATCTCCGCACCTAGCAACGACCACACGGTCTTGTCCGCCACATCCACTTCCACCATCGATTGCTGGCCGCAAATCAAGGTGTTGCCATTGTCCAGGCGCAGCGCCGAATACGGTGCAAAGCCCACCTTGATCTCGCGGTCCAAAGACCCGTCAGGGAGGTATTCGCGCACCATGCGCGCGCCTTCCTCGGCCACCAAAAAATGCCCGTTAGGAAGTTGCCGGGCATTGCGGATACAACTGTGGCCCGGTTTATTCCGCAATGGGATTGCCTTCACGACCTGCCCGGCGGGATTGACGATGAGCAACTTACCCTGGCTGGCCGCACCGACCAGGGTATTGCCATCCGCGAGCCGCTGACATGACCACACCTGGCCGGTGGTGGCGAATTGCCACACGACCCGCTTGTCCGGACTGACTTCCATGACCCCGCTGGGGTTATCATCCGCCTTGGTGGCGTATTTCAGGTTGTAGCAAAACAGGACGTTGCCGTTGGCCAGGCGCCATACATCACGGGACATCTCCGCCGGATACTCCCATGCCACCTTCCCGTCGCGAGCATACTCGATGATCTTGTTAGCCCCCTCCGCCGCATAGAGCAACGGCGGAAACACCCCCTCCACGGCCATGGCCCGCATCGCCCCTACCACCCAGACCATGAGCCCGAGAGCCATGCCACCATACCCGAGCCTGTTGAATTGCCGCTGCATGGGCTGATTCCATAGGCCAAAATTTAGCCCACGCCTAGTAAAAATCCGGTTGCGTTAGCGGCCGTCTCTGACGAGATTGTCACCATGGTCGCCATCTCAAGCCGTGCAAGACAAACCGAGCTGCGGGCGGCACGCGAGCGGCTGCGCATCCTGCACCACGACATTCTGGGCCAGCGGGAAATCCACCTCTATCCGCTCGAGGAAAGCGCGGCGGGCAACGAATTATCCCGCTTTGCACGGGAACTTTGGCAGATGCCTAACATGGATGGCTATTTTGACCGCAGCCACCTCGCCAACATGCGCCTATACCAAACCGCCGCCGAGCATGGCTTTGCCACCTTGCCCAGCGGCGGCATCCTTGAAATCCTGTCCATTCCGAGCATGCCGGACGGGGTGATGGGGTTCCACATTCTAACCGTATATGACCCCCGGGACGCGGCGGACCAAGGCAAGATCATCGGATACACCATCTGGTCATTGGAACGAGGCCATGCAGGCTTCGGACACGCCGAGGCGGTGCGCATGGCCTTTGACATCTTTCCGCCCTATCGCGAACATCGCTACCGCAAGGTGGCGTTCACCAACCATGACATTTACAACATTTCCCGGCGCATTCTCTACCGCCACCGACCGCGCCAGTTCCTGGTGGATGCCCGCAGCCAAATCAGCGAGACCCACACCGGCCGCGTCCTCAAGCGCGCCATCTACTATCTGAAGCGCGGCTATTATCCCCCCGACCAGCAACCCCTCGCCGATGCGTGCCTGGACCGCTTGACCCGCCACCAACCCGTCAGCCCCAGAACCCTCCGCAAATTGCTGCGTGCCAGCCAAGCGCCATTTTGGATCTTCCCGGTCGACCCCTCCACTGCCTGAAGTTTCCAGACATGACGACGGTCTCGCGGCGCTTTGCCCCCGCAGGCGTGACTTAGCCGCACCTTCGCCAACCCCATGAAACCTCGTCTCCAATCCCTTGTTACCGCATGCTCCATTGGCCTGAGCGGCATCACTTGCGCCGCCGCCCTCGACTTCTGGGGTCCTAGCCCGCTTGATGTCAAGGCCACTGATGCGGCCATAACCTCCCTCACCTCAAAAATCCTGGAAGGTTCGCAATTTGCCCATCAACAACTCAACGCGGAGTTGGCAGGCAAGTTCCTCGACCGCTATCTCGATGCGCTCGACGGCGGCCACCTGCTATTCCTGCAAAGTGATCTCGAGGAATTCGCGCGTTTCCGCCCGGCGCTGGCCGAGGTCACCCGCAATCAGGGCGACTCCAGCCTCGCCCACCTTGTTTTCAAACGCTTCCTCGAACGCCTCGACCAACGGGTCACGTTCACCACTGGGATGTTAGAAAACGCCGCGTTCGATTTTACTTCCGACGAAAAATTCGCCTACTTCCGCAAGGACGCGCCACGCCCGGCTGACCTGACGGCAGCACAAGCCCTGTGGCGCCAGCAATTGCGCTATGAAGTCCTGCAGGAAAAGCTCGCCGGTAAAAAGGCGGCAGACATTGTCAAAACCCTGAGCCGGCGCTTGACCCGGAGTGCCGACACGATGCGCAAGTTCGATGACAAGGCCGTGTTGGAAATCTATCTTGAAGCTCTTGCCCAAGTCTATGATCCGCATTCGGATTACATGGGACCACAACAACTCAAGAGCTTTGAAATCGCCATGAAACTTTCCCTCATTGGCATCGGCGCGACGCTGCAATCGCATGACGGTTATTGCAAGATCACTGATCTCATTCCCGGTGGTCCCGCCGCCCGCAGTGGCAAAATCAAGATTGGCGACCGCATCGTCGGTGTCGCCCAGAACCCAAGCGACGAGTTCACCGATGTGGTGGATCTGCCACTATCCCAAACCGTCGAACTCATCCGCGGCAAGAAGGACAGCTCCGTGTTCCTCAATATCATAGCCGCTGATGCTGCCGACGACAGTGTCCGCAAGACCCTCACCCTCGTGCGCAAAGAAATCAAACTGGAAGACCAGCAGGCCAAGGCCAAAATCATCGATCTGCCAGTCGGCACCAAGACCCAACGCATCGGCGTCATCGATCTGCCCGGCTTTTACGCCAGCAACGACAACGGCACCGATACCCCGACCTCCGCCACCGCCGATGTCACGCGCCTCCTAACAAAACTAACGCAGCAAAACGTCACCGGCATCATTCTCGACCTGCGCCGCAATGGTGGCGGCTCACTCAAGGAAGCCATCGATCTAACCGGGCTGTTCATTCCGTCCGGCCCGGTGGTGCAGACACGCACCCGCGAAGGCCGGTTGGAAGTCGGCATGGACCACGATGACAAAGTTGCCTATGACGGCCCGTTAGTTGTGCTGACCAGCCGCTTCAGCGCCTCGGCCTCGGAGATTGTTGCCGGGGCCTTGCAGGATTACGGCCGTGCGGTCATCGTCGGTGACAGCTCCACCTTTGGCAAAGGCACCGTGCAAACCATTGTGCCGCTGGCCAAGGTCATGCAGGGTGAAGGTCTGGTCCCCAACGCGGACCCGGGGGCCTTGAAAATCACCATCAGCAAATTCTATCGCCCCAGCGGCAAGTCCACCCAACTCGAAGGCGTCAAGGCCGACATCGTTATCCCCTCGCTCACCGACGTGCCGGAAATCGGCGAGGCCGATCTCAACAACCCGCTGCCATGGGACACCATCCCGGCGGCGGCATTCGTCGAATCCAACCGCGTCAAGCCGGCCCTCGCCGCCCTGCGCACGCGATCGGACCAACGCATCACCAACGATCCGGACTTTGCCGGCTTGAAGAGCGATATCGAACGCTTCCGCAAAGCCCGTGCGGACAAATCCGTCTCGCTGAATGAAGCCAAACGCCAGCAGGAAAAGGCCGAACTCAAGGCGCGCGTCGAAGCCTCCAAAAAAGCGCGCCTCGCCCGCGCCACGCCACCGTTGGCAGCCTATGAGGTCACGCTCAAGAACGTCGCCCGACCGGGGTTGGGCGATCCGGTGCAACCCAAAGCGCCACGCATCGACCCGGATGCCGATCCGGAAGCCCTTGCCGAAAGCCCCGCCGCTCCCGCCGACGACATCATCCTCCACGAGGCGCAGAACATCCTCATTGACTACGCCAGCCTGCTCAAGAACCCACCCGCAATATCGCAACGCTGAACCCACGTGCTGTAAAGATACTGCTTCTTGGCACTGGTTATTGTGTTAGATAATTCACAACTTCCAACATCTCCGCCACCCGGCGGCTGTTGCTGTAATATTGTTTGACGATGGCGCGTGGGGTGGCCAGGAGTTTGAAATCAATCGCGTCGGCCAGCGGACCGCCGCGGAGTTTTTCCGCCGCCAGCAACGCCAGCCCGGCGAGTTGCATCGACGGCGCGGATTGGTCAAACGCCGGCGCGGTGGCTTCATAGGGAATCGTCCAACTCCGCTCAACCATCTGGCCGCTGGTGGTATCGCGGAAGCGCACGCTCACCTCGCCGAGTTCGCCCGTGCCATCGGCGAGCGGCTCGACCTGATAGAGGGCGACCCCGGCCTCCTCGGCGGCGAGTTCCGCGGCATCCACGGCGTCGTTGCGGAAGTCCTCGGTCTTGAGCCGGTGTTCCTCGAATCCTAACAACTTGTATTTACCCACCCGCTGCGGGTTGAAGCGCACCTGCACTTTGACGTTTTCCGCCGCCGGCCGGAACGCCCCGGCCAGTTGCCGCGCAAAGCCGCCATCCGGATCTGTTTCGGCACCCGCCACCGAATAGCGGCCATTGCCGTGGCGCGCCAACTCACCTAGCAACCTATCATTCAATTCATTGGTGCCGATGCCGGCGACGTCGAAGGCCAGACCTTTCTGACGCAGGGCCTTGACCCGTTCCGCCAGGTGCAACGGGTTGGCGTCGCCGAGGTTGGCCGCGCCATCGGTGAACAACACGAGCCGGTTCTGCGCGCCCGCCGTCTGATGCTGCAGCGCCATTTGCTCACCTAGTTTCATCGCCTCTTCCAGGTTGGTGCCGCCCTCGCTGGCCGCCTGGTTGACCACTTCATTGAGCTGGGACGCCTGATCACCGGGCCGCGCGTCGGCCAACAAGCGCGGACGGCGGGAAAACCCGATGACTGTCACCGAATCGTTCTTGGTCAGCAAGCCGCCGAGTTGGGTCAACGCGTTCTGCATGGCCAGCCTGCGGTCTTCCCGGGCCATCGAGCCGGATTGATCGACTAACAAGGTCAGCCGCAACGGTTGCGAGGAACTCCGCCCGGCGGCCCCCGTGCGCAACGCGACTCTAACCAAATTCCTGCCGGGGATCACGGGATGGGCCGCTTGTTCGACCCATGCGGCCACCGGTTCGCTGCCGCCCGCCGCGGGATCGCCGTAATCCACCGCGTTGTAGAATTGTTCCAGCTTGATACTGGTTGGCTCCGGGCGTTGGCCGCGCGCCAGTGCCGCCCGTGCCATCTTGAACGAGGCATCACTGATGCTCAGCGAGAACGTCGAATACGGTGCGGCGGCGGCCGTGCCTTCGGCGGTTAGATCCAGAGCCGGCGGTTCTTCGGGCTTGGCTTTTTCACCTTCCGGCTCGGCCGTGGCCGGCGGCTCTAGCAGCTTCTCGTCATTCTCCTTGGTATCGGTAGGAGTCATGACACCGGGTGGCGCGGGCGGTGCCATTTCGGTCTTCTTATCGAATGCCCGGAAGAGTTCGGTGGTGGATTGCGGATTCTTGGGCGACGCTGAATCTTGCGGCAGCTCCAATTCCCATGCCTTGTCGACGTCCATCAGCAACTCGGCACGGGTTTGGTCATAGGCGGCGCGATAGTAAGCCGACTTGGCGGAAGCGATGACTTCCAATCCGCGGCGGGCGGCTCGGTTGTAGGGATCGGTGCGCAACACATTTTCGTATTCCTTCTTGGCAGCGTCATATTTGCCGAGGTTGTAGTTCCCCTCGGCCGTGTCTTGTATCATGCCTCTTATGGTAGGAAGGACTTCAGTCCGTGTGGGTTCCGGCGTGGAGGCCGGCTTGTCCGAGGCCTCCGCGTGGGCCATGCCGCCACCACTGCCGCTGCCTCTGCCAAAGCCCCGTCCCGCCTCGGCCCCACCCAGACCTCCGACCGTGCCGCCATTTAGCGATGTAAGCGGTGCCATTTCACCGAATGGGTCAGTCTGCTCGGCGGGTTTGTTAGCCAATCCGTCAGCGTCGGCATCCGCCCGGAGCTTGGAAGAATCGGTAAGCTCAGACGCAGATTCACGAGCCCGGGGACGGCTTTCCAAACCGTGGACCGCGCCGGTTTCAGGAGCGATGGCGGCAGCCAACCGTCGCGCCGATAGGGGTCTGGCTGCCGGCTTGGAGGCCGCCGGAGCGTTCGTGCGAAGCTCATCAAGCGCACGCGAGTCCTTGGCTGGGTTGGCAGCCAGATCGCTTGTTGCCTTGGCTTGCGGGGCTTGCGGAATTTCCTTATGGCGCTGCCTGCCACTCTCCATGGTCAGTCCCTGCGGCACCGGTGCTTCGTAGGGAATGGACTTGAGTTCGGATAGAATCGCCTTGGGCGTGCCCTCGATGAGTTCGGGCGGGTAATCGGTTTGAAGAGGCACGAGTTTGCCAGCCGACGAGGGCTTCTTGGCGCAATTCATCGATGCTGAACCAAAGAAGCCTGCAACCACGGCCATCAGGGTCAAACACGCGGCAATGGCCAGAAGGGTCCTGCGTGCGCTGAAATGACTGCGCTTGTCGCGCGTTGCCTGTTGCGGGTCCGCCATTGTATGAACGCCGAAAAGGTCGTCGAGCACCTTGCGTTTTTCCGGCGGCAGCTTGGCTGAATGGTCAGACTCCCGGGCTTCGGCCTCGATGAGCAAGCCGTGGAGGGCACGCATGCGGCGGCGGAAGACTAACAACTCAGGCCGTTCCTCGCACAAACGTTCCAACTCCGTGGCCTCAAACGCGGAGGCATCCCCGAGCACCCAGGCCACAATCCGGGCTTCGATCGGTTCATCGCCGATGGTGTCGAATGTAGGTTTGTTAGGCATGGTGAAGGGGAGACGTTAGAAAGTAAATGAGCAAAGTAGTAAGTAGGTGAAGAGGGGCACTGGTCATTGGTGAAGAGAAGGAAGAGGCGTTTCTGATTCTTTACTAATGACTAGTGACTATTGACCGTTGACTCACCTCACCCTTCCGCTGATTCGATGCCGAGGTGGCGGAGGGAGTCGGCGAGGTGCTTG
>JBAXOF010000160.1:0-8680 GCA_037133375.1 Verrucomicrobiota bacterium | reverse complement strand
TCATGGGCCGCGCCCTGGCACCGCCCATCCGGGCGGATAAATGGGTCGGCCGAGGATATGCGCAGTGTTTGGGCGGTTGGAGGTAGTTGGAAATCCGGTGATCGCTATGTTTGGCGCCATAGTTGCAACAGCAACTAGCTCACCACCATGATCCAACGCCTCTCAAGCCAAGCGCAAAAACTTTCAGGCTTCAAGGGATCATAGATAAACATAATCATGAAAACTCTCTGCCAAATCCTTGTGTGTCTGCTGGTGGTGGTATCGACGGCAGTCGCATTTCCGCCCGCGCCGTATTACACGCTTTACGGGATGGTGCGCGACCAGGTGGGCCAGACGGTCACTGGCGAAGGGGCCGAGATCATCCTGCTCAAGGGCGGGGTTGAGATCGGCCGCACGCCGATCACGCGCGGCCAGCTTGACCAGAACTACGAGCTTAACATCCGCATCGACGCGGCACGCAGCGGCACCACTATCTACAGCGACAAGGCGATCGCCGCGCTGGGCACCTTCAGCCTGGTGGTGACAATGAACGGGGTGTTGTTCTATCCGATCGAGGTCAACGGCACGCTCAAGGCGGGCAAGGGTGGGGAGCGGACACGCCTCGACCTGAACCTCGGCGAGGACGCCAACAAGGACGGGCTGCCAGATGCGTGGGAGGAATGGCAGCTCTATCTGGCGGGGATTTACCCCGACGCCGATGGTAAGTGGGATCTCAGTCTGTTAGGTGGGATCAACGGCCACTTTCAGAATAACGGCCTGACGAATTTGCAGGCCTACATTGCGGGCACTTTCGCCGGGGATGCCACGTCGACCTTCAGCCTGACGCTCAAGGAGAAGCTGCCGGAGAGCGTGCGCTTCGAGTTCTACGCCATCACCGGCAAGGTTTACACCATCGAGAGCACGCTCGATATGCAGACCTGGACGCGGGTGCCCTTCGCGGTGGGCGCGCCGGGGTCCGGCAGCGAAGTCTATCAGGCCGGCAATATCGGCATCCTCTCCGTGTTCAGCGCGCCGCGCTCCGCCACCAGCGAGTTTTTCCGCCTGACGGTTAGGTGAATGCTGAAAAGCTGAACGCTGAAAACACAAAGACCCTTTTTTATTATGAACCTGAAATCAATGATGGCATTTTTGACGGCGCGGGTGCGGCTGGGTGGCTGGCTGTGGGTGATGTTGGCGGGGTTGAGCGTGGGCACGGCGCAGGGCCAGTGGAAGAGCACGACCTATGCACTGAAGGGCGGGTGGAATGCGATCTATCTGACGGGCGACGCGAGTTACGATACTCTCTCCAATCTGTTGCCAAGCACGGTGCTGGAAGTGTGGCGCTGGCAGCCCAATCCGACGCAAGTTGGCTTCACCCAGTCGCCGTTGATTCCCGCGGCCGGCACGGCCGAGTGGGCGGTGTGGAAACGCGACGGGTCGATGAGCTCGCTGGTGAGTTTGCTCGGCCAGACGGCGTATCTGGTGAAGTGCAGCGGCACCGCGTCTAACACCTACAGCGTGACCCTCAAACAGTCGCCGCAACTGCCGGCGAATTCGTGGGTGCGCAACGGAGCGAACCTGCTGGGGTTTCCGACGCTTAAAACCGGCAGCAACTCCCCGGTGATGTCGCAGTATTTCGCGACCTATCCGGCGGCGATAGCGGCCAACGCCAAGATTTACAAATACGTAGGCGGCGAGCTTGGTGCGGGCAATCCGCAGCAAGTTTTCGCGACCACCTCGGAGCCACTCGACGCGACGCAAGCGTATTGGTTTTCCGCCGCAGTGACTGGCAACTACTATGCGCCGCTGGAAATCAGTCCCAGCACGGGCGGAGGGCTTGTCTTTGGTCGCGATGGAGCGGTCATCAAGGTGCTGGTGCGCAACCTCAGTGCCAACGCGGTGACCCTGACCCTGACGCCGACGCCCAGCGAATCCGCGCCGAGCGGCCAGACCGGGATCGTGGGAGCGGTGCCGCTGACCAAGCGCGTTTTCAATGCGAGCAGCTTGCAATGGACCGAGACGCCGATCACGGGCAGCTACACCGAAGCGATCGGGCCCAAGAGCACGGTGGAGTTGCTGTTTGGGATCAACCGCGGAGATGCGATGATGTCCGCGGCGGCGGCCAATGCCTTATTTGCCTCGCTGCTGCGCATCACCGACAGCAGCAACCTGATGGACGTATATGTGCCGGTTACAGCGCAACAAGCATCGCTGGCAGGATTATGGGTCGGCGATGTGTCGCTGACCAACGTCAGCAACAAGGTTTCCAACGGGGCACAGGCCACCGCCACCGTGAAGGATGGTGTCATTACGGGGTTGACGCTTGTCGGTGCGGGCGGATTTGGTTACTCCGGAGCGCCGCAAGTGACCATCGCGCCGCCGCATGCCAACAGCAATGCCACGGCCACGGGCGTCGCGTCCGTTAGTGCGGGTGCGGTGACTGCCATTACGCCCACCGCCACGGGTTCGGGCTACACCTCCGCGCCCAGCGTCAGCTTGTCGCCGCCCACTGCCACCGCCACCGCGACGGCCACCGCCAGCATGACTGACGGCAAAGTTACGGGCATCACGCCGACGCAAGCGGGCGGCTTTTATACCACCGTGCCGACCATCAGCATCGCCGCGCCGCCGGCCAGCGTCACCGCCACGGGCACAGCGACGGTTAATTTGGACAAAACCCTGGCGGGCATCAGTGTCGACAATGGCGGTTATTATTACACCACGGTCCCCACCGTGACCATCGACGCACCCGCGCCGGGCACCGCCACGGCCACGGCGGTGATGACGGGCGACACCGTCACCGGCATCACGCTCAATGACCCCGGCCACAATTACACCAGTGTGCCGACTGTCACCATTGCTCCCCAGCCGAGTGCCCAAGCCACCGCCACCACCACTCTGAGTGCCACCAAAACACTGGCCAGTATTGTCCCGGCAGCGGGTGGCGGTTATTACCTCACTGCCCCAACCGTCACCCTCGCCGCGCCGCCGGTTGCCACCAACGCCACGGCCGGTGCCGTGAGCATTTCCGCTGGAACTGTGACGGGCATTGCGGTGGGCACTGCGGGTACCAACTACACCACCGCGCCCAGCGTTGCGCTCTCCGCCCCACCCGCCAGCGTTACGGCAACGGGCACGGCGGTGCTCAGCGGCAAATCCCTTGGCAGCATCACCCCCGGTCTGCCCGGCGGTTATTACAGCACTGCGCCGACGGTAGGAATCAGCGCCCCGACCGCCGCGATTACTGCGGTGCCGGGCGCGGTGACCCTTTCAGCAACTGGCACGGTTTCGAGCATCGCGCTGGGCACTGCGGGTACCAACTACACCAGCGCGCCGATCGTCACGCTTTCGGCACCACCCGCCAGCGTTACGGCCACGGGCACGGCGGTGCTCAGCGGCAAAACCCTGGGCAGCATCACCCCTGTTCTGACCGGCGGTTATTACAGCGCCGCGCCGACGGTGGGAATCAGCGCCCCGACCGCCGCGATTACCGCGGTGCCGGGTGCGGTGACCCTTTCAGCAACTGGCACGGTTTCGAGCATCGCGCTGGGCACCGCTGGCACCAACTACACCAGCGCGCCGATCGTCACGCTGTCGGCTCCACCTGCCAGCGTTACGGCAACGGGCACGGCGGTGCTTAGCAGCAAAACCTTGGGCAGCATCACCCCGGTTCTAACCGGCGGTTATTACAGCACTGCACCGACGGTGGGGATCAGCGCCCCAACCGCCGCGATTACCGCAGTGCCGGGCGTTGCCAGCATTTCAGCAGGTACCGTGACGAGCATCGCGCTGGGCACTGCGGGCAGCAACTACACCAGCGCACCGACCGTCACGATGTCGGCCCCGCCCGCCGGCGTTACGGCAACGGGCACGGCGGTGCTCAGCGGCAAATCCCTGGGCAGCATCACCCCCGGTCTAACCGGTGGCTATTACAGCACGGCGCCGGCGGTGGGAATCAGCGCGCCGACCGCCGCAGTGACCGCGGTGCCGGGCGTCGCCAGCATTTCATCAGGTGCCGTGACGGGCATCGCGCTGGGCACTGCGGGCAGCAACTACACGACCGCGCCCACACTGATACTGTCGGCACCTCCCGCCAGCGTTCGCGCTGTTGCCACCGCCACGGTCGACGGCGGCATGGTGACCGGTTTGTGGGTTACCACCGCCGGCTCTTATTACTACGATGTACCCGCCGTGACAGTGGGCGCGCCACCTGCCAGCGTCACCGCCACGGCGACGGCCACTTACACAGGTCCCAACGCCTTTACGCTCGCTATGGGTCTCGCTGGCACCAACTACGCGGCGGTTCCCGCGGTGAATTTTTCGGGCGGCGGCGGGAGTGGGGCGTCGGCGACCTGCACCTTGGGCCTCACGGCACAGAGTTTTAGCATCGCCCCGATGAATCAAACCTATTCGGTAGCGCCGAGCGTGACGATTACGAAAGGCGGCGTCGGCGGTGCTAACGCAGCGATAGCCGCCACCGCCACCGCCGTGTTGACCAATGGTTCGGTCACGGGCGTTACGATCACCACGAGGGGTTCGGGCTACACCACGGCACCCACTCTGACGTTTTCGGGAGGCACGATTTCAGGTGGGGTCACGCCGCCGACTGGGACTGGCAATGCGACACAATTTGCGGTCAGCACCATCATCAAGGGCGCCGCCGGCACCAATTACACCAGTGCGCCAACGGTCACCATCGGCCCGCCCGCTGCGGCAGTTCAGGCCACGGTATCTGGGATCTTCATGTCGTATGGCGTGATCACCGGCATCGGCCTTTTTAGTGGCAGTGGCTACATCACTGCGCCGACGGTCACCATCGATATGCCGGCGCCACCTGTGCAAGCCGTGGTGACGGCCACTCTTAGCGGCGGCGGCGTCGGCAGCTACAATGTGACCAATGAAGGCGCTGGCTATACCAGCGCGCCGACGGTGACTTCGATCACGGCCCCGCCCGCTGCGGTGCAGGCGACGGCGACGGCGGTTTTGACCAACGGCGCGGTGAGCAGCTACACGATCAACAACGCAGGCACCAACTACACCAGCGTGCCCACGGTGACAATGAGCGGCGGCAGCTTCCCCACACTGGTGACGGCGGCGGCGACCGGCAATCTTACCAGTGGTTCAGTGAGCAGTTACACGGTGAACACGCCAGGGGCTGGATATTTGACCGCGCCGACGGTGGCTTCGATCACGGCCCCGCCCGCCGCGGTGCAGGCGACGGCGACTGCGGTTTTGACCAACGGTAAAGTGAGCAGCTACACGATCAACAACGCAGGCACTAACTACACCACTGTGCCGGCGGTGACGATGAGCGGCGGCAGCTTCCCCACCCTGGCGACGGCGACGGCGACCGCCAATCTTACCAGTGATTCAGTGAGCAGTTACACGGTGACCACGCCAGGGGCGGGTTATTTGATCGCGCCGACGGTGGCTTCGATCACGGCCCCGCCCGCCGCGGTGCAGGCGACGGCGACGGCGGTTTTGACCAACGGTAAAGTGAGCAGCTACACGATCAATAACGCAGGCACTAACTACACCACGATTCCGACGGTGACGATGAGCGGCGGCAGCAAAGTGACGCCGGTACAAGCAGAGGCGGTGGGCAATATCAGCGGCGGTTCGGTGAGCTTTTACGTGGCGACCACGCCAGGGGCGGGATATTTGACCGCGCCGACGGTGGCTTCGATCACCGCCCCGCCCGCCGCGGTGCAGGCGACGGCCACCGCCAATTTAACCAACGGCGCGGTTAGCAGCTATACAATCAACACGGCGGGAACCAACTACACCAGCGTGCCGACAGTGACGATGAGCGGCGGCACCAAGGTGGTGCCGGTGCAAGCGACGGCGACGAGCACCTTGGGTGGTGACGGCGTGACCAGCTTCAATATCATCGACGGTGGCGCCGGCTACCTGGTGGCACCGACGGTGACTTCGGTCACGGCCGCGCCGAGCACCGTGGTGCAGGCGACGGCCACGGCGAGCATCGCCAAGGGCCAAGTCAGCGGCTACACCATCACCAATGCGGGCCGCAATTACCAAACCCCGCCCGGCGTCACGATGTCGGGTGGCAGCTTCAAGACTCCGGTGCAAGCGACGGGTGCCACCACCACTTTGACTCAACCCACGGCAGTGGCGGGCGGCACGGTCAGCAGCATCGCGGTTGGCCAACTCCCAACGGTTTACGCGGCGATGCCCACGGTCACGGTGGCGGATCCGCCAGCCAGCGTGCCCGCCACCGCGAGCGCCACGGTCCTCAGCGGCGCGGTCAAGACCCTGACGATCACGGCCGGCGGCAGCAATTATGCGAGCGTTCCGCTGGTGGCCTTCAGTGGCGGCACGGGCGCGACGGCGACGGCAGCCTTGGGTCTGACGGCCCAGAGTTTCACCTTCACGGCGGGCAACCAAATCTACTCGACGGCACCCGTGGTGACGATTTCCGGCGGTGGCGCGAGCACGGTCGCGACGGCGACGGCAGTGCTCAGCGGTGGCAGTACCGGCACGGTCACGGGCATCACGCTCACCTCGGCGGGGTCCGGCTACACCAGCGCGCCCACCCTCACGCTTTCCGGGGGCGTGATCAGCAGCGCCGGCTCGCTTGCCAGCGCGCTGGGCAACGCCCTACAGTTCACCGTCTCACAACTCAGCCTGGCCAACGGCGGCTCCGGCTACTCCGGCGGCACCGTTACGGTGAGCCTCGACACCCCGCCCGTGGCCCAGACCGCCACGGCCACGGCGGTTCTCAGCGGTGGCGAGTTCGGCACGGTCACCGGCATCACCCTGACCTCGCCTGGCAGCGGCTACCTCTGCGCGCCGGCACTCAGCATCAGCTCGCCGGATGTCGACACGGTCACCGTGCTCAGCGATGGGATCGGCAACATCAGTCTCGGGCTCGGCGGCTCGGCCTACACTTTGCCACCGCTTGTAACCCTCAGCGACCCACCCAGCGGAACGCAGGCAACGGCAGTGGCGACCCTCGCCAATGGCCTGGTCACCGGCTTCCAACTGATCAATCCAGGAAGCCTCTACAGTGCCGCGCCCAATGTGAGCATCACCGCCCCGCCGGCCCCGGTGCAGGCGACGGCGACCTGTGTCTTGACTAACAGCGGCAGTGGCACGGCCGCCAATGGCGTCGGCTCGACCATCACGGTCACCCAGGCGGGCAGTGGTTACCCGAGCGCGCCAACGGTCAGCTTCTCTGACCCACCGGATTTGGTGGCTGCCACCGCCTCTGCCATCCTCAGCAATGGGGCGGTCACGAGCTACCGGATTATCACGCCGGGCAGCGGCTACTTCACCGCCCCGACGGTGACGGTGGGCGCGCCTCAAGTGAATTTTCAAGCGATGGCGACGGCGACGGTGGCCAATGGATCAGTGACCGGCTTCAGCGTCAACAGTGGCGGTGGCGGCTACGAAATGGCCCCGGCAGTCACCATTGATTTGCCGCCGCCGCAGACCGGCAGCGCCACGCCGACGCCGTTCAAACTGCGCACCATGTTGCATCTGTCCGATAGCGGGGTTGCCAGCCTGTTGTCCCATGTCTATCTGGGTCGGCTGGCCGTGGCACCCAATGCGGTAGGCATCTGCACCTCGGAAGCATTGTTGAAACAGGATGCCTTGGCCAGCGCCCAGCATCTCGGCTCGGCCTTCCTGCCCTTGGATCAAGTCATCACCAGCGGCAGCGGTCATTTTGCCACCGGCCAGACTCTCACGCGCAACGTCACCATTTCAGCTAGCGATGCGACCAATCCTTTCGTCCATCAATACCACCCCGACCACCAAGTTAAAGATGCGCCCAACATCATCCGCACCTGCAGGTTTTTCTTCACCGCCACGCCACCCGCCGGCAGCAGTGTGACCACCGGTTGGGGCAGCAGTGTGGTGGGCGGCAACTACGTCGAAACCATGGCCGGCGTTCACAAGGACCCGCTCATCCTCTCTGGCACCTTCGAACTGCGCCGCGCCTCACAAATCGGCGTGCTGTCGCAGTAAAAGCTGAAACACTGAAACGCTGAAAACTGAAATGCAGATTTACCGCAAAGCCGCAAAGGACGCCCTGCGGGCAATTTTGAATTTTGAATTTTGAATTTTAAATGAAAGACCAAGCCGCCCGCCCGAACACCGCGCAATGCTCTCTGCAATCCAAAATTAAAAATCCAAAATTTAAAATCTCATCCTCTAACCTCTAACTCTCTCTCCACCATGAAAAAGACCGCCCTATTCACCGCCCTGCTGTGCTTGGCACAGAGTTCCCTGCACGCCGACGTGCCCTTGTCCATCAACTACCAAGGCAAAGTGGCCGACTCCACCGGGCTGCCCATCGGTGCCACCGGCACGGCGGCGAGCTACACGGCGGCACCCACCAACCGCAAGATCATCTTCCGCATTTACAGTGCCGCCACCGGTGGCACCCCGTTGTGGACCGAAGAGCAGACCGCGACCATTTCCAGCGGCGTGTTCAGTGTGCTCTTGGGCAACGGCATCGCCGCCTCGGGCCTCGCGGCAGGCGGCGGCACCGCCACGCTGGCGTCCGAGCAGGCGGCCCACACCGACCTGAGCGCCATTTTTGCTGGCAGCCTGACTGGCAGCGCCACTCGTTTCCTTGAAATCGTGGTGGACAGCGGCGACAACAACATCACCCTCGCCGACGTGCCGGTGAGCCCGCGCCAGCAAATCACCAGCACCGCCTTTGCCTTCCACGCCA
>JBAXOF010000159.1:0-8764 GCA_037133375.1 Verrucomicrobiota bacterium | reverse complement strand
CTCAACTGCGCGTCGGGGTTTGGCACGGCCACCCACGTGACCGCCTGTTTCGGGTTGATCGCCGCGGGGCGTGTGTTAGAGAGACTGGCTCAACGGGCGGCGGAGCGGCGGCGGTTGCCGCCGTAGTTGCGGTGGTGGGCGTCGCGCTGGCCGCTGTTAGATGGTTTGGGCGGATTGCCGCCGCCGGCCTTGCCGCGTGTGTGGCGTTGGGCGAGGGCCTCGATGTGCCACGCGTGATCGTCCCAGCGGGGAATCGGCATGCGGATGATCTTTTCAATCTCGCGCAGGAATTCGAGTTCGTCCTCCGAGCAGAAGGAAACCGCGCGGCCGTCGGCACCGGCCCGCGCCGTGCGGCCGATTCGGTGGACATAAGCTTCCGGTTCGTTAGGCAAATCGAAGTTCACCACCAAGCCGACGTCCTTGACGTCCACGCCGCGGGCCGCCACATCGGTGGCCACCAGCACGGGAGTCAGTCCGCGTTTGAAGCGGTCGAGTGCTTTTTCACGCGCGGCCTGCGACTTGTTGCCGTGGATGGCATCCGCGGCAAAGCCGGCGGCGCACAGGCTCTTGGCAAGTTTGTTAGCGCCGTGCTTGGTGCGGCTGAAGACGATGGTGAGCTTTTGCTCCAGCGCCTCGGCCTGGCCGCGCAGTAATTGATCGAGCAGCTGGCGCTTGTCCTCACGCGCCAAAAAGCACACCTGTTGGTCGATGTTCTCGGCAGTGGTGGTTTCCGGCATGATGCTGATGTGGGCCGGTTCGCGCAGGATGGTGCGCGCCAGCTCGACAATGTTAGGTGCCAACGTCGCCGAGAAGAACAACGACTGGCGTTTCACCGGCAGCATCGCGACAATGCGTTTGACGTCGCGCAAAAACCCCATGTCGAGCATCCGGTCCACTTCATCGAGCACGAAAAACTCGACTTGGCCCAGGTCGATGTGGCGCTGGTCGATCAGGTCTAACAAGCGACCCGGGGTGGCGACCAGCACATCGACGCCGCCGCGCATGGCATTGACCTGTGGCACCTGGCCGACGCCGCCGTAAACGAGCGTCTGGCGGAAGTTGACATGTTTGCCATAGGTGGCGAAGCTCTTGCCGACCTGGCCGGCGAGTTCGCGGGTGGGGGCCAACACCAGGGTGCGGCAGGACCGCGGTCGGACTTGGCGGGGGTGCAGGTGCAACGCATGGAGGATGGGCAAGGCGAAGCCGGCGGTCTTGCCGGTGCCGGTCTGGGCGCAGCCTAACAAATCGCGGCCTTGCAGCAGCAGGGGAATCGCCTGCGCCTGGATCGGCGTGGGCACGGAGTATTCAAGTTCGCGCAACACGCGGTGGAGGGGCGCAGCCAGCGGCAACGCCTCGAATGGGGTCGGGGTCATGTCAATATAAGATGCCAGCTCTAACCGAATTGTCGGCGCCGGGCGGGTGATGAGCGATTTAGGAAGAACCTCAAACAATCTCTCTCATCGATGAAGACCGGACAAGGGCGCAGCCTTTCAAGCGGCGGCGCGGTGGCACCGTGACCGGTGCGCAGGGCGGCAATAACCCCGATTGGCGGTTTGGCAAGACAAATCTGTCAAATTTTGCAAAGGCGTTGGTGAATTCCACCGGCGGCGGCTCGCGGCTGGAATGATCCTGATCAGGGTGTTTGCTCAGCATCTGGGCACTTGAGGAATGTGTTTGAAATGAGCATCGCGCGTGCAGAGGACCAGGCCGTGCTGGACCGTCAGGGCGGCAATCCAAAGGTCATTGGTTGGGATAGCGATCCCCTGCCGCCGGAGTTGCAGGTGGAGCTGCGCATAATGATGGGTGGTCTGGTCATCCGGCAAGAGGATGGAGACGCGTGGACTGTTAAGGAATCGTAGCAGATTGGCGGAATTGTCCGATTCCCGGTTGCCGGCGGCGAAACCCGCACGCAGTTCGCCGAGAACGATGAGCGGAAGAAAGAGCCGGCGTGCCGTGCGCACGATCCGCACCCGCGTGGACTCGCCGCGCATGAACTCACTGTAGGCATTCGTGTCCAGTGCCACGTTCATCGCCAGGCCTCCTCGTCGATGCGCTTGAAATCGGCCACTGCGGCATCGAAAGCCGGATCTTCCTGCCAAGTGCCGATCAGTGCATCCAGATCGGTGTGCTCTACGGGCTTGGCATCGAGTCCCAACCCCCGGGCCAGTGCCTCCATGGCCACCGCATTGAGACTCTTGCCTTCCTGCTGGGCGCGGTGGCGTGCGGCACGGTCAATGGTTGGAGGAACACCACGAAGCGTGTATTGCATGGCTTTCATGCAGGCAGTGTAGGCTGACTTAGCCTGCATGGCAAGGTGAAGTTTTTATACTCCCCTTGAATCGGGCTGTGCGGATCACGGACCGCACCAAGGTCCGGTGATGGGCGGTCACTCTCCCATCAGATAGGCATCGATGGCCTGGGCGCTGCGTTTGCCATCACCCATGGCGAGAATGACGGTGGCCGCGCCGCGGACGATGTCGCCGCCGGCAAAGATGCCGGGGATGCTGGTCATGCCAGCGTTATCCGCCTCGATGTTGCCCCAGCGGTTGAGCTTGAGCTCAGGGCAAGTGGCGGTGAGCAGGGGATTGGCACGGGTGCCGATGGCGACGACCACGGCATCGCAATCCAACACAAACTCGGAGCCTGGAATGGGTTTGGGGCGGCGCCGACCGGAGGCGTCGGGTTCGCCCAGTTCCATGCGCTGGCATTTGAGGCCGGTGACCCATTTGTTGGCATTACCAATAACTTCGAGGGGCGCGACAAGGTTTTCAAATTCGACGCCTTCGGCATCGGCATGATGAACTTCCTCGACGCGGGCCGGCATTTCCGCACGGCTGCGGCGATAGACCAGCATGGCGCGCTCGGCACCGAGGCGCTTGGCCGTGCGCACCGCGTCCATGGCGACGTTGCCGCCGCCGACCACGGCCACGCGCCGGGCCCGCAAAATCGGGGTGTCGGAATCCAAGGCATAGGCTTCCATGAGGTTTACCCTTGTTAGATATTCATTGGCGGAATAGACGCCTTTGAGATTTTCGCCGGGCACATTCATGAAGACCGGCAGTCCGGCACCATTGGCGATGAACACGGCATCAAACTGCGCGCGCAATTCGGGCAGGGTGTAGGTGCGGCCCACCACCACGTTGTTTTCAATCTTCACGCCGGCTTGCACCAGGCGCTCGACTTCCTCCTCGACGATGAGTTTTGGCAAGCGGAACTCGGGGATACCATAGACGAGCACGCCACCGGGCTTGTGCAGGGCTTCGTAGACCGTGACTTCGTGACCACATTTGACCAGCTCGCCAGCGGCTGTTAGGCCGGCCGGGCCGCCGCCGACGATGGCCACTTTCTTGCCGGTGGCGCTGCGCGGTTCGATTTTGACGACGTCACTGTTAGCCCGCGCCCAATCGGCAACGAAACGTTCCAGGCAGCCGATGGCCACCGGTTTGCCCTTGACGCCGCGGACGCATCGCACCTCGCATTGGGTTTCCTGCGGGCAGACCCGGCCGGTGACAGCGGGCAGGGCATTGTCGCCAAACAAACTGCGCGCGGCGGCGGGCAGGTTGCCCTCCACAATGAACTCGAGAAAGCGCGGGATGTTGACCATCACCGGGCAGCCTTGCACACATTTCGGTTCCTTGCATTGGATGCAGCGCTGCGCTTCTAACAAAGCAATCTTTTCGGTGAAGCCGAGGTTGACTTCGAGGAAATTGCCGCTGCGTTGGGTGGCGTCCTGTTCCGGCATGGTCTGCCGGTCGATCTTCATGCGCTCCTTGAGGGGAAGCTTGGCTTCGTTCACGACTGGGGGATGGGGGTTGGATTGGAGTGTTAGAGGCCGACGCGGCAGGTGCCGGACTCGCAGGCGGTGTTGGCGTGTTGTTCAAATTCGCGGTAGGTGCCGAGGCGTTCGGCGAGCAGGTCGAAATCCACCAGATGGCCGTCGAATTCCGGGCCATCCACGCAGGCAAACTTGGTCTGGCCGCCGATGTCCACCCGGCAACCGCCGCACATGCCGGTGCCATCCACCATCACTGGGTTGAGCGACACAATCGTATGCACACCATACGGGCGGGTCAGGTTGGCCACCGCCCGCATCATCGGCACCGGGCCGACCGCATAGACGATGTCCACGCCGCCGGCTTCTAACACCTCGCGCGTGGCGTCGGTCACAAACCCCTTGCGACCGTAACTGCCATCATCCGTGCAGACGACGACCTGGCCGAGGCGGCGCAATTCCTCTTCAAAGATGACCCATTCGCGGGAGCGGCCGCCGATGATGCTGATGACCTCGACGCCGCGTTGGTGCAAGCCTGCGGCGATGGGGTGGACCACGGCGGTGCCGACGCCGCCACCGACGCACACGGCGCGGCCGGAGGTGATCATTTCGGTGGGATGGCCGAGGGGCCCTGAGATATCGAGAATGGCCTCGCCCGCTTCGAGGGCGACGAGTTCACGGGTGGATTTGCCCACTGCCTGGATCACCAACGCGATGGTGCCGGCGGCCGGGTCAGCATCGGCGATGGTCAGCGGAATGCGTTCGGCACCATTGGCGCGGCGCACGATGACGAATTGGCCGGGCTGGCGGATTTCGGCGATGCGGCGGGCCTCGACGTCGAGCCGGGTGACGTTGGGACTGAGTTGGGATTTGGCGGTGATGGTGTGCATGCGACGGATGCGGGACGGATTTCTTTCCGCGCGGAAGGTTCCGCTTGCCCGGCGTGGCGTCAAGTGCGGTTTTTTCCGGAACCAAAAACCCGCTTGTGAGAAGCTGGGAAGTGGTGATACTGCGGTGCCCCAACACGCCATGATAGATCATATTCTGAATAATCCGGTTCTGCTCAAAACCCTGCATCTGGTGGGCGTGTTCGTGCTTTTCGCCGCGCTGGGAGCGGTCTTGCTAGGGGGCTCGGGCCGGATGTGGGCATCCATGCTCCACGGCATGGCGTTGCTGGTGATCATCGCGGTGGGCTTTGCGCTGCTGAGAAAACCGTCACTCCCCCCGTATTGGTGGCTGCTTAAACTCGCCATGTGGGGGGTTCTTGGCGTGGCACCGGTCTTGGCCAAGCGCAAGGTGCTGCCGGGCGCATTGGTTTTATTGCTGTGCTTGGCGGCCGCTGGATATGCCGCCTGGCTCGGCCTGCGGCGGCCGTTTTGAACCATGGAGCGACCTTCTTAACGCTTGAAAAAAATCTTGGGCCATCCGGACCAAGAAAACCACGGATTTCACGGATTTCACGGATTTTTTGATGTGGATTTTCTCACCATTTGCAACTTCGGAGAAGTTGTAAATGCCCCCTATTTCAATCCGTGCAATCCGTGTAATCTGTGGTTAATCTATCGGATGCTTTGAAATAAACTTCGGATTTCGGGTTGAAAGCACGGTCGCGTTTGGTGATTTTGGGGACGGTTTGGCATGCCACCGCGCAAATCCTGCCATTCGCTTGACCGATTCTGCGCGAAGTGCGGCTTGGGCTTGTCAAGTTGCGGCGAAGTGCCTATTGCTCGCCGGCGCGCCGTTCCGGCCGACCGTTTTCAAACCTGCCATGAATGCCATTACCTCCAGCCTCGCCGCCATTTGGACCTCCTCGATTGGGAAAAAGATCATTGTTGCCATCACCGGAGCCTTTCTGGTGCTGTTTCTCGCCGGCCATCTAGTGGGCAACCTGCTGGTGTTCGTCGGCCGCGAGGCTTTCAACGACTATGCCTATTTCCTTCATCACATGGTCCACGGCGCGGGTATCTGGCTCTTCCGCCTGGTCATGATCACCGCGCTGGCGCTGCACGTGGCGGCCACCATCAGCCTGACGTTGCAGAACCGCGCCGCCCGCAAACCGTATGAATGCCAGGCGGTCATCCAAGCCACCGCCTCATCCCGCATCATGATTTGGTCGGGCCTGACGTTGTTGGCGTTCTTCATCTATCACATGCTGCATTTCACCATGCGGGTGTTCAACCAATACGACACGCTGCCACGCTACAAGGAAACCCTCGCAACCGTGATGCACCACGGCGAGCCACTGGTCCGCCACGATGCCTGGCAAATGACCATTGACGGCTTCAATTGGTGGCCGGCCACCTTCTTCTACGTCATTGCGATGACCTTGCTCTGCAGCCACTTGAGCCATGGTGTCGCCTCGATCTTCCAGACGCTCGGTCTGCGCTTTAAGAAAAGCGAAGGTGCCCTCCGCCTCATTTCCCTCGCCTACGCCTTGGTCATCTGGGTCGGCTTCATCTCCATCCCGCTCGCCATTATTATCTTCGGTTTCGGCAAGGCCTAATCTTATCTCCAATTCTCACTCCCCACTCCCATGATCCTCGACAGCAAAATCCCATCCGGTCCGCTTGAGCAGAAATGGTCCAAGCACAAGATGGACTCCAAGCTCATCAATCCGGCCAATAAACGCAAGTTCTCCGTCATCGTCGTGGGCTCCGGTCTGGCCGGCGGTGCCGCCGCCGCCTCGCTCGCCGAGTTGGGCTATCAGGTGAAGTGCTTCTGCTATCAGGACAGTCCGCGCCGCGCGCATTCGATTGCCGCCCAAGGTGGCATCAATGCCGCCAAGAACTATCAGAATGACGGCGACTCCGTGCAGCGGCTGTTTTACGACACCATCAAGGGCGGGGACTTCCGCGCCCGCGAAGGCAATGTCTATCGGTTGGCGGAAGTGTCCAATGCCATCATCGACCAATGCGTGGCCCAGGGCGTGCCGTTTGCGCGCGAATACGGCGGCTTGCTCGACAACCGCTCGTTCGGTGGGGCGCAGGTGTCCCGCACCTTTTATGCACGCGGCCAGACCGGCCAACAACTGCTCATCGGTTGCTATCAGGCATTGGAAAAGGAAATCCACAAGGGTGGCGTGAAGATGTATCCGCGCACCGAGATGCTGGATCTGGTGCTCGTTGATGGTCATGCCAAGGGCATCGTGGTGCGTGATCTGGTCACGGGTGAAATTGCCAGTCACGCCGCGGATGCGGTGATTCTGGCTACCGGCGGCTACGGCAACGTGTTTTTCCTCTCCACCAATGCGATGGGCTGCAATGTCACCTCCGCGTGGCGCGCCGCACGCCGCGGCGCCTTGTTTGCCAACCCCTGCTACACCCAGATTCATCCAACCTGCATTCCAGTCAGCGGCGATTACCAGTCGAAGCTCACCCTGATGTCTGAATCGCTGCGCAATGACGGCCGCATCTGGGTGCCCAAATCCAAGGAAGTCGCCCAGAAACTACAGAAAAAGCACCTCAATCCCTCCGATGTGGCGGAAGATGATCGCGATTACTATCTGGAACGCAAATACCCGTCCTTCGGCAACCTTGCGCCGCGCGATATCTCCTCCCGCGCCGCCAAGGAAGCGTGCGACGACGGCCGCGGCATCGCGCCCACCGGGCTCGGTGTCTATCTGGATTTCCGCGATGCCACCAAGCGCCTCGGCGAGGGGACCATCCGCTCACGCTACGGCAATCTGTTCCAGATGTATGAGAAGATCACCGGTGAGGATCCCTATCAGAAACCTATGATGATCTATCCGGCCGTCCACTACACCATGGGCGGCCTGTGGGTGGACTACAACCTGATGTCTAACATTCCAGGCCTGCATGTGCTCGGCGAGGCGAATTTTTCCGACCACGGGGCCAACCGCCTCGGGGCCTCCGCGCTAATGCAAGGCTTGGCTGACGGCTATTTTGTCATCCCCACCACGATTGCCAACTATCTGGTCACCCAGAAACCCGGCAGCGTCACCACCGCCATGCCGGAGTTCAAGCAGAGCGAGGCGCAAGTCCACGAACGCACCGGCAAGTTGCTGGCGATCCAAGGCCGTCGCACAGTGGATTCCTTCCATCGCGAACTGGGCATGACCATGTGGAATCATTGCGGCATGGCCCGCACCCGCGAAGGCCTATCTGAAGCGCTGGAGAAAATTCCCGCCATCCGCGACGAGTTCTGGAAAAATGTGCGGATCCCCGGCTCGGGTGAAAATGCTAACATGGAACTCGAAAAGGCTGGGCGTGTTGCCGACTTCCTCGAGTTTGCGGAAGTCATGTGTTACGATGCCCGCGACCGCGAGGAGTCATGCGGCGGGCATTTCCGCTCGGAACATCAGTTCTTTGACAACGACCCGGACGTCATCGCCGGCAACACCCAGCCCGGCGAGGCCAAGCGCGACGATGCGAATTTCTCGCATGTCTCCGCGTGGGAATACAAGGGCCCGGACGTTGCTCCGGTGTTGCACAAGGAGTTATTGAAATTCGAGGACGTCCACGTTTCAATCCGCAGCTATGCCTAACACAGCGACCATGGCATTAGTCATGGTGTTATTCCGGCACTTGGTCCTCACCGCCCGGATGATATTGATAGATGATACTGGTGTGGGGGCATGAGGCGTTGGGAGAAAGTGTGACTTTTGTCTTGTGTTGGGGTTATGACCTTGATATGTCTTCCCCGACATGAGTGCAAATTCCAAGAAAATAACAACCAAGGGCAAGCGTTACACCGACGCCGAAAAGCAAGAAGTCATCTCCTTCGTGGAGAAAGTGAATGCGGAAAAAGGCCGCGGTGGGCAGGCCGCCGCCGTCAAAAAATATAATATCTCCGTGCTGACTGTTGCGACATGGCTCAAGTCCGCCGCCGCGCTCACACCAGCCAAGGAAGTCAAGGTTGAGGCCAAACCGGCCAAGGAAGTCAAGGTTGCGGTGAAGCCGGCCAAGGCAGCCAAGGCGGCGAAACCAGCCAAGGCAGCGAAACCAGCCAAGGCAGCGAAACCAGCCAAGGCAG
>JBAXOF010000158.1:0-8774 GCA_037133375.1 Verrucomicrobiota bacterium | reverse complement strand
CGTGGGCGCGGCGAGGCCATCACGCCCTAGCTGCGGCTGTCACAGCTTTTTTCTTGTCGGCTTTTTTCTTTGACGCCACTGCTGTCAGGCGCTAGCGTCTGACGCATGACAACCCTCCCGTTGCGCGAATTGCTCCGACATCCCACGGCCGTGAAAAAGCTCACGGCGGCCGGTCTGAGTGTGCAGGTCACCGATAACGGCAAGCCCTTATGGGTGCTGCGCTCCGCAACAGCGCCTGCACTGGCAGATGCTGACAAGCAGTTTGTGGATGACGAACTCGATGCCATGCTCGAGGAACGCTGCTCCACGCACTCTGCGGCGCAACTGGTGATGGATTCCCGGATGCCATGACCTACGGAGACTCAAGTTTCGTGCTGCGCCTGCTGACCAACGAAGTCGGCTCCGCAATGGCTGTGGCGGCTTTTCGCCGACTCGGCCGGCCAGCCTTGGCCTTCGGTCCACTGCATGAGATTGAGATCAGGAACGGATTGCGCATGAAGGCGTTCATGGAAATGAGGTCGCGGACGGCACCTGGCAAGGCGGAATTACATCGCGAACTCTCAGCGTGGGAAGGACGATTGGAGCGGTTCCTGGCGCGCGGCACCTTGGTGCGGGTCGATGTGTCATGGAATATGGTTGTGGCGGCGGCGTTGGGGCTTTCGCGGGAGCAAACGTTGCGGCTTGGAACCCGGTCTTATGACATTCTTCACGTCGCCATGGCTGCCGAACTGCATTGCCGGGATTTCATTACCTGTGACCTCAGACAGGCAAAACTGGCCCGCACAGCCGGGATGAAGGTCACTGAAATATGAATCCGTTCCCTTCAGAGAAAGGGACCGGGAAAAGGATCGAATGGATGCCGACGCACTGCGCCGCCTGCAGGATAATCCGCGGGCGTTTGATTGAACACGATGCTCCCCAACATGGGGTGGCGGCGTAGGATTCCGCCCGTATTGAACCCTGTCTCTAACGCATTTCGATCATTCCGTGGCGGCGGGTTCGCTTAGGCCTCCCACATGGCACACGGATTACACGGGTTCAGTGGTCCTCCGTGTTGAACAGGATGGCGGAAAAATGGTCCCCCGCCGCCACTTCCCGCAACGCCGACAAGGATGCCTGCGCCAATGAGTGCCCGCTTGGCGCCAAAACAATCCCTTCCAGGGACTCGAGGGTGAGTGCTTGCTTGGCCTTGGGGCGGTTCGTCTACAGCGTGGATATACAATCGGCCGGCTTTGCCTAGGAGTATTTCGGTAAAAAATGCGGGATGCCGGGTTTTGATGGCTGATGAAGGGCGGAGGTTCCGTGCTGCCACTTCGGGTGTTGGGCGGCAATCTCTGCTTGCCAGCGGCAGGGGCGGCGTGAATAACTTGGGCATGCCAGTGAAGGGAGCACGCGAACGCTATATGGTGAGACACGGATCGAGAGTGGATCTGGAAAAACTTAATGCACAGGAGAAAGCTTTGTTTGGCGATGGCGGCAAGCAGGAGCAGGAACCGCACTTCGAGCGCTTGCGCGCCGAACTCCAGGAATTGCAAAAGGTGTTGTATGCGCAGAACAAGCACCGTGTGCTAGTGGTGTTGCAGGCGATGGATACCGGCGGCAAGGATGGCTGCATCAAGAACGTTTTCTCGCGGATAGATCCGCAGGGGATTCATGTGTGTTCGTTCAAGAAACCGAGCGACGAGGAGTTGGCGCATGATTTCCTCTGGCGCATTCATTCCAAGGTGCCTGCCAACGGTCAGTTGGTCATTTTCAACCGCAGCCACTATGAGGACATTATCGCGGTGCGGGTGAAGCGGCTATTTGGCGAGGACGTGTGGACCCGCCGCTATCGCCATGTGGTTGATTTCGAGCGGATGCTAGCGGAGGAGGGGACCACGCTGGTCAAAATCTTCCTGCACATTTCCAAGGATGAACAGAAGCGGCGCTTGGAAGCCCGCCTCGCCAACCCAGGCAAACATTGGAAGGTCAATCCCGATGATCTCAAAGATCGCGTCCTTTGGGGCGAGTTCATGCAGGTGTATGAGGATGTGATTTCCCGCACCTCGACGCCGCTGGCCCCGTGGTATGTGGTGCCTGCCAACCGCAAGTGGTATCGCGACTTGTGCGTCGCTCGCATCCTGGTGGATACTCTCAAAGGCTTGCAGATGGCGTTTCCCCCGATCACTTGGGATCCCACCACCATCAAAGTGGAAGACTGATAAGACATCAAGAGCGCCGCAGATTTCATTGCCAAGGCTCAAGGGAAGAGAAGAGTAGCAGGCACCAGGGTCAGACTTCCTGAGCTAGTGTAGCCCGCCAAGCAGATTGCACACTAGGCATTGAATTGGCGAGGAATTGGCGAGGGATTCCGGGAAAATGACTTGGCACTTTCTTGAGGGTTTGGCCGGGATTTAAACGGGCATGGACGGCAGTCACAGGCCGCTGCCACAATGCAGCAGTTGCTGGGCGGCGGCGGCGGCTGGGAGTTGGTTGGTAGCCACTTGTTGCTCGAGCGTGGGCAGGAGGTGTTTGACGCGCGGGTTGCGCAAGAAGCGCTGGCGCAGTTCCTCCTCGATCATGGCATGCATCCAGGCCACGGCCTGGCGCTCGCGGCGCGCGGTAAACGCGCCGGACTCGCGCGTGGCCAGCACGAAGTGGTCGACGCTGCGCCACAATTCGGTTAGAGTGGCCGGCTCGTGGGCGGAGCAGGTGGTGCAACGGGTTTGCCAGCCGGGGGTGGCCGGTTGCAGGAAACTGAGCACGCGGTTAGATTCGGCGGCGGCTAGGTTGGCCCGTTGGATGTTGTCGCCGTCGGCCTTGTTCACGGCTAACAGGTCAGCGATTTCGATGACGCCTTTTTTCATCCCCTGAAGTTCGTCGCCGGCACCGGCGAGCATGAGGAGGAGGAAGAAATCCACCATCGAGCGGACGGTGATTTCGTTTTGGCCGACGCCGACGGTTTCGACCAAAATGACGTCGAAGCCGGCCGCCTCGCACAGCAGCATCGTCTCGCGGCTCTTGCGGGCGACCCCACCTAACGAGCCGCCGGAGGGCGAGGGCCGGATATAGGCATGCGGGTGGCGGACGAGGTTTTCCATGCGGGTTTTATCGCCGAGGATACTGCCGCCGGTGACCGAGCTGGATGGATCGACGGCGAGCACTGCGAGGCGATGACCTTGGTCGCAGAGCAGGCAGCCGAGAGATTCGATGAGGGTGCTTTTGCCGGCACCGGGCACGCCGGTGATGCCGACCCGGATCGAGTTGCCGGTATGGGGCAGCACCCGGGTGAGGAGTTGTTGGGCAAGTGCTTGGTGGGTGGAGTGGTTGCTCTCCACCAACGTGATAGCCCGCGACAGCACGCCGATATCGGCCTCCAGCACGCCACGGGTGTAGTCGTCGAGCGTGAGTTTGCGGCGCTTGGCGGGCGGCTTGTGGGTTACGGGAGTGGATTCTAACGCAATCCCGGACATCACGCGACACGCGAATTTCGGGTTGTGTTCCGAGCCCATCGGCACCCAGTCAGGCAACGCGCCCGCCGTGGCGCAACCACAGGTTAGATCCGGGGGCGGGGCGGCGGGCTGGCTAACGGAATCCTTGCTCATGACGTGGGAAAGGGGCGGAATCGGCCATGCTCAGGCCAGACGCTCCGCCAGATGCGGCGTCCACAGGGTGGCCACGATGATTTCCTGGGCGGTTTCCATTTGCTCGCGGTCGGCGGGATCATCATCCTCGTGACTGGCGAGGTGAAGCAGGCCGTGGACGAGATAGCGGAGTATCTCGCGGGGCAGGGGTTCGCCGTATTCCGCAGCTTGGCGCATGGCCACTTCCGCACCGATGACGATTTCCCCATGATGAAAGGTGATGACATCGGTGGCCCCCTCGATGTCCATGAACTCGCGGTGGACTTGCTCGCTGGTGGCGTCGTCCACCAAGGCCACCTCAATGGTCGCCAGATGGGACAATGGGGAATCCTCGTGCGCGGCATGGCTGAGCGCCAGTGTGACGGCCTCACCAGCGGCTTGTTCCATCACCGTGAGCCAGCTCTCTGGGATGTCCACGACGTGCTGATGGTTTCCAATGATGATTTCGAGGGGCATGACGGTGTTAGAAATTAGGCGGGTGAGGGGCAGCGCGACGACCGAAGTTGTTCGGATGCCGGTTCCGCTTCAGGGGCGGGGATACGTGCATAGTCGCTGCGCTTGTTAGTTGAAGGCGGCCGTTCTTCTTCCTTCGGATAGTCGATGCGGGCATGCAACATGCTGCGCAGGGTGGCGGCAAAACTGTCCTTGACGATGGCGAGTTCCTTGAGCGTCAACGGACACTCATCGAGTTGGCCATCATTCACCTTGGAACGGACCAACTCCTCGATCATGGCGCGGATTTTCGCCAGGGTGGGCTTGCGCAGCGAGCGCGAGGCGCTTTCCACCATGTCGGCCAGCGCGATGATGCCGCTCTCCCGGGTGCTCGGGCGTTGCCCGGGGTAACGGAAGTTTTTCTCATCGATGTGAGGCAGGTCTTCAGGGTTTTCCAAACCGCGCTCGACTTTGTCCAACTCGCATTTTTTCTGCTCCTGGGCGCGGTGGTAGAAGTAATAGACTAGGGAATCGCCGTGATGCTCGTGGATCACGTTGATGATGCGCGGGTTGAGTTTGTGTTTCATGGCGATATCGACGCCATCCTTGACGTGGGCGATGATGACCAGCGCGCTCATGGTAGGGGTGAGCCCGTCGTGCGGGTTTTCGACCCCATCGTGGAGGTTTTCTATGAAATACGCCGGCTTTTTCAGTTTGCCCACATCGTGAAAATACGAGCACACGCGGCACATCAGCGCGTTGGCACCGATCTTCTCTGCGGCCGCCTCGGCCAGGGAGGCCACCACCAGGCTGTGATGGAAGGTGCCGGGTGCCTCAAGCTGCATCTGGCGCAGCAGCTTGTGGTTGAGGTCGCTCAGCTCTAACCAACTGGTGTCGGTGGTCAGTTGGAACAAGCTCTCAAAGATGGGCAGCAAACCACTCACAAACAACGCCGCGAACACCGCCGTGCCTAGCGCGGCGGTCGTGCCCAACCCGAAAATTTCGAGATGGTCGATGGCGTCTGCGCCAAAACACGAACACAGGTCCAGGCGGCCCCACACAATGGCAAGGATCAAGGTGACGATCCCGATGAAAACGCCGGCACGCAGGAGTTGTCCGCGCTGGCGCACCTGGACGGTGAGCAGCACCGCAGTGAGGCCGGAGACCAGGCTGAGGGTGAGGAAACCTAACATGTCATCCGGCGGCACCAAGAGGCTGCCGATCAAACTCACATAGATCGCGGAAAACGTTCCCACGGCGCGGCCGAGCAGAATGCTGTGCAGCATGGGAGCCAAGGCAAAGGGCACCAGCAGATAGTGGAAGACCGCGAGGATGTCATCGGAGTGGGTCAGCCTCATGATCAGGCCGACGAGGAGCAGGTGGACGAGCATGCCGCCTAAGACGAGAATGACCCGGCTGTTGCGGCGGCACAGAAATTGGCTGTTGGCGTGAAACAGCACCACTGCGGTGAGCGCGAAGGCGAGCCCGTAAAGCGCCCGCTTCAGCGCATCCTCGGCCCCCCCCATGGGATCGGATTTGAGAATGAGCACGACGCTGGCCACGATAAAGGTGGCATACAGCCCCAACTTAACGGTAAAGCTTTCTTCGAGGGCTTGGATGGCCGGGTTTTCGCTGTAAACCCGGCGTTTTCGGCCGGACGAAAGCCCCTGCCGAGCCAGTTGCCAACGTTTGATAGCATCAACGAATCCCACGGCGTTATAATTGGTTCAGCGCGCGGGACCGGCGGGTGCCGATCGGGTCGCGGCGCAACTCATAGCCCATGCCACCGCCCTTGGCAATTCACAATTGCACGCCAATGAGCGCTGTCACCACCGCAAATCCGCCACCACCCCGCGGTGGTCTGACCCGAGGTATGGTCCGGTCCAGCGCGTTTGCGTGGTGATCCGCGGGTCGGTCAGAATGTGGTCGATGGGAATGGCCACCAGCACTAGGTCGCGCCGCCAGGTGGCGCTGAACCCGCGGCCCCATCGGGTGTCGTGCAAACCGGCCTCAAACAAGGGTCTCATCGCCTGACTCCACGGGGTGGCATTAAAATCTCCTGCTACGATGACCGGCAGCGGTTCATGGCGCAGGCGCTCGGCCAGATCCTTGAGCGCCGCATCGCGGCCGTGCGTGTAGGAAGCCGATAGCGGCGAGGCCGGGTGCACTCCGACAAAGAGCACCCTCCGGCCATCAATTTCAAGGGTCACTTGCACCATCGCCACCCCGAGGATCACGCTCGGAATTAGGTCTTGCGCGACGATCGGATACTTGGAGAACACCGCAAACCCGAAATTGTCCGTCTGCGCATGCATGATAGTGTGGGGCAGCGTCGCTTTCAACGGCGCAAGCCCAGCCACCCAGGAGTGCGACACTTCTGGAAAAAACGCGATATCCGGGTTGCTCGCCTGCACCCAGCGCACGGTGTCGGCGTAACGCGTGTTGGTGTTGAGCACGTTGAAACTGAGCACCCGCAACGGGTGTGTCGGTTGGGTTGTCGTGGCACAAGGCAGATAATACGGTGCCAAATACCAGCCCGGGACTAACAAAAAAACCGCCGGCACCAGCGCCCAGCGCCACCGCCGCAGGACTAACAAGCCGAGCAAGCACAGCACCTGAAACACGAGATACTGCGCCTGGAAATGATTGCACAAATCCAACATCCACCATTGCCCGCCCGCCAAACCCAACAGCGACACCCCGCCGCCCAAGATGGAAAGCGCCACCCCAGCCCACCAGCCACGTTGCAGCCTTGTCCATGATTTATCCAGCCACCCGTTGCGCATCCGCGCAACTTGGCACAGGCCCGCGGCTCCCGCAAGCGTGGTCTGTATGCCGGTGGCTGCGAATTCCCCAACTTCGTGATTTTCATCAGCGGGGAAATCCACCATGCTGCTGACATGTCCGTGCCCGTTCCCACCCCGATGATGGTCCAATATCAGGCCATGCGGAAGTCCCTGCCTGCGGATGTGCTGCTGCTGTATCGGCTCGGGGATTTTTACGAGATGTTTTTCGAGGACGCCAAGATCGCCTCGCCCATTCTCAATGTGGCGCTCACCCGCCGCAATGGCGTGCCGATGTGCGGCGTGCCCTATCATGCCGCACAAGGTTACCTCGCCCGCTTGCTCAAAGCCGGCAAGCGCGTGGCCATCGCCGAACAAACATCCGACCCCAAGCCAGGCAAACTCGTCGAGCGTGAGATCGCCCGCATCCTCACCGCCGGCTCAATCGACGACCTGACACTCCTCGACGACCAGCGCCCGAACTATCTGGCCGCCGTCTGCCGCCATGGGAAAAATGTTGGCCTCGCCTGCGTGGACCACACCACCGGTGAGTTCACCATTGCGGAGTTCGCGGATCTCGGCCAACTCGAAGATGAATTGTCCCGCATCTGTCCGTCTGAGTTGTTAGTGCCGGACCATCAAACCGCTGAATTCGGCAAGCTGCGCCACAGCCTCACCTATGAAGGTTATGCCTTTCTGCCCGAGCAGGCGGGCCAACTCCTGCGCGACCATTTCAACGTCCACTCGCTCGATGGTTTCGGTTGCTCGCAACTCCACGCGGCCAGCGGTGCCGCCGGGGCGGTCCTGCATTACCTGATCCATCAGCTCCGCCGCCCCTGCGGCCACCTTCACCCGCCGCATGTGCGCGCCAGCAGTGACCACGTCCTCATTGATGCCGCTTCCCAGCGCAATCTCGACCTGGTGGAATCCCGCGCCGGGAGGGCCCACACATTGTTAGGCGTGCTCGACCGCAGCGCCACCCCGATGGGTGCGCGGCTGCTGCGGGATTGGATTTTACACCCGTTGCGGGATATCCCGACACTCACATCCCGGCAGGATCTCATCACCGACTTGCTGGCGGAGCCGTTCCTTCTATCAAAATGCCGCGAGGCGCTAAAAGGCATTCGTGACATTGAGCGCACCACCTCGCGCCTCTCACAAGGCAGTGGCAACGCCCGCGACCTCCAGTCCCTCGCCATCTCGCTCTCCCACATCCCGGCCCTCAAGGAGGATCTCGCCACGTTAGGAACATCGCAAGCCTCGCTATCCGCCGCGCTCACCTCGCGGCTCCATGACTTTTCCGATCTAACAAGCATGCTGGCCGCCGCGCTGGCCGATGAACCGCCCGCCCACCTGCGGGACGGTGGTATCATCCGTGACGGCTGGTCGCCGGAACTCGACGAGTTGCGCAGCGCCGCGCGCGGCGGCAAGGATTGGATCGTGCGGTTGCAAGCTGACGAACGCAAGCGCACCGGCATCGACTCGCTCAAGATCAAGTTCAACAACATCTTTGGCTACTTCATCGAAATCACCACGTCGCAGCTGGCGAAAGTGCCTGACGATTACACCCGCAAGCAAACCATGTCCAATGCCGAGCGCTACATCACGCCCGCGCTCAAGGAAATGGAAAACAAGGTGTTAGGCGCCGAGGAGCGCTCCAAACAACTTGAGAGCGAGTTGTTCATGGAGCTGCGCGGCCGCACCATCGCCCACCTTCCCGCGTTGCAGGAGACCGCCGCCGCCATCGCCGAAACCGACGTGCTCTGCGCGCTGGCGGAGGTCGCCCAGTATCACCGCCATTGCCGGCCGGTGCTCGAGGAGTCCCGGCGCTTTCTCATCACCAACGGCCGCCACCCGGTGCTCGAACAAACTCTAACCGAAAGCAAGTTTGTCCCCAACGACACCGAACTCGACGCGGATTGCGCCCGCCTGCAGA
>JBAXOF010000157.1:0-8783 GCA_037133375.1 Verrucomicrobiota bacterium | reverse complement strand
CGCCGGGCAAATCTGCCTTGCCCCCCCCGCATTCTAACGAATGCGCCTACGGGAGTGTCGTGCTCGTCACTTTGAGCCGCAGGAACGCGTGCGGGCCGGCATCCGTCGGCAGGTTGAAGAGGTGCTCGTCACCCGTGCCGGTGTCCGGCACTTCGAGCCAACTTCCCGGCAACAAGGTCGTGCTCCACTCCGCGCCATAGGTGATGCCAATGACGCCGGCAGGTTGATTGAAGCGCATCACAAACCGTCCGCCGAGCCATTGCCCCTGCGGCAAGCCACCGTTCGTTGTGGCATTCAACCCGAACGCATAGGCGATGACGCCGGAGTTGTTACCCTGATCCGCACCCAGGACCGCCAATCCCTGTAGCCCGCTTGCGTGCGGCGTGAGACTAACTGACGGCAGACCCACCACCGCTAGATTGTGTTGCGTCGCCGACCCGCTGGCCACCGCCATCCACCGTGCGCCGGCAGTAACCGCTGTCATGTCGATGGCCATCGGGATCGGGCTTTGAATGATACCGGCTACGCCCAACTGGCCGGTCTGGTTCCACCCCCAAGCGGCGAGCGTGCCGTCGGCGCACAAGGCCAGGCTGTGCGCGACGCTGGCGCAGACGGCTACCACGGATTTGCCCGTCAGCGCACCGAATGCCCCGATCGCCACCGGCACCTTGCTGGAATTCGTGCTGTTGTTGCCGAGTTGGCCGCGGTTGTTGTAGCCCCAGGCTAACAATGTGCCGTCGGTGCAGAGCGCCAGCGTGTGGTATTGGCCGGATGTTAGATAAGCGATTTGTTTTCCGGCAAGCGCGCCGGACGTGTTCGCCGCCACCGGCACCAGGCGGCCCGTGGTTGTCCCGTCGCCTAATTCGCCGTCATCATTGAAGCCCCAGGCCGCCAATGTGCCATCGGCGCACAGCGCAAAACTGTGATAGGCCCCGGCCGCCACCGCCACCACTTGTTTGCCGGCCAGCGCACCAATTGGATTTACCAACACCGGCACCCGGCGCGTCGCCGTGTCGCCGGTGCCGAGTTGGCCGTAGTTGTTATAGCCCCAGGCGACCACGCTGCCATCCGCGCACAGCGCAAGATTGTGGAACGGCCCGGCGGCAATGGCGATCACTGTCTTGCCTGCCAGCACACCCGAGCGATCCACCGCCACCGGCACGCTACTGGGCGCGGAACTGTTGTTGCCTAACTGCCCATACACATTGTAGCCCCAGGCAGCCAAGGTCCCGTCCGAGCACAGAGCCAGGCTATGGAGATAGCCTTCAGTCACCGCGATGATCGTCTTGCCCGCCAGCACGCCCGTGGCATCAATCGAAGTCGGCAGCAGGCGGCGGGTCGTGGTGGTGTCGCCTAACTGACCGTAACTGTTGGACCCCCAGCCCACCACTTGGGTGGCGGCCCATTGCAATACCAAATCATTGCCACTACCGCCATAGAAGTTGACCACAAAATCGTAGGTGTTGCCATTGAATGTCAGCCCGATCCGTTGTCCCTGTGCCAGATTGGAAAACGCGCCGTGAATAAACCCGAGTCCCGTGTTGTTGAGCATGGTTAGAATCGTGCCGGGTGTCGGCGCATAGTTGAGCCTCACATTCACCGGATAGCCGCCCGCGGCAAACCCCTTGGCCGTTACCGGCACATCACTGGCGGCGTTGAATACAAAGCTTTCCGGCAACCGCGTCACTGTGATGACATAACTCATAGTGTCGATGCCATCTTCCGCCGTGACCCGCGCTGTGAGCGTGGTGTTGCCTACCGGCAGACTGATAGGCGCGCTCGCCGTGCCGCTGGCGACCGGCACCCCATTGACCTGCACCGCCGCCGCCGGGTGCTCGGTGGTGGGGGTTACTGTCAAGGAACTCATGGCATTGGAAACGGTTGTCAGATAACTCGTGACGGTCTTGTCGAAGGCCGGGGTCAGGAGCCCCGAACTCAGTGTGAACGCGGACAGCATGGCGTCGGCACTGAGCGTGGTGAATGTCATATCAGTGCTTCTAACAAACACGCCGGAACAGCTAGCCACCACTCGATAGTGGTAGGTGGTGCCGGGCAGCAAGCCGCTGAGGTTGGCACCTACGTCGGCGTCACTTCCACTGGTAACGGAGATGGGTGATGCCGCGAGGGTGTTGCCATAGGTTGAGGTTAGCCCATATTCAAACGCCACCGTGGTGATGTTTCCATTGCCATCCACGTTGCCGGTCATGGTGGCACCGGTCCCGGTGATTGCCGTGGCGGGCCGGAGAGTCGCGCGTGGCATCGCACAGGCTGCCAGCGCGATGCTGTGCGCCGATCCGCCACTCACCGTCAGGTATCGCATGCCAGGCACCAAGCCGTTCATGTTGGCCATCACGGGCACCGGCACGCTGCTGTTGGTGCTGCTGAAGTTGCCTAACTGGCCATAGGTGTTACCCCCCCATGCCGCCGGGGGGCCGTCCGTGCAGGCGGCGAGACTGTGACTGCCCCCGGCGGCAATAGCGGTCACTGTTCTGTTAGCGAGCACAGCCGTTTGGTCCACCCGCACCGGCACATAACTGTTCAGCGTGCTGTTGTCGCCCAGGCTACCATAACCGTTACTTCCCCATGCGGCCAAGGTTGCGTCCGCACACAGCGCAAGACTGTGACTGCCACCGGCGGCAATGGCGGTCACCGTTTTGTTGGCGAGCACACCCGTTTGGTTCACCTGCACCGGCACTTTGCTGTTGGTGGTGGTGCCGTCACCCAACTGCCCTGAATAATTGGAACCCCAGGCGGCCACGGCTCCGTCCCCACATAACGCGAGATTGTGACTACCGCCAGCAGCGATGGCGATGACTGTCCCGCCGGCGAGCACGCCCGTTTGGTTGACCAGTACCGGCACTTTGCTGGCGGTGGTGGTGCCGTTACCCAACTGCCCTGTATTGTTATATCCCCAGGCCGCCACAGTGTTGTCAGAACACAATGCCAGACTATAATCGTTGCCGACGGCAATGGCGATGACCCTCCTGCCGGCGAGCACGCCCGTTAGGTCGACCACCACCGGAACCCAGCTGTTAGTGGTGGTGCCATTGCCCAGTTGTCCATAATTATTGCTTCCCCATGCGGCCAGGGTGCCGTCTGCGCAAAGAACTAGACTGTGATAGTTGCAGGCGGCGATCACCGTCACCATCTTGCCAGCGAGGACGCCGCTCATGACCACAGGCACCGGGATGCTGCTTGTGCTTGTGCTATTATTGCCTAACTGACCAGAGTTGTTATAACCCCAAGCGGCCAGAGTTCCATCCGAGCACAGCGCCAGACTATGATAAAGCCCTGATGCCATGCCAATAACCGTCTTGCCGGCGAGCACACCGGTGACATCCACCGGCACCGGGATGCTGCTGTTGGTCGTGCTGTTATTGCCCAACTGTCCGTAATTGTTATATCCCCAGGAAAGCAGGCGGGTGTTGGCCCATTGCAGCACCAGATCATTGCCGGTGCCGCCGTGGTAGTTGACCACGAACGCATAATCCGCGCCGCCATGCGCCAGGTTCACGACCTGCCCCTGCGCCAGGTTGGCGAACGCGCCATGGATCGGATTCATACCGGTGTTTCTAACAAGTGTCCAGCGGGTTCCCGGTGCAGGGGCATCATGCAGAACCATAACGGGCGAGACGCCGGTGGCAAAAAGATTACTGACAGTGAGCGGTTCGTTCGTAGCGGAGTTGTAGGTGAATGCTTCCGGCAGGCGGATCACCTGGATATGGTAGGTCTTGGTCTGGATGCCACCTGCAGTGACGACCATGATGGCAAAATCATTTTCGCCGACCAGCAGGCTGTAAGGTCCGGTTACCACGCCGGATGGCACCTTCATGCCATTGATTTTGATTGTGGAGGTGTTGTCGGCGGCGAGTAATGTGAGTGCGATGTCGGACATGGCGAACGGCAGGGTTGTGATGTAGTTCTCACAACTCCCCGTGAAAATGGGATATAGCGTGCCGTGGTCCGTTGATATGTCAGTCAGGGCGGAGGCGACGCCCGTCGTGAAGGACATGTCCTTGCCTTTGGTCATCAAGTATCCGGTCGTGGCGATGACCCGGTAATGATAGGTGGCGCCTGTGAGCAGGCCGCTGACTCTCGTGCTGACCGCCGAATTTGCGGTACCGGTGACTGTCCCTGGGGTGGCGGCTGCAGTGTTGCCATAGGAGGTGGTCAGGCCGTATTCGATGGACACGGTGCGGTCGATACCGTTGGCAGTCACATTGCCGTTGAGGGTTGCCGAGGAGTCGAGGATGCTCGTTGCAGCCAGAGTGGTCACGAGCGGTGCTTGCGGCACGGCGGCCACTGCCAGGCAGTGCAGCGAGCCAGCGGTCGCCGTCAGCACGCGTGCACCGCTCATCAGCGCGGTTGTGGGCACCACTGACGGGATGCCGCTGTTGGTCGTATTGTTATTGCCCAATTGGCCGGAGCCATTATTTCCCCACGCAACCATGGTTCCGTCAGAGCAGCGTATAAGGGAGTGGTAGCCACCGCAGGAAATTTCAGCAACTGTTTTGCCGAGAAGCACGCCGGTTTGAGACACGCTCACCGGCACGCTGGAGTTGGCGGTGCTGTTGTTGCCCAACTGGCCGGCACTATTATTTCCCCATGCGGTCAGTGTCCCGTCTGAACACAGCGCGAGGCTGTGGTAGCCGCCACCGGCAATGGTGGTGACTGTCTTGCCGGCGAGCACGCCCGTTTGAGTCGCCGCCACCGGCGCATTGGCGTTGGTGGTGCTGTTGTTGCCCAACTGGCCGTAATTGTTATATCCCCATGCGACTAGGGTCCCGTCCGAGCACAGCGCGAGATTGTGCCAGGCACCGGCGGCAATGGCCGTCACCGTCTTTCCGGCGAGCACGCCCGAGGTGCTCACCCTGACCGGCACGCTAAAGTCCGCGTTGCTGTTGTTACCCAACTGGCCGTTTGTATTATACCCCCATGTGGCCAGGGTTCCGTCAGAGCATAGCGCCACACTGTGATCGTCCCCAGCGGCAATCGCCGTCACAGTCTTACCCGCGAGCACGCCGGTTTGATCCACCAGGGCGGGCTTGGTGCTAGAGTTGTTAGCCTGTCCGTTGAAATACCTGCCCCATTCGATCAGGGTCCCGTCGGAACACAGTGCCAGGGAATGGGAGCCACTGGCGGCAATCGCGACGACCTTCTTACCGGCTAGAGCGCCTACCATATTGACCGACACTGGCACGTTGCTGGAGACATTGTTGCCAGTGCCGAGTTTGCCATAGGAATTTTCGCCCCAGGCGGCCACGGTGCCGTCCGAGCACAAGGCTAGAACATGATGAAAACCGTTGGCGGTTGTCACGACGGTCTTGCCGGTCAGCACGCCGTTGATGTCCACCGGGACCGCAACACCACTGTTGGTCGTGCTGTTGATGCCGAGTTGACCGTAGGAATTATCACCCCATGCCAGCATGCAAGTGTTCGCCCATTGCAGCACCAGATCATTGCCGGTGCCGCCGAAGTAGTTGGCCGCGAAGATATAAGTGATGCCATTATAGGGCAATGACACGAGTTCTCCCTGAGGCAGATTGTCAAACGTGCCGCGGATGGGATTGGTCCCGGTGTTTCTAACAATCATGAGTGATGCTCCGGGGCTCGGCGCGTAGTTCAGGACCGGGGTGGGCAGCGTGCCGGTGGCCGCCAGGTCGCTGAGCGTCATGGGTGCGTCCGTGGCGGAGTTGAAGGTGAATGTCTGCGGTAGGCGGACCACCTTCACGGAGTATGTTATGGTGTTGGTCCCACCTGCGGAGGTGACCTTGATGACGATTGGATTTTCACCCGGCTGTAGGTTGATCGGAGCACTGGCTGCTCCAGACGTCACGGCGATTGCGTTGACTGTGACGGTGGAGGATGCGAGGTAAACGACCGGTGTCACGGTGATGCTGTCGGTAGCATAGGGCACAGTGGTTAGATAGGTGGTGGTGCTGCTGGCGAATGCGGGAGCAAGCGCGCATCCGCTCAACGTCAGGTTTGAAAGCGTGGCCAAGGCGCTCGTCGTGAAGGTCATGTCCTCACCCGTCACGCTGCCACCAGTTCCTCTGGCCACAATCCGATAATGATAGGTGGAGCCCGGCAGCAAGGCGGTGGGCGTGGCGGTGGCTGCCGTGGCGGTGGAGCCGGTCAGCGTCGCGGGAGTGGCTCCCAGAGTGGTGCCATAGAGGGTGGTGAGACCGTACTCAAAGGTCACGGTGGCACTGGTGCCCATGGCGTTCACACTGCCGTTCAATTGGGCCTGCGTGTCAGTGATCCCCAGCGCTGTCAGAGTGCTTGCCATAGGCGGCGGCGGCATCGCCACCAGCGCCAGGCTGAACTCACCACCGCCCGCTATCGCCATGAAGCGCTCGCCTGCACCAAGGTTGCTTAAGGCCACCGGCACTGGTGCGGTTCTGGTCCCCGTGCTGTTATCACCCAACTGCCCGTGACTGTTATTTCCCCAGGCGGCCAGAAACCCGTCCGCACACAGCGCCAGATTGTGGTTGTACCCCGCACTGCCGGCGATGCCCGTCCTGCCGGCCAGTACGCCCGTTAGATCCACCGCCACTGGCACACTGCTGCTGGTCGTGCGTTTGTTTCCCAACTGGCCATAGGAATTATCCCCCCATGCGGCGATGGTTCCATCCGCGCACAGCGCGAGGCTGTGCAGATTGCCGGCTGCAATGGCGGTGATCAGCTTGCCGGCGAGAACGCCAGTTAGAACGACCGGCACCGGCACATTGGAGCTTGGGCTGTTGCTGCCCAACTGACCGGATGTTTTATTTCCCCAAGCGACCAGAGTCCCGTCCGCACACAGTGCGAGACAGTGCGAACCGCCGGCGGCAATGGTCGTGACCGTCCTGCCAGCCAGTACTCCTGTTAGAGTGACGGCCACTGGCACGCTGGAGTTGGTGGTGGAGTTATTGCCCAACTGGCCATTGTTATTCATGCCCCACGCGGCGAGGGTGCCGTCCGCGCACAGCGCGAGATTGAAATAGCCGCCGGCGGCTATGGCGACGACCGTCCTGCCGGCGAGCACGCCTGTTAGATCAACCGCCACTGGCACTGTGGAGTTGGTGAGGGTGTTGTTGCCTAACTGGCCATAGAGATTATATCCCCATGCGGCCAAGGTGCCGTCCGAGCACAACGCCAGACTGTGACTGATGCCAGCAGAGATCGCGATGATGGTTCTGCCAGCGAGTATTCCCGTTGTTTCCACCGGCACCGGAATATTGCTAGAACTTGTGCCGCTGTTACCAAGTTGGCCATAGTTACTATTTCCCCATGCGGCCAAACTGCCGTCCGCGCACAGGGCAAGACTGTGGGTTTCCCCGGCAGCCACGGCCATGAGTATTTTGCCGGCGAGCATGCCACTTGTGTCGACCGGAACCGCCACACTGCTGTTGGTCCAGCCATGATTGCCCAATTGACCGTATCCATTGTAACCCCAGGCCAGCAGGCGGGTGTTGGCCCATTGCAGGACCAGATCATTGCCTGTTCCTCCGCGATAATTCACCACGAAAGGGTAGGTGATTCCGCCAAACGTTAGATCGACCCGCTGTCCCTGTGCCAGATTATCAAAAGCTCCCACAATCGGTGCGATGCCCGTATTTTTTACCACGCTCAGATTGGTGCCTGGAGACGGGGCATGGTTCAGAACGAAGGTCACGGAAAAGCCGGCGGCCACGAAGTCACTTGCGATCAGCGGCACATCCGTGGCAGTGTTATAGGTGAAAGTCTGGGGCAATCGGGTGACCTTGACCGAATAGGTCAGGATGTTGACACCATCCGGCGCGGCGACCACGACTGGAACTACGTTTTCACCCGTTGACAGGCTGATCGGACTGCAAGATGCTCCAGACGCAACGACTTCCCCGTTGACCATCACCGTGGAGTTCGGGGTGGCGGCAACAGGCGTCATGGTGATAGAGTCCACAGCCGCTGGCACAGTGGCGAAATATATTTTGTTAGAAGGGGGTGCGGGCATCAAAGTTCCACGGCTTAGGGTCAAGCCGGCCAGCGTGGCACAGGCGCTTGTCGTGAAGGTCACGTCCTCGCCCGTGGTGGTTCCGCCGGACCCCGCAGCCACAACCCGGTAATGATAGGTGGTGTTGGCTGGCAGGCCATTGAGCGTCGCGCTGGCTGTCATGGTGGCGGTTCCGTTAACCGTGGCGGGTGTGGGTGTCAGAGTGGTACCATAGGCGACTGTCGGACCGTATTCGATGGTCACGGTGGCGGTGGTGCCTTGGGCACTGAAACTGCCATTGAGAGTGGCACCGGTGTCGAGAATGCCGCTTGCTGCGAGGGTCGTTGCCACGGGCAGCGGCGGCGCGGCTACGATGGCTAGGGAGTGCCTGTAACCGCCTGCCGCAGCCAGGAAGCGTTCGCCCGTTCGCAGCGCAGATGTGATTACCGCTACCGGCACGCTGGAGTTGTTGGTGTTATTGTTGCCCAGTTGGCCATAACCGCCAAATCCCCAGGCGACCAGGGTCGCGTCGGAGCTCAGCGCGAGAGTGTGGGATCCCCCGGCGGCAAGAGTGTCGACCGTCTTGCCGACGAGAGCACCCGTTTGGTCGACCAACACCGGCACGCTGCTGTTGGTCGTGCTGTTGTTGCCCAACTGGCCATAAACATTATTCCCCCATGCGGCCACGGTTCCATCCGAGCACAAGCAGAAGCTGTCGTATTCTCCAGCGGTGATGGCCATGACCGACTTACCCGCGAGGTCGCCACTTCGGGTCACTAGTGTGCTGGGCGTTATTTAGCTATACAGAACCGACCGGACGTGTAAAATC
>JBAXOF010000156.1:0-8832 GCA_037133375.1 Verrucomicrobiota bacterium | reverse complement strand
CCTAACACCTCACTTCCATGGCCCATAAAAAAGGACAAGGCTCCGTCAAGAACGGGCGCGATTCCCGCAGCAAACGTCTCGGCGTGAAAAAATTCGGCGGTCAAGCTGTCATCGCCGGCAACATCATCATCCGCCAGCGCGGCACCAAGGTGCATCCTGGCGTGGGTGTCGGCATGGGGCGCGACCACACGCTCTTTGCCCTCGTCGATGGCAAGGTGCTGTTTGACCGTGAAGGCCGCCGCGTCAACATCGCCGCCCCCGCGGTCGTTGCCGCCGCTAACTAACACTCGCAAATTTCATCCAGCCGCACTCCCCACCGGAGTGCGGCTTTTTTGGGGCGCGGGCAGCCGCGCCCTGGCCCGATGGCGGGGCCTGCTTTCTGATAGGTAGGTTGATCCAGCTTGACGACGGGGGCGCAATCCCGTGCATTGGTCTTCCCATGAAAGCCATTCTTCTATCCGTCGCGGCGCTTGTCCTCACCGCCACCCTGCACGCCCGCGAGGTCTGGAGCCCGGCCCAAGCCGCAGCCTGGGGCCAACACCACGGGTGGCTGGTGGGCGCCAATTTTACCCCGGCGTCGGCGATCAACCAGTTGGAGATGTGGCAGGCGGATACCTTCGACGTGGCCGGCATCGACCGCGAACTCGGCTGGGCCGAGGCCATGGGCATGAACACCATGCGCGTCTTTCTCCATGACCTGCTTTGGGAACAGGACGCCAAGGGGTTTCAACAACGGTTGGACCAATTCCTAACAATTTGTCAGAAGCACAAGATCAAGCCGATGGTGGTGCTGTTTGATTCATGTTGGGATCCGGCACCGAAGTTGGGCAAACAACGCGAGCCGCGGCCCGGCGTGCACAATTCCGGCTGGGTGCAGAGCCCCGCGGTGGCGGTGTTGCAGGACGACACGCAATGGCCGCGCCTCAAGGCCTACACGCAGGGAGTCATCACCGCATTCAAGGACGACGCGCGCATTCTGGCGTGGGACATCGTCAATGAGGCCGGCAATGCCAATGGTGCCAGTTACGGCGACGCCGGCCTGAAACTCGAACCACCTAACAAGGCGGCGCTCGGTTTCAAACTCGTCAAGGCGGCCCTCGAATGGGCGTATGAGGCCAATCCGAGCCAACCCATCACCGCCGCGCCATGGGGTGGCGACTGGACCAGCCTTGAGAAAATGGATGAGATGGCGCGGCACCTGTTCACTCATTCTGACATCATCACGTTTCACAATTACGGTTCCGCGGAGGATTTCGAACGCCGGGTGGGGGCCCTCGAACAACTCCAGCGGCCGGTCATCTGCTCGGAATACATGGCGCGTCCGGCCAAAAGCACCTTCCAGGGAAACCTGCCAATCGCCAAGAAACACACCGTCGGCATGATCAACTGGGGGTTTGTCGCCGGTAAAACCAACACCATCCATCCCTGGCGGACCTGGAAACAGCCGACCGTAGGCCCGGAGCCAAACGTGTGGTTCCACGATATCCTCCGCCCCGATGGCTCGCCCTACCGCCAGGAGGAAGTGGATCTCATCAAACAACTCACCGCCAAGCCGTAAGCGCAGCGCGTTTGGCTGACAGAGGCAAATCTTGGTGCTGGGCTGGTTTCTGTGTTCTCTGCATTGCCTGCCTCGCTGCACCTGAGGTTTGATGTCTGAGGTGATTTGAGGTGATTCTATATAATGCCAGTCATTATGTTGTTAACAGCGGTGGTGGGTAAACCCGACAAAAGCAGCGCCTTCATGGCGCCAAAACTCAAAAAAGCTTTGCGCTTCCCTGCATCGAGGTTGCTCAGGCCAATCACCCATGCAGTGGGTCCGCGGTGGCACATTTGTTGTTTGCATCCAGCGCTCGTCTGTCCCAAGCTTCCGGCATGGCGAAAGCGAAAGACGAAACCCGGGTATCGGTCAAGGTGTTCCTCTATGGCATCCAGCCGCAGATTTGGCGGCGTTTCACCATTGCCATGGACGTGACCTTCCTCACCTTGAGCGACGCGATCCAGGCGGCCATGGGCTGGGACAACAAACACCCGCATGAGTTCCGCCACGGCAAAGGCAAGCGCCTCGTCGATGTCATCGGCCCGATCGGCTTGGCGGACCAAACGGTGGGCGACTTTCAGGATGAATCGGCGCTCACGCTCGCGGATTTCCTCGGCCGCAAAAAAATGCCCATCCGCATTCTCTATCGCTACGATTTTGCGGACGAATGGATTCACGAGATCGTGTTTGAAAAACGCGTGGCGGGGAGTGGTCCGCCTGAGTTGTTAGAAGGGGCGCGGGCCTGTCCGCCAGAAGATTTCAGCGGGGCGTTTGCCTACAAGCGTGCCCTCCACGGCGACGCGGAATGGATGAACCCCGGCTATGACCCGGAAGCCTTCGATCCGAAGGCGGTGGACTTCACGCCGCGCCCGCCCCGCAAGCGGCGGTGAGGGGCATTGTAGCGGCGGTCTGCGACCGTCGTTGGCTTATGCATCGCGCATCTCTATCACATCGACGCTCACAGAGCGCCGCTACAATTCGTTTCTTTCACAACGACGCCACAGGTCTCTCTCACGGCACACGCGGGAACTTGGAGAAATCCGGCGGGCGTTTTTCGAGGAACGCCTGTTTGCCTTCGCGGCCTTCCTCGCTCATGTAGTAGAGCAGGGTGGCGTTGCCGGCCAGATCTAACAGACCAATCTGACCGTCGCAATCGGCGTTGAGCGCGGCCTTGAGGCAGCGCAAGGCCAGCGGCGAGTGGGCGAGCATTTCGCGGCACCAGTTAAGGGTTTCCGTCTCGAGTTCGGCGAGCGGGACCACGGTGTTGACCAGTCCCATGTCCAGCGCTTGTTGGGCATCGTATTGGCGGCACAGATACCAAATCTCGCGGGCTTTTTTCTGGCCCACAATCCGTGCCAGATAGCTTGAGCCGAGGCCGCCATCGAACGAGCCGACCTTGGGCCCGGTTTGGCCGAAGCGGGCGTTGTCGGCCGCAATCGTTAGATCGCACACGATGTGCAGGACATGCCCGCCGCCAATGGCATAACCGGCGACCATCGCCACCACTGGCTTGGGCAACGAGCGGATTTTTTTTTGTAAATCCAACACATTGAGGCGCGGCACGCCATCGTCGCCGAGGTATCCGGCGTGGCCGCGGACTTTCTGGTCGCCGCCGGAGCAGAATGCCAGATCGCCCGCACCGGTGAGGATGATGACCCCCACGGAGGGATCCTCATGGGCCAGTTCGAAAGCCTGCAACAATTCCGTGACAGTCTTGGGGCGGAAGGCATTGCGCACTTCCGGGCGGTTGATGGTGATTTTGGCAATTTTCCCCTGCTCCGTGGTTTCATAACGGATGTCTTCAAATTCACGAATGGATGTCCACATGGCCGGAGAGTGTGGACGAGCCCGTGCCGGACTGCAATCCTGATACGTGGAAGAAGCTGCCGCACTCTTCCCGTGCTAGATCCCGCCGAACTTGAGGAAATGGGCGGTGGTTTCGGCGAGCCAGGGTTCGTTGTCCCAGGGCACGCGGTGGCCGGCTGCGGGAGCAATGGCCAGACACGCCCGCGGCGAGAGGCTCGCGGCGCGCTCAGCCAAAGCGCGAAATTTCACGTCATTCTCGCCGGCCACCCACAGCACCGGAATGGAGATTTCGGCGAGTCGGTCCCACAGCGGCTGTTGTTCGCCCAGTGACCAATCCATGAAGCTGCGGGCCACTTCGCCACGGCGGGTAATCAAGCTGCGGGCTGCGGCCTCGTCACGCATGACGGTTGCGCCCAGCACCGGTTGGGCGTTCCAAGCGCGCAGAAATTGCTGCCAATCCCCGGCAAACGCCTGGGTGGCCCAAGCCGCATCCGCAGTCACCCGGGTCATGCGTTCGGCCGCGGTTGCCAACCCCGGATGCGCCGATACCAGCACCGCCGCCTGCCACGGGTGACCCGTTTCTAACAATGCATGCAACGCCAGTCGGCCTCCCATCGAATATCCTAACAATGCCCGCCCGTTGCCGCGGAACACCTCGCCTCCCGCCTCCGCATTGAGCGCCTTGCCGAAATCCGGCAAGGGCTGCGGCGGGTTTTCGAGATAACGCCACAAGTCCACCGCACGGCTGCTGATCGCCGCCGCCGCCAGTCGCTTGGCGAAACCGCGCCAGTCCGCCGCCATGCCCACCGCACCATGCAAACACCAACATTCCAAGGGCCCGGCTGCGCGCCGTTCGTCAGCTTGTTTGGAGTATTGCAACATGCGCTTGAGGCACGCAGCCTGAGCCCATAGGCGGGTTAAGTCCAGATCTATCAATCCTCAAAGCTGCCGCCTGCGCAGCGGTTTTCTGCGGCTTCAGTGGTTTGAACTTGGCAGGAAAAATCACTCCGCTGGCCTTTGGGGAGAGGCCACGGCGCCGTGCGGCGCGGCTCATCCGGCGCAGAAATCCACAATTTGCGCATGGTGTCGCTTGCCCTCGGGCGGGCCATCGCTAGCATCGGGCCAGCCGATGTCTGATTCCTTTGTCCACCTTCACTTGCACACAGAGTTTTCGTTGCTGGATGGCATGATCCGCACCAAGGACCTGGCCAAGCGGGCGGCCGCTCTGGGCATGCCCGCCGTGGCCATGACCGATCACGGCAATCTTTACGGTGCCGTCCAATTCTACAAAGCCTGCAAGGACGCGAAGGTCAAGCCGATCCTCGGCTGCGAGATTTACCTGGCACCGACCACCTTTGAGGACAAGCGCGAGATCCCCGGTCGCAAGCGTGCCACCCACCTGACCCTGCTGGCCGAAACTAACGAGGGCTGGGCCAACCTCAGCAAGCTCGTCACCAAAGGCCACCTCGAAGGGATGTATTACGGCAAGCCGCGGGTCGATCGCGATGCGTTACGGCAATACGCGGCGGGCCTCATTTGCCTGAGCGGCTGCATCTCCGGACCGGTCAATGAATGGTTGCTTGCCGGGGATGAGGACAAGGCCCGCGCAACCCTCATCGAACTGTGCGAGATTTTCGGCAAGGCTAACACTTATGTCGAAATCCACAACCACGACCTGGAGCCCGAGCGCCGCGTCACGCCGGGTCTGCTCCAGCTCGCCGCCGAGTTGGGCCTCAAACCGGTGGCGGCCAATGACGTGCATTTCCTCAAGCCCGCGGATCGCGAGGCGCACGATGTGATGTTGTGCATTGGCACCGGCCACTTGCTCATTGATGAAAACCGCATGCGCTATTCGCCCGAGCTGTATTTCAAGACGGCGGAGGAAATGCGCGCGCTGTTTGCGGATGTGCCGGGTGTCTGTGATGCCACCCTCGAAATCGCCGAGCGCTGTAATGTCACCCTCAAGCTCGATTCCACCTCGTCGGATAAATACCCGCAATTCGGCACGCCCGACGGCAGCCCGCGCGAAGAATACTTCATGCGAGTCTGCCGCGAGGGACTCGTCAAACGCTACGGCGAGCAACGCGCCAATGACCCCGAACTGGCCGCCCGCCTCCAATACGAGGTGGACACTATCAACCAGTTAGGCTTTGCCTCCTACTTCCTCATCACCGCCGATTTCATCCAATGGGCACGCGACCAGGGCATCCCGGTCGGCCCCGGCCGCGGCTCCGCCGCCGGCTCGCTCGCCTCGTATGCCATGGGCATCACCGACATTTGCCCGCTGCGCTTCGGCTTGTTGTTTGAGCGCTTCCTCAACCCCGAACGCGTCAGCCCGCCCGACGTCGATATCGACTTCTGCCAGAGCCGCCGCGGCGAGGTCATCGAATATGTGCGGCAAAAGTACGGCGAACGCTGCGTCTCGCATATCATCACCTACGGCACCATGGGCGCCAAAAGCGTGGTGCGCGACGTCGCCCGCGTCATGGGCATGTCCTACAACGACGGCGACCGCATCTCCAAGCTGATCGACCCCAAGCCTAACGAGAAAGAGGATAAGAACCTCTACAAGGACTCGATTCTGGCGCGCGAATGGGTCAAGAACACCGAACTGCGCGAACTCATCGAAAGCAGCACCTCCTATCAGGAACTGTGGAGTTATGCCCTCAAGCTCGAGGGCCTCAACCGCAACGTCGGCGTGCATGCCGCGGGCATCGTTATCGGCGACCGCCCGCTCGATGAGCATGTCCCGCTCACCGTCGACAACGAAGGTGGCGTGGTCACCCAGTATGCGATGAAGGCCATCACTGATGTGGGCTTGCTCAAGATGGATTTTCTCGGCCTGAAAAACCTCACCGTCATTCATGAGGCGGTGCAACACATCCGGCACCACACGCCGGACTTTGCCATCGAAACCGTCACCCTCGATGACCCCAAGACCTTTGACCTGCTCAACCGCGGCGAAACCATGGGCGTGTTCCAATTGGAAAGCGGCGGCATGGTGGAAACTTGCCGCAAGTATGCCATCGGCAAGATTGATGACATCATCGACCTGTTGGCGGTCTATCGGCCCGGTGCCATGCAGTTCATCGACCAGATGCTCGATGTCAAGAAAGGCCGCAAGAAGGCGATGTATGAGCATCCGCTGTTGGAGAAAATCTGCAGCGACACCTACGGGGTCATGATCTATCAGGAGCAGGTGCAGAATGCCGCCAAGGTGCTCGCCGGTTACACCCTCGGCGGAGCCGACCTGCTGCGCCGCGCCATGGGCAAGAAGGACGCCAAGGAGATGGAGCAGCAGCGGACCAAGTTTGTCGAGGGCTGCGAGGCCACCAATGGCATCAGCCGCAGGCTCGCGGACCAGATCTTCGACAAGATCGCGATGTTTGCCGGTTATGGGTTCAACAAATCCCACTCGGCCTGTTATGGTCACATTTCTTATTGGACGGCCTATCTGAAAACCAATCACACCGTCGAGTTCATGGCGGCGTTATTGTCTAACGAAATTCAGAACACCGACAAGATCGGCGTGTTTGTTTCCGAATGCCACCGCATGGGCCTGGAGATTTTGCCGCCAGACCTCAATGCCTCGCAACTGCGCTTCGCGCCGGAAACTGGTCCCGCCGGCAAGCCGTGCGTCCGCTACGGCCTGGCCGCTATCAAAAATTGCGGCGAGGGAGCCATGTCCGCCGCCATCGCCGAGCGCACCGCCAACGGCCGCTTCACCTCGCTCGAGGATTTCTCGTCCCGGCTCGATTCCAAGGTCGTCAACAAACGCATCCTCGAAAACCTGGTCAAAGCCGGCGCGTTCGATTGGACTGGCGAATCCCGTGCCGGCATGTTCGGCCGGCTCGAACAGGTCATCTCCGCCTCGTCCTCAATCCAACGCGACCGCGCCTCCGGCCAGGTCTCGATGTTTGACGCCATGGATTTTGCCGCCCCGCCGCCCGCCGCCAAGGCCGGCCGCAATGCCAAGGCCGTTGAGGAATGGCCGAAGGATGAACGTCTCGCCCAGGAGAAGGAATTGTTAGGATTCTACGTCACCGGCCATCCGCTCGACAAGTTCCGCTCCGTGATTGATTCGGACCGTTACCGGCGCCTCGGTCTCATCGATGATTTGGACATTGCCAACGCGCGCGACCGCTTCCCGTTCGCCGGCATGGTCCGCAGCTTGGAGGGCAAAATCACCAAAACCGGCAAACCCTTCGGCGTGCTCGTCCTCGAGGATTTCACCGGCAGCGCCGAAATCATGCTGTGGGGCGAAACCTTCGTCCCCGCCCGCGCCGCCGGATTGTTAGAACAAGGCAAGATCATCAAACTCAAGTGCGCCATCCAGGTGGACGACCGCACCGGTGGCCGCCGTCTCACTGGCTACGAAATTTCCGAGCTCAAGCCGAAGCGGACGCTGGCCAATGGCAAGGGGCCGTTAGAGCTGATGTTATGGACCACCCGGCACAGCGAGCGCGACCTTGAGGACATCCAATTCATCATCGCCGGTTACCCCGGCCACACCCCGGTCCACCTGCATTTCCAAAACGGTGCCGGTCGCCGCGTCACCGTCGAGTTAGGTGCCGCCTTCACCGTCAAACGCAGCATCGAACTCGAGGACGAACTCGCCCGCTGGATCGAGGAATGAGGTGATGTGCCACGGGACGTTGTGTCCATTGCCTTTCAGCCACATTGCTTGAGCGCCTGCCATGCCTGCCAGACGAACAGGCCGAGAAAAAGCGGAAACAGGATTTTGTGGGTGGCCACGAGAATCAACAGCGCCGCGCCGACGGCAGTGACGATGGTGATCCAAAGGGTGAGCTTGATGCGTGCCGGGCCTAGCAGGGCGTTGACCAATTGGCCGCCATCGAGCGGCAACACCGGCAGCAGGTTGATGATTGCCCACACCAAGCTGATGCCGGTCAGAACCCTCCAGAAATGCCCGGCCGGAGAGGTGAGATGGAAAAGGTCGGGAATCGATAGATAGATGATGGCCCCAAACAGCATTTGAGCCGCAGGCCCGGCGGCGGTGACTAAAAAATGTTGGGGTCGGGTGAAGCGTGCACCGGCAAACGACGCCATGCCGCCGAATGCCTCGAGGGTGATTTCGCTGCGGGCACCGAAGGCGCGGCCGGCGAGCGCGTGGCCGAATTCGTGCACGAGGATGGAGATGAGACCGGCAAGGATGAAGAGGGCTAGACGCAGGATGCCATCCCGGGTATTGGCTGAGTCCCCGCCACCGATAATGGCGAGCGAAATCCAGAACCATGGCTGGATCTGCACGGGAATGCCTAACAATAAAAAGCGGATCATGCGGGAAGGCGGGCGGAGGGGTTAGCGGCGCAGCAACTATTGCCACGCTGCCCTTGTGAGCGACACAAAAGATGGCTCCTGCTCAAATTTTGATTCAGGGTTTTGTTAAAAATGGGCACCCCACCAGCCAAGACGCATTCTCACGAATGCGCCTACGGGCATCCGCGCTCTTCGTAGGCGCGCTGGTG
>JBAXOF010000155.1:0-8839 GCA_037133375.1 Verrucomicrobiota bacterium | reverse complement strand
CGGCTTTTTTTACCTCAGACTCTGCTATTTTGTGGACCTGCGGCTCTTTTTAGGGATTTTTCGCGGCGTGAACGCAACCTCAACCTGTGCCATGGGCACCCTCGACGCGAACGAAGCGGTGGCCTCCGTAGCTTACCGACTCAACGAATTTTTTGCCATTTACCCGATCACGCCATCATCCGGGATGGCGGAGTTCGCGGATGAATGGTCGGCCGGCGGCAGAAAAAACCTGTGGGGAGCGGTCCCCAGTGTGGTGGAAATGCAATCCGAAGGGGGCGCGGCGGGCGCGCTGCACGGAGCCTTGCTGGCGGGTTCGCTCAGCGCGTCATTCACCGCGTCGCAAGGGTTGCTGCTGATGATTCCTAACATGTATAAGTTTGCGGGCGAACTGCTGCCGTTCTGTCTGCATGTGACGGCCCGCGCCCTGGCCACGCACGCCCTGAGCATCTTTGGCGATCACTCGGATGTGATGGCCTGCCGCCAGACGGGATTCGCGATGTTAGCGGGCGGCTCGGTGCAAGAGGCCCAGGACACAGCGGTCATTTCACAAATGGTGACGCTGCGTTCGCGGGTGCCGTTTCTGCACTTTTTCGATGGTTTCCGCACCTCGCATGAGGTTTCCAAAATCGCGTTGCTCAGCGATGATGACCTGCGCGCCCTCATCGACGAGGATAGCATCCGCGCCATCCGCGAACGCGCGCTGACGCCCGACCGCCCGGTCATCCGCGGCACGGCGCAAAACCCGGACGTGTTTTTCCAAGCCCGCGAAGGTTGCAATTCGTTCTACGACGCGCTCCCCGGTTTGGTTAGGGAAGCGATGGCCGCGTTCGCCGCGCGCACCGGCCGCGCCTACAAGCCGTTTGACTATGAGGGCGATCCAGCTGCCGAGCGGGTCATCGTGATGATGGGCTCGGGCGCGGAAGCCGCCGGTGAAGCGATCGGTTGGCTCAATGCCAACGGCCACAAAACCGGCTTGGTGAAGGTGCGCCTATACCGGCCGTTTTCAGTGGAGGATTTTGCGGCGGTGCTACCCAAGACGGTGAAGTCGATTGCGGTGCTGGACCGGACGAAAGAGCCGGGAGCGGTCGGCGAACCGTTGTTCCTTGATGTGTGTGCCGCGCTGCGCCAGGCGGAAACCCTCGGCCTGTTGCAAGACACCCACACCATCCGCATGATCGGCGGGCGTTATGGCCTCGGCTCGAAGGAATTCACCCCGTCGATGGTCAAGGCGGTGTTTGACGAACTGGCCAAAGCTGCGCCGAAAGCCACCTTCACGGTTGGCATCAACGACGATGTCACCGGCCTCTCGCTGGCCTACGACCCGGACTTTGAAGTGGTGCCCCCGGGCATGAAACAAGCGGTGTTCTTCGGGCTTGGCTCGGATGGCACGGTCGGTGCTAACAAAAACAGCATCAAGATCATCGGCGAGGGCACCGATAACTTCGCGCAGGGGTATTTCGTCTATGACTCGAAGAAGGCCGGCGCGATGACAGTTTCCCATTTGCGCTTCGGCCCGGCACCGATCCGCTCGACCTATCTGATCCGCAGCGCCGAATTTGTCGCCTGCCATCGCTTTGACCTCATCAACCAGGTCAACGTGCTCGATTACGTCAAACCCGGCGGCATCTTCCTGCTCAATTCCCCCGGCGATCCGCACGCAGTATGGGGGAGCCTGCCGCTGGACTTGCAAGAACAGATCATCCGCAAAAAACTGGTGTTTTACGCGATCGACGCCAGCACTGTGGCGCGCAACTGCGGCATGGCTGGGCGCATCAACACGATCATGCAGACGTGTTACTTCGCCATCTCCGGCGTGTTGGAGAAAGACGAAGCCATCGCCTCGATCAAATACGCGATCAAGAAAACCTACGGCAAACGTGGCGATGCCGTGGTCCAGCGCAACTACGATGCGGTGGACGGCACCCTTGCCAACCTCGTCCTCATCGAATATCCGCAAACCGCCGACTCCACCGTGCGCCTCGCCCCGATCGTTCCGCCCAACGCGCCGGACTTCGTCCAACGCGTCACTGCCATCATGCTCGGCGGCAAGGGCGACCTGCTGCCCGTCAGCGCGTTCCCGATTGATGGCACCTGGCCCACCGGCACCACGCAGTGGGAAAAACGCAACATCGCCGAGGAAATCCCGGTGTGGGAAAGCGATATCTGCATCCAGTGCAACAAGTGCTCAATGGTCTGCCCGCACGCCGCGATCCGCCCGAAGGTGTTCACGCCCGAGCATCTAACCCACGCGCCGGCCACCTTCAAGTCCACCGAGTTCAAGGTGCGCGACTACCCCGGCATGCTCTACGCGTTGCAAGTGGCCCCCGAGGATTGCACCGGTTGCCAGCTCTGCGTCAACGTCTGCCCGGCCAAGGACAAGAGCAATCCCAGCCGCAAGGCCATCAACATGGTGCCGCAACTCCCGCTGCGCGATACCGAACGCGAAAACTATGCGTTCTTCCTCGACCTGCCGGATCCGGACCGCGCGATGCTGCGCGACGACGTCAAGACCTCGCAGTTCATGCGGCCCTTGTTTGAATACTCGGGTGCCTGCGCCGGTTGCGGTGAAACCCCGTATGTCAAACTCCTCACCCAACTTTTCGGCGACCGTCTGCTCATTGCCAATGCCACCGGTTGCTCATCGATCTATGGCGGCAACCTGCCGACCACCCCCTACACCAAGGATGCCTGCGGCCGCGGCCCGGCCTGGGCCAACTCGCTCTTCGAGGACAACGCGGAATTCGGCCTCGGCTTCCGCGCCAGCCTCGATCAAACCCGCGCTTACGCCCACGTGTTGCTGGGCCTACAGGCCGGTTTGTTAGGCGACGGCCTCGTCAGCAGCCTGCTGGCCGCCGACCAATCGAACGAAGCGGGCATCAACGCCCAGCGCGAACGCGTCGTCGCCCTGCGCCAGGCACTCAGCAGCCAAACCAGCCGTGAAGCGGCGACGCTGGGCCAACTGGCGGATTACCTTGTGGACAAGAGCGTGTGGATTCTGGGCGGCGACGGCTGGGCCTATGACATTGGCTTCGGCGGACTCGACCATGTGATCGCCTCCGGCCGCAACGTCAACATCCTCGTGCTCGACACCGAAGTCTACTCTAACACCGGTGGCCAGCAATCGAAGTCCACGCCGCTGGGTGCGGTCGCCAAGTTCAGCATGGCCGGCAAGGCCCTGCCGAAAAAGGACCTCGGCCTCATCGCCACCACTTACGGGTCGGTGTATGTCGCGCGGGTGGCCTTCGGCGCCAAGGACGCGCACACGGTCACCGCCTTCCGCGAGGCGGAGAGTTATCCGGGACCCTCTCTCATCATTGCCTACAGCCATTGTGTGGCCCACGGTTACAGTCTGGCACAAGGGCTCGAGCAACAGAAACGCGCGGTGGCGTGCGGTTACTGGCCGTTGTTCCGCTTTGATCCGCGCCGCACCGCGGCGGGCGAAAACCCGATGAAGCTCGATTCCGCGCCGCCCAAAGCCTCGCTGGCGGAATTCACCCGCAACGAGACCCGCTTCCAAATGTTGGAGCGCATCAACCCGGAACGCTCGGCCATGCTCCAACAAATGGCCGCCGCTTCCGTCAAGGAGCACTTCGCCCTCTATCAACAAATGGCCGCGACCACTGAGCCCATCGCCGCGACTACCGAATCCACCAAACCAACCCTCTGATCCTCATGAATCTATCCACCACCTATCTCGGTCTGCCCTTGAAAAACCCGGTGATGCCGGGCGCCTCACCCTTGGTTGACAAGCTCGACACCGTGCGTCGCCTCGAAGACGCGGGTGCCGCAGCGATCATGATGCACTCGTTGTTTGAAGAACAGATCACCAGCCAGCAGTTGGCGGAATTCGCCCACACCGAGTTTTCCGCCGATTCGTCCTCGGAGGCCAGTTCCTATTTCCCGCAGATGAAAGACTATGCTCTCGGGCCGGACCGCTACCTCGAGCAAATCGCCAAAATCAAGGAAATGGTCGAGATCCCGGTCATCGGTTCCCTCAATGGCATCAGCATGGGCGGCTGGACCGACCACGCCCGCCTTATCCAACAAGCCGGGGCCGACGCGCTCGAACTCAACGTCTATTACGTCGCCACCGATCCTAACGAATCCGGCACCGCAGTGGAAAAACGCACCCTCGATATCCTGGAAGCGGTCAAGGCCAGCGTCACCATCCCCGTCGCCGTCAAGCTCTCGTCGTATTTCTCCTCGCCGGGGCATTTCGCCAAGCAACTCGACGCCAGCGGTGCCGCAGGCGTGGTCATGTTCAACCGTTTCTATCAGCCTGATATCAACATCGAGGAGCTCGAGGCCACCCCCCACCTCGAGCTGTCCAACTCGACGGAACTGCGCCAGCGCCTGCGCTGGATCGCCATCATCCACGGCCACATCAAGGCCAGCATCGCGCTGAGCGGCGGCGCGCATGCGTTTGAGGACATCATCAAGGGCATCATGGTCGGTGCCGATGTGGTGCAGGTGGTTTCCAGTTTGCTCAAGCACGGCCCCGAACACCTCGCCGGCCTGCTCGCCGATTTGTCGCGCTGGATGGAAGTCCACGAATACGAGTCGGTCGATCAGATGCGCGGCAGCATGAGCCTCGCCCATTGCCCGGATCCGTCGGTGTATGAGCGCGCCAACTATCTGCGGGTGTTGCAACTCTGGAAAATCTGAGCCGCCCCATGTTGTCATTTTCACAAACCACCGGTTATGCCATTGAGGCGCTGGCCTGCCTGGCGCGGCAGGGCGCGGAGTCGATGATGGTGCGTGAGATCGCGGTGTGCACGAAGATGCCGTTCCCTTATCTATCAAAAGTCTTCCACCGCCTGTGTGAGGCGGGCATCGTCGATTCCAAACGCGGCTACAAGGGCGGAGTGAAGCTCGCCCAATTGCCCGAGCACATTTCATTGTTGCAAATCAACGCTGCCGTGGAGTCCGGGCGTCCGCCTGCCGCCGACGATGCCGCCGCAGAAAATTCTCGACCAAACACGTTTTGGGAGGCATTTCATCAGACCTACCGCGTGCAACTCGCCGCCATGACTCTGGCCGACGTGCTCGCCTATGACAAATCCCCCCGGATCTAACGCATGAACCATCCCTACCTGCCCATCCTTGTTTTCTTCGCGGTGGCCCTCGCCGTGCCCATCGGCGCGCTGGTCTTGGCCCGCGTCTGGATGAACTTCTTCACCCCCATCAAAAAGGGTAAGGAAAAAAATGCGCTCTACGAATGCGGCGTCAACCCGCTGTCCGAACCACAGACGCGCTTTCACTCGAAATACTACATATTCGGTCTGTTGTTCCTGGTGTTTGATGTGGAAACCGTCTTCCTGTTGCCCTTCGCCGTGGCTTTCCTCGGGCTTTCATGGCCCGCGTTTGTGGCCGCCATGATCTTCCTCCTGCTGCTCGCCGAGGGTCTCGTCTGGGCCTGGAGCAAGGGCTTGTTGGATTGGCGCGCTGTTCCCAAGGCTCAGGCCTGACGCTCCCCGGGCGGTCACGAGAGCAGCCGTGCGAAAGCGTCCGAGTGCAGGTGCCAGCCGCACAACCCGGCCAGGCCCATGATCACACCTAACACGGTAGGCACCAGCGCCGCCCAGTAGAGCCATTTCTTATGGGTCAGCGCGGTGAGCGCCAGCATCGAAATGGCCAATGCCACCAGCGCATCGGATAGGTCGAATTGATCGTCGCGGTAATTGAGCGCGTCATAGGTTTGCTGGTCCTGTTCCGCTTGCTTGCGCAGCTCTTCCTTTTTCTGGCCTTGGTCGGCGACGAGGTGTTCATAGGTGGCCACGGCCTCGCGGTATTTGGCCTGTTGTTCCGGCGAGGCGGCGCCGGGCAGGGCGAGGTTGAGCTGGGTGAGGGTGGCTTTGGCGATTTCCTCACGGAGGTTGCGTGCCTGATAGAACGCCCAATGGTCGAGCTTGTCCGCCTGGGCCTGCTGCATGGCTTGGACGATGTTGTCATCCTTGACCTTGCACACGCCAAAAAAGGTTGCCAGAAGGGCCACGGTGATGGCGACCCACGAGCCGAGACGGCTCGCCGCCGCACGCTCGCCAGCTTCGCTCTCCGCCGCCGCAGACGCGGTTTCCATAGGGTCGATGTCCATAGTGAAGGGTTGTTTTGGATGAGTTCCAATGCGGGGTTTGGGCAAGAGGCCGTGAGATTGCTCGCAGCCTCTTGGTGGGCGTGCCTGATGGGGCTTAACAGCCGCAAGATAGCTGGCCGCGTCCGCTATTGCGAAGTGAAAATTGTGGAAATTTGTTGTGTGATGGGTGGCTCTCCAAGAGTATCTGTCAGGACTTCAGCGAAGCCATTCAACGGATGGCGGACTGGAACGCCCGCCCCGGTGGGCGGCTAACGAACAAAAAACAACCAAGATTATGTATAAGAAGACAATTCAGTTGCTGGCAATGGTGGCGTGTGTGGGGTTGATGAATCCGGTGCGCGCGGCCGACGACGCCAAGCCCTACGATACCTTCGGCCACCGGGAAGCCATCCGCATGGTGTGCATTGGCGACAGCATCACCCAGGCGGGAGCCTATGTTAATGCTCTGCAAACCGCCTTTGGCAAGACCTGGGAAGTGACCAATCTCGGGGTCAGCGGTGCCACCCTGCTCAAGAAAGGCGACAAACCCTACAACCGCTTGCCGCAATATGGCCAGGCAATGCAACGCAAGCCGGATGTGGCAACCATCGCCCTCGGCACCAATGACTCGAAACCCCAGAACTGGAGCAAGAAAGCCGATTTCGAAGCCGACTACAAATCCATGATTGATGACCTCAAGAAGGCCAATCACAAGGTGGTCATTTATTGCTGTGTGCCACCGCCCGCCGGTGGCAACAAATTCGGCATCAGCGGCGGCATCATCAAGGACGAGGTCGGCCCGCTGGTGCGCAAGGTGGCCAAGGCAACCGGTTGCTATGTCATCGACCTCCAGGAGCCGCTCACCGGCAAGAACTGTCTGCCCGACGGCGTGCATCCGAATGTCGACGGTCACAAGATGATGGCGGCCGCCATCTATCAGGCGCTGACCGGCAAGCCCATGACAGCGGAAGCTCCGGCACCGGCAAAATAACCTCTCGGCCCGGTGTTCCGGCAAGTCGGCAAGAGGCATGCGCGGCCGCAGTTATACTGAAACATTGAAACATCATATATGATGACTCGCAATTTATCGATCTTAGCATTCTCCAGCGTTTTTCTAACATGTGCAGGCGGCGCCGCGGCATGGCAACCGGTGCCCGGCAACATCATGACCCGCTGGGCGAAAGAGGTCACCCCGGACAAGGTGCTGCCGGAATACCCACGCCCGCAAATGGTCCGCGAGCAATGGCAAAATCTCAACGGTCTGTGGGATTACTCGGTCACCGCGCTGGACGCCGCACAGCCAGCCCCATCTAACGAAAAGATCCTGGTGCCTTTCTGCATCGAGTCGGCCCTCTCCGGCGTGAAGCAAGCGCTTACTCCGGAGCAACTCCTGTGGTATCGGCGCAGCTTCGCCGCGCCCACGCTGACCGACGGCAAACGCTTGCTGTTGCACTTCGGCGCGGTCGATTGGGAAGCCAAGGTCATGGTCAACGGCAAGCCGGTGGTTGAACACAAGGGCGGCTTTGACGCATTCACCTGCGACATCACCGAGTCGATCAGACCCGGTGCCGCCAACGAGTTGGTGGTGTCCGTTTTCGATTCCTCCTGCGGGGCGCAAGCCCGCGGCAAACAAAAGCTCGATGCCGTCGCCCATCCCAAAGGCATCCGCTACACCCCATGCTCCGGCATCTGGCAGACCGTGTGGATGGAAACCGTGCCCGCGGCTTATATCGAATCGCTCAAGATTGTGCCCGATGTGGATGGCGGCAGCGTCGCGGTCACGGTGATCACCAAGGGCGGCGGTAAAGCCAAGGTCAGCGCCAGCGCTGGAGGCACGCCAGTCGCGACCGCAGAAGGCGATGCCAACCAAGCCATTGTGTTGAAAATCCCGGATGCCAAGCTGTGGTCGCCGGAGCAACCGTTTCTCTATGATTTGCGCGTCGAGTGCGGCGCGGACGCGGTGACGAGTTATTTCGGCATGCGCAAGGTTGCCATGGGCAAGGACGACAAAGGCGTCACCCGCATGCTGTTCAACGGCAAGCCCGTGTTCCAAGCCGGCTACCTCGATCAGGGGTATTGGCCCGACGGCATCTTCACCGCACCGACGGATGAGGCGCTGCGCTATGACATTGAAATGATTAAAAAGTTAGGTATGCGGGTGTCCCGCAAGCACGTGAAGGTCGAACCTGACCGCTGGTATTATTGGTGCGACAAGCTCGGCCTGCTCGTCTGGCAGGACATGCCCAGCGCCGGCCCGGTCTTGGGGTCCGTCGGCTCCGGTGCCGGCAATAAGGAGGGCAAAATGGTCGATGGCAAAGCCAATACGCCGGAAGGCGCGGCACAGTTTGAAACCGAACTCAAGGCGATGGTCGAAGGCCGTTGGAACCACCCGTCCATCGTCATGTGGATCGTCTTCAACGAAGGCTGGGGCCAATACGACACGCCCCGCCTAACCAACTGGGTCAAACAACTCGATCCGTCGCGCTGGGTCAACAACGCCAGCGGCGGCCACGACATCCCCGCCGGCGACGTCATGGACGGTCACCACTATCAAGCCCCCTGCGTGCCAAAACCGACCGACGGCCGCGCCGCAGTGTGCGGCGAATTCGGCGGTCTCGGGCTAGCCACGCCGGGGCATACCTGGATCGGCAAACCCTGGGGCTATCGGGGGGCGGCCAATCCAGAGCAACTCACCAATCAATATGTTGGCTTGATCAAACGGGCCTACGAGCTGAAGGAAAGTGACGGCCTCGACGCCTTCATCTA
>JBAXOF010000154.1:0-8862 GCA_037133375.1 Verrucomicrobiota bacterium | reverse complement strand
CAAATCCCGTGCCTTGCCCACGTAAATGATCGCCCCCAACCGGTCCTTCATCAGGTAAACCCCGGGTTGGTGCGGAACCTCGCGTAACTTGGCAATTAAATCAAAATCAGGCATGACTGGCGGCACCCGCCACCCATTCAACGTCCGTTGGCCAGAAAGCCAAATCAAATAATTTCGGCACCCGCGCTAGAAACCCCGCAGGACCCGCGTAGAAGGATCCCACCGCTTGCCACTCATGAATTGGACAGACACTACGCTGGTGATGCTACCCGGACTGGATGGCACGGCCCACCTCTATCAACAGGCACTGGCCTTGGATTGGGAAGGCATGCGAGTGACCGCAATGCCACTGCCCAGCCACGGCCCGCAGGATTATGACACGCTGGCAAGTGCCCTCGCCCCCACCCTGCCGCAGGGCGACCTGGTGCTACTGGCTGAATCATTTTCCACGCCGTTGGCGATGTTGCTGGCGGCACGCGAGGCAGCGCGGGTCAAGGCCTTGGTGCTGGTCTGCGGGTTTTGCGCCAACCCGCAGCCAAGCGGTCTCGGCTGGCTGCCCTTGCAGCCACTGCTGTCACTCACGCCCCCGACGTTTCTGCTGAAGCAATTTCTAACAGGTAATGACGCGCCGCAGACATTGCTCGACGTGCTGGGCGAGGCCCTCCGACAGATTCCCGCTGCGACGCTGGCCGAGCGGGTGAGGGTGACGCTGGCGTTGCGGGAAGCGGATTGCCCGGATTTGGGAGTGCTGCCGCTGCTATTGTTGCAAGCACGGCACGACCGCGTGATTCCATGGGACGCCCAGTCGCAGCTCGAACGGCATTTCCCGGAGGCCACCTGCCACTGGGTCAACGGTCCGCACCTGTTGCTGCAAACGCGCACGCAGGACTGCCGCGATGCGGTGATCAGGTTTTTGGCTCAGGGTGGCGCGTGGGACACGGGTGCCACCGACACCTTGGCCAGCACCACCCGGAAGCCGTAGACATCGGCAACGGAATCGGGGGGCTGGGGATGGCGCGAACCGGAGTAGAGATCTTCCGCCTGATAGGTATTCCAGCCGCCGCCGCGCAGCACGCCCAAGTGGTTGGGATCCACCACTGAGTTGGCATCCGCAACCCACTCGTGGACATTGCCGCTCAAATCGAAAAGACCCTTGGCGTTTGCGGGAAACGATCCCACAGGAGCCGTCTTTTCAAAGGCATCGTTATATCCCGGAATCGACCGCTCCCCCGACATCCCGGGTGCCAGGGCAGCAGATACATCGGCAAAGTTGCCCACCTTGCCGGGCGGCGGCCATGCCAGGCCCCATGGAAACACCCGCTCCTTGCGGGCATCCCGCCAACTCGGACTGAGGCCGAGATTTTCCTCCAGCCCCACCATCATGCTCCACTCCACATCCGTCGGCAGGCGATACACATGGGACGCGGCGATGAGTTCTACCCCTGGCTGGCGTTCGCGCTGGGTCAGCCACTCGCAAAAGGCCTCCGCATCGTCGCGCGAAACCATCACCACGGGATGGTCCGGACCTTGAGAAAATCCCGGCACGGGCGGCGGCCGATGCTTGGCTTCCTTGACAAAGATATCGTAATCACGAACCCGGGTTTCCCACGCGCAAACCATGAGATCCTGGCCGAACGGCACAAACTTCATGCCGATGCCGTTGTCCCAGGGCCGGCCGAAAACCACCCCCCGGTTGGCCACCAAAGTGACGCTCAGCGGCAGGGTCTGTCCGGGTTTGATCATGAGCTTTTCCGTGTGCGGCTTGTAGCCTTCGCGGACGATGATGAGGGTGACCGCCCCGGGTTTGACCTTGGAAATCAGCAGCGCCCCGTCGGCAAACCCGACGGCCGCTCCATTCAAGTAAACTTCCGCTCCCGGCGGGCTGCTGGCGAGCTCGATGTTGGCATAGTCGATCTGGCGCACCACCACCCGGAACGGTTTGAGTCCATCCCGCCGGGCACGCTCGCTCAAGCCCGCATGCTCAAACAATTGCTCAAACCTCGGCACAACTTCATAATCCGCAGTCAAGTAGCCAGCCTTGATGCCGTCGGCATGCAACCAATTGCAGTAAGCAGTGGACTCGTCCGCGGTGCACAGAACCACCTTGGCAGCCTGCCCGTTTTGGGAATAGTCGAGAAACTCCACCATCGCCGCAGAGCGTTGGGCTTCCGCCAGAAATCTTTTCCATCCCGCTTCGGCCACGAAGCCGGGGCTCAGATGTTCCTCGCCCACCGGTTGATAGGAGTCGCCATGATGATCCAGCCACGCATCACCGACCTGCGGCGGCGAAAATACCTCAAGCACCTTGAAAATCGACTGCGGCTCATTCACCGCTCCCGGACCGATCTGGTCGGTGACCACCACCGGACGGTAGCCGCGTTTTTGGATCGTAAAGCTGACGGATTCGCCCACCTTCGCCGACATGGTGCCAGTCGGGGTGATGCCCACCCATTTGCCGGAGACGTCAAGGACATCAGCGGTGTCCGGCGTGCTCACCACCCGGAACAATCCCGCCTGCGAGGCCACTTCCCGAGCCGGCTTGCGCCAGTAGGCCTGCCAATCCACGTCCTTGAGCAACTCCCATCCCGCCCAGGCACTGAAAGCGGTGAGCAGCAAGGTGATGAACCACACGGCACCAACCCTGCTGCGGCGGCGTTTCCCCTGCTGTAGCAAGCGCAGGCACTCGGCCAGGTCCGCCGCGGTGCTAATTTTGCGTTTAGACACCCGCGGCTCACAAACGTCACAAATGATGCGGTTGAGTTCCTGCCACCGCTTGCGCTCCGCAGCGCCGGGCAACTCATCCGGCAACTCGGGAAAATCCATCCGGTCCTTGCCCGTGGCAATCTCATACAACACCTTGCCTAAACTATAGACATCGGCTTGGGTCGATCCGGGACCCTCCGGTGGCACAAACCCTTCCGTTCCGACAAACGTCCGCTGACCGCGCGCCGCCACCAACCCGATGTCCGCCAGCTTGGCCTTGCCATTGACGAAAATCACGTTAGACGGCTTCACGTCGCGATGCGCCAGCCCGCAGGTGTGCAAATGATCCAGCGCCTCCGCCAGGCGCAAACCGACATCGATGCACACCAGTAAGTCCATGCGCGTGGCCGTGACGGATTTGCCATCGGGCCGCAGGGTGCGCGGCTCATACTCTATCGGATTGATGTCGCGCCCGGTGCGGACGTCGTCGCCCAACTCCATGACATAGTAATAAAACGAATTGCCGTCCAGGCTGCGGCCGACGTGCAGGATATTGACCAGCCCCGGATGATCGCGGGAGATTGGCTCAAATTTCAAAATCCCCTCAAACTCGCGTTCAAAGGTCCGTGCGTCCTCAAAATCTTCGCGCCATACCACCTTAATCGCCCGCAAGGCACCGGTCACACCGCGCCCGAGCCAGATCTCCCCGTAGGCACCACCGCCGATTTTGCGCAGAACTTCATGATCCGGGATGACCGGGTCCGCTCGTTGCTTAATCGGCATCGGCTTCGAGTTTGGCGAGTTCACGTTTGAGCACGGCTCCCACCCGGTGCTTCGCCAAATACACCTGAGACATGCTCACATTCAAGTATTCCTGGACCTTTTTCACGTCCCATTGCTTGACGACGTAACAATCAAAGATCTGATATTGCTTGGGTGAAACCTGGGCCTTGACCCGGGTGAGCGCAGCGTCTGCGACGTTTTTCTTCCACTCCACGTCCCACAGGCGGGTTAGAACTTCCGCATTGGTATCCTCGATACGATCTATCACCGCGGTTTTCCGGTCATTGTCCCACTCCCCGCCCACCATCGCGGTGTCTTTCTTGCGCTTTCGGAACTGATCGTTGATGCGCCAGCGCGTCATGTTCATCAACCAAGTCTTGAACGAACCCTGCGCCGGATCGTAGAGATTTTTCTTACTCTGCTTGGCAATCGATAGAATCGTTTCCTGCACACAGTCAAATGCCTCGTCGGAGCGCAAACCGGCCTTGACCGCCACGGAATAAATCAAGCGCCAATAGATCTTGTAAAACTCCTCCCAGGTCCGCTGATCCTCCCAGTTGTCGAGCTTGGCAATCAGACTCTTGCGGGTCTTGGCATACGCCTCACCCAAAATCGCCTCCTGTTCAGTGCCTGTCTCATCGTTTGCCGCAGCCATCTGGGGCGACTGTAACTGCTTTTCAGGGGTTTGTCTTTCACTCATTCAAAATTTTCACAATTCCACGCCCCCCATCGAATTCATCTCGACACGGGTCACAAAACCGACAATTTTTGTTTGACCCTATCGTATTTCCAGCATGCGGATTGCTATTTTCGGTGATATTCACGCCAACCTCGAAGCCCTCGAGGCCGTGCTCGATGATGCTTTAAAACAAGACGTCACCGATTATGTCTGCATGGGCGATCTGGTCGGCTACAATGCGGACCCGGGGGCCTGCGTCGAAAAAATCCGCCACCTGGATTGCCCCACCATCAAGGGCAATCATGACGAGGACGCCGCCGGCACCCACTCACTCGAAAACATGAACCCGGTGGCCGCCACCGCCCTCCAGTGGACGCGCAGCCAACTCGACGAAGAACAACGCCTGTGGCTGCGCCGGCTGCGCATGGTCCGGCAGGTTTCGGATTTCACCGTCGTCCACAGCACCTTGGATCAGCCGGCCCATTGGAACTACGTGACCAACCGCTTCGATGCGATGGCCAACTTTTCCTATCAATTCACCCAGGTCTGCTTTCACGGTCACACCCATGTGCCGCGCGTTTACACCAAATCCGACAAGGTCCATGAGATTCCCGCGGATTCCATCCTCATTGAGCCTAACGCGAAATACTTCATCAACGTCGGCTCGGTGGGCCAACCCCGCGATGGCGATTGGCGCTCGTGCTACGCCATCTACAACACCGAGGAACACGAAGTCGTCTTCCGCCGCGTCGAGTATGACATCGAGAAAACCCAGACCAAGATCCTCGCCGCCGGCTTGCCGCCGATGCTCGCCGAGCGCCTGGCCGAAGGCCGCTGAGGTGGGAGAGTCATGGACCGGGCGTGGGCGGCAAGCGCCAAAGAAACTTCGAAAACCCAATACCTTTACCCTTCCATGAGCGTGAAAGAAGAACTTCGAGCCCTCGCTGATCGTTATGCGGCAAAGTTGAAGCTAAAAGTTGACGCCCGCGTTACCTAAATGGACGACGATGATCGGTCTCATGTGCTAATTTACGCGGTGCTCGGCGTTTCCGAAGACGAGGGAAAACTGATCGACGTTTACCAGAATAAGGGGCGATTTCTCTATAGATACGCCGGCTCATTTTTGGAAGAGGCTGCGAAGCTGTGCTTCAGGCACGCCTTCGCGGATTCCGGGTCGATCAGGGTGACGAATACGCGCGGACAGCGGCCGAAAACCTTCGAGATCGACTGCCTGGTAGGGAAGGAAGCATTGGAAATCAAGTGGCGTGACGCCACCACTGATGGCGATCACATCACCAAGGAACACACGCGCATTCAGGTTATGGGTGATGCTGGATACAAACCGATTCGGGTGATGTTTTATTACCCAAATCGCGCGCAAGCCATGCGCATCCAGCAAACACTCGAAAGTCTCTACAAGAGTGTGGATGGCGAGTATCATTACGCCGACACGGCATGGGACTACGTGAAGAAGCGCACTGGCGTGGACTTGCTTGGCATCTTGAAAAATCTGGCGGCAGAAAGGACCAAACAAAATGGCAAGTGAAGTTCATCATGGCGACTGCCTAAGCGTCGGACGATCCCTAGCCGGAGATTCGGTTGATTTGGTCTATGTCGATCCGCCATTTTTCACGCAGAAGACTCATTCACTCACGACTCGTGATCGAACGACCAAGTTTGAATTCTCCGATGAGTGGAATTCGCGGACGGAATATCTCGAATTCTTACGCCTTCGTTTGCGGGAATTCCACCGCCTGCTGAAGGCGACCGGGTCGCTCTTTTTCCACTGCGATACGAATGCATCACACCACATACGCTGCCTTCTGGACGATGTGTTTGGCGAAACGATGTTCCGATCTGAAATCATTTGGCACTACCGTCGGTGGTCGAACTCGCAGCGCAGTCCGCTCGCCTCTCACCAAACTCTTTTCTTCTACAGCAAAACCGACGCTTACCAATACCACCAACTTTTCGACGCCTACTCGCCTTCGACAAACGTTGACCAGATTCTTCAACGCCGTCGGCGAGATGAACATGGCAAGTCAGTTTACGCACGCGACGATGCCGGTCAGGTTGTAAACGACGGACACAAAAATGGAGTCCCGATTTCTGACGTTTGGGACATCCCCTACCTCAACCCAAAGGCCAAGGAACGGGTCGGTTATCCGACCCAGAAGCCGATCCTATTGCTTGAGCGCATCATCTCTCTGGTCACACTTCCGGGCGATCTAGTGCTGGATCCCTTTGCGGGAAGCGGCACAACGCTCGTCGCAGCGCAACTGCTTGGGCGTAATGCGATCGGCATGGATGTGTCTCCCGATGCCGTAGAGCTTGCGCGGAAGCGCCTGGTGGAACCCGTCAAAACGTCCTCGGAATTGCTCAGAAAAGGGCGCGATTCCTATGTGCAATCCGATGACGCGGCGCTCGCATTTCTTCATGGGGTGAAGTTTGTGCCGGTCCAGCGCAACCGCGGAATTGATGCGCTGTTGAACTCCGCACCTGGCGAAAACCCCATCTTACTGCGTGTTCAGCGGCAGGGTGAAAGCCTCTCTGATGCCGCTGAACTGCTTCACGCCGCCGGACGTAGCAAACAGCCTGCAACTTTGGTGTTGATCGCCACACTGTCACAGCACCCCGATGGCCTTTTCAGCATGTTTCCTCCTGATGTTTTAGTCGTGAACTCCGTTGCTGAGGAGCTTCACCAACGTCTAGCAGATCGAGGTGTTCGGATTTTTTGACGCAGGCCGGGTGCGTGTGCAGTAACGGTTTGACAACGAGACGGTATGGCTAACGCAGGTGGTGAGAGGCGGGGAGGCCCATGCAAATGCTATATCGTATCCAAATCGGCACTGCTGCAATGGGTTTTGGAAGCCTGATTCGGCCGCAGCATGTTTTTCTGTTGGGCACGCTCGCCGGCGTTACGGACGACGGGGATCGGCTGGCCGGTATTGATATCAAGGCCGGTGACATACATGGCGGTGGCGGCGGTCATGGGCAGCGGGAGAAAATCCTGCACCTGTTGGAGATTCCAGCGCTGGCGTTTGAGGAACTCCTCCACCGCGCTCATCTCCTTGGCGGTGCAACCGGGGAAACTCGAGATGAAATACGGCACCAGATATTGCTGCTTGCCGGCCTCGTCACTGAGCCCGGCAAATTTTTCCATGAAGGCGGGGAAATCCGCGGCAGGTTTGCGCATGCGGCGCAGCACGTCCGGATGCAGATGTTCGGGTGCCACCTTCATGTGCCCGGAAATGTGGTGTTGCACCAATTCGCGCAAATATTCCGGCGTGCGCAAGGCCACATCCATGCGGATGCCGGATTGCACAAACACATGCTTCACCCCAGCCGACTGCCGCACGCCGCGCAACAACTCCAAGCCCGTCTGCCCGTTGATTTCAAAATGCGGGCAGATCGCCGGCCACAAACAACTCGGCCGATGGCAGGCCCGGCAGGCCGCCACATGCCCATTCCGCGCGCCATACAGATTCGCCGTCGGCCCGCCCAGGTCGGAGACCGTGCCACGGAATGATGCCACCTCGGTTAGGCGGCGCACTTCCTTCATCACCGACTCCACGCTGCGGCTTGATAGAAACTTCCCCTGGTGCAAGCCCAACCCGCAAAACGTGCAACCACCCGCACACCCGCGCGAGACAATCACCGAATCCTTGATCGTCGCAAAGCCCGGCACCGGTTCCTGATAGGACGGATGTGCCGCCCGTTGGAATGGATACTCATATAACGCATCCAGGTCAGCCCCATCCACCGGCATGGCCGGCGGCTCCATCCACACCGCCTGTTGGCCGTGCCTCTGCACCAGCCGCTTCCCGCAATACGGCGTCTGCTGGGCCTCCGTGATTATTGTCAGTCCCCGCAGCAATTTCACATCCGCCTGCAAGGCCTCCCACGACGGCAGCATGATGCACTCGGAAAAATCTGCCGCCGCGCACGCCGTCGCACCTAACATACGCGCCGTGCCCGGGATGCCACCCAAATCCCGCTCTCCCGCGCGCAAGCGTCTGGCGATTTCGCGCACCGCGCGTTCGCCCATGCCGTAAACCAGCAGATCCGCCTTTGAGTCAGTTAGAATGGAGGGCCGCAGCTTGTCCTCCCAGTAATCGTAATGTGCCACCCGCCGCATGCTCGCCTCCATCCCGCCCAACACCACCGGCACACCGGGAAACGCCCGCCGGGACATCTGCGCATACACCACGGCCGCGTGATTCGGCCGCCGCCCCACCACCCCGCCGGCGCTGTAAACGTCCAGCTTGCGCTTGTGGCGCGCCGCCGTGTAGTTGGACACCATCGAATCCAGATTGCCGGCCGTCACTCCCACAAACAAACGGGGGGCTCCCATGCGCTTGATCGACTCGCTATCGCGCCAATCCGGTTGCGCCACGATGCCGACGCGCAGGCCATCCGCCTCTAACACACGGCCGATCATCGCCGCGCCAAACGACGGATGATCCACATACGCATCGCCCGTGATGAGCAGCACATCCAGGTCCCGCCAACCGCACGCGTTCATCTCCACCCGCGACATCGGCAGAAACTCCCCGCCACGCGGTGACCTGGCTTTGGCTTTCACGGACATCGGATCAAATTGCTGGAAGCACCGGCACCCGGTTCATGCCAGGTCCATCACCAGCACTTTGGCCCACCAAGGCTTGAAGGTCTCGATGAATGCATGGTGATGGGGA
>JBAXOF010000153.1:0-8945 GCA_037133375.1 Verrucomicrobiota bacterium | reverse complement strand
GCCAGTGCCAGTGCCAGTGCCAGTGCCAGTGCCAGTGCCAGTGCCAGTGCCAGTTCGGGTGGCAGGCCTAATTGTGGCGGATTATTCCGGACAAGCAGACCGCTTGAAGAACTCGAGGGTGGCGGCGAGGCCTTCTTCGAGCGAGTGTTGGGGTGTCCAACCTGCAGCGCGGAGTTTGTCGACGCTGGCGCGGGAGTGTCTGACATCGCCCGGGCGCGTGAGACCGTGGACGACTTGCGACGACGACCCGGCGGCGGCAATGAGTTGGTTGGCGAGTTGGTTGAGGGTCATCTGGCCGCCGTAGCCGGCATTGAACACGCCACTGACGCCGGGGGTGTGGGCGGCAAAGGCGAGAGCGCCGACGATGTCCTTGACGTAGATGAAATCGCGGGTTTGTCCACCATCGCCGAAGATGGTTAGATCAGCATTGTGGATGGCTTGTTGGATGAAGATGGGCACCGCAGCGGCGTAGTCACCCTTGGGATCCTGACGCGGACCGAACACGTTGAAGAAGCGCATGGCGGCAGTTTCAAGACGGCCTGTGCGCTGAAACATGCCGAGGTAGTATTCGCCATCGAGCTTAGTGATGGCATACGGGCTCATGGGCTCCGGCACCATGGACTCCAGCTTGGGAACTGTGGGGTTGTCGCCATAGACTGCCGCGGATGAGGCAAAAACGAGTTTGTTCACGCCCGCGGCGGCGGCTGCTTCCAACACGTTGAGCAATCCGGTAACGTTGATCTCCACGCTTTCGGCGGGTTTGGCCATGGACTCCGGCACACTGACCAGAGCCGCTAGGTGATAGACATAGTCCACGCCTTGCACTGCTTGCGCTACCAGCGCGCGGTCGGTAACGGAGCCCTCGATAAAAGTGCACTCGAGGCCATCGAGGTTGTGCCGGTAGCCGCTGCGGAGGTTGTCCAAAACGCGGATCTCATCCGCCACACCCTGATAGTGCTCGACGAGGTGTGAGCCGATAAAACCGCAACCGCCGGTGATGAGAATGGTCATGGGAGAGTAGACACAAGACACAAGACTTGAAGACAGAAGAAAAGAGAAAGGGGCGATGAATGTCTCATTACCCGTCTAAGAGCGCAGCGGTATTCTGTCTTGTGTCTATGCATGGATTAATCTTATCTTGCGTCTTGTGTCTTAAAGTCTTGTGTCTTTCTCTCAACCCAGTTGCTCCGGATACTCGCCGGCTGCGATGAGTTCCTGGATGGAGGCGACGACGTGGGGTTTGTCATCAGGGTAGGTGACGCCGAACCAATGGCTTGTGGTCGGGATGACCGCGCAGTCCGCTTTGTTAGATCGGATCAGCTCGTCGACAATGGTGGGAATGTAGTATTCGGACTTTTCGGCCTGGCCGTGCGCCTCGAGGAAGCGGGTGAAGCCAGCTTCAAGTTGCTCGAAGAAGCTGTGGGTGAAAGCCCAGAAGTTCATGGAAACAGGACCGGACTCCGCGACGATCTTGCGGGTGCCGTCGAGGGCGGTGCCGCGGACGATGCCATCGGCGTCGCGGAGGATTTTGACGTATTCCTCGACGCCGGTTAGAAATCCGCCGGCATCGGTGGTGCAGATGCCGCGGTTGACATCGCCGTGGTCGGAAAGGGTGTTGGCCAGCGGATAGCCGATCATGGCATAGTGGGCCTTGCCGGATGGGGCAACCGGGTGGTTGAGAAAGGTGGCGGCGCGTTGATAGGCATCGCGGCCATAGAAGTCATCAGCGTTGATGACGGCGAAGGGTTCGTTGACAATCTTGCGGGCGGCGCGCACGGCGTGGGTGGTACCCCAGGGTTTGCTGCGACCGCCAGGCACCGTGAAGCCGGCGGGCAAGTCATCGAGGCGCTGGAAGGCATAGTCCACTTGAATGCGGCCGGCGAAGCGGGAACCGATCCCGTGTTGGAATGCCTCGGCAAAATCCTCGCGGATGATGAATACGACGCGGCCGAAGCCGGCGCGGATCGCATCGAAGACCGAGTAGTCAAGGACGGTTTCGCCGTTAGGGCCCATGGGATCGATTTGTTTGAGGCCGCCGTAGCGGGAGCCCATGCCGGCGGCGAGGACGAGGAGGGTGGGTGGCATTGGTTAGATGTTATAGGTTATGGGTTATCAGTTATTGGGGTTGTGTAGCAAGGCGCTGGCATGTCACAACTACGGACGGGTTGGCGCGGGGGCGGGTTGGGCGGCGGGCCCAGATTCCACGCGCGAGAACTCGCTGGTGAAACTCAGATACCAAAGGAGACCGCCGCCACCGACGACAACGAGGAACACGAGGATGACGAAAAACATGCTGAGGAAGGATTTCACGCGGGGGATTTAAGGTGATGGGGTTGGGAAAAGCCAGCGGGAATCAAGGGAAGTCGGGATGCTTGAAAGTGTGTGGCGGTTGGTCGCCGCGTTGGGAGGGAGTCACCATCAGATCACCAACAGGTGTTTGGGGCTTGCAGTAAGGACGGCCGGAAGTGGGATATGCCGATCAAAGGTCACGAAACGGCCTTTTTTTCCACAGCCAGAGCAAGCAGGTAGAGGTCGGTCAGGTGTTTGGAGGAGAGGATGGAGGTGTGGTTGAAGTGCCTGTGATCCCGCAGTGACAGCGAATCCGGCCAAAAAACATGATTCGTGCCACGGACGAAAACCGAGAATCGGGCAGCTAGGTCCGCAAGCGTGAAATTTGCCTGCGTGCTGTAATGGGGTGACGCCATGATCCGCAGCAGGCCGTTTTCCGTCAGTGGGCATGAGGCCCAGGGGCGAGCACTCTCGGCCCACCATGCATGGGCACGGGTGTGAAAGACATGATCGGGATCCATCAGTGCGATCAGCACATTGACGTCTAGCAGGTGGCGCATCTGGCTTACAGGTTTTCCTTTTCCATGACGCGTTGGACATGTTCCGTCGTCACCAACTCGCCGCGTGAGGGCAGAATCGGAATGCCGTTTTTCATGGCATAAGGCTGGCCCTCCTTGACCGCGGGAGCGGAAGAACCCATCCGCATCCCGCGCCGAAAGATTTCGGAAACAATCTTGCCAGCTGTCTTGCGCTGCTTGATAGCGAGTTCCTTGGCTGCCAGCAGCACGTCATCGTCAATTTCAAGCGTGGTTCGCATGCCTGTGATGCTACTGCATCTGATGCGATTGGCAAGACGATTTCACGATTCGGTCACGATCGAAGTCCTGCTCCAGTGTGGGGATTTTTCGTGGATATGGGGGGATGGCGGACATTTCGGGGCGCATGCATCCCGTCTCATCCAATCCCCTTCTTCAGGTTCCTCAAGCTCCACAAGGTTCCGCTGGCGGCCGCGCCTCCGCCTTGCAGTTTCCTCGCGCCATCCTTCCGCTTGGTGCCAAATCGTTCCCGTGCGTTGGCGAATGCCGCGTTCACGAATTCCTTGCTACCGATCACCGCTCCGTCCGTGAAATAGCGCACCCGACAGCGCAGCATTTTCGCCATTCCCAAGTCCTTCAACACCGTGCAGTTGTCCTTGCTTTCCAGCATCTCCGCCGTGTTCATCGTGCTCTGACCAAGGCCTTTTGCGGCTTGTGACACCTCCGTCCTTCCCAACTTCCGGCCGAGGGCCAAGCCCATCAATCGCCGGTATAATCGGCAAACATCGCGCCATTTCTCCGCCTCGAAACCCACTCCCTGATCGCAAAAATACGCCCGCACCAGGCCCTCTCGCGCCTTCTTGCCATTCCCCTTCGCCCCCCCGCCCACGGCTTCCCCGTAGCTACTCCAGCGATAGTCCGCCGGATCTTTCACCATGCCCGCCCGCACCGGATTGAGGTCGATATAGGCCGCCATAGTCCGCGCCGCTACGCCGCTTTCCACGATCACGCTCTTGAATCGCTCCTCCCACAGCGTGCCCGTCCGCGAATGGGTGCGATTGAACCAGCGCGTGAAGCGAATCAAGAGGCCCTTCATGAACTGGCTCAAATCATGCATCCGGTAGGTGAATCGAGCGCTAATCCCCGCCGCGCGGGCGTCAGCGCCAGCTCCAGTCTCACCGACTGCAACTTTTCTTGCTTCCGCCAATTCCGCCGCCACGCCAGCCACAAACGCCTCGGAATAGAGCGCGGAAAGCCGCTGCAGCAGCTCATTGTCGCCCAGTCCGCCCTCCGCCATCGGTGGCACCTCCAGCAGCAGGTGGAAGTGATTGGACATCAAACAGTAAGACAAAACCCGGCAACCGGAAAAGTTCTCATACATCCGCATATACATCCGGAACGCCTCGCATTCCCGCTCCCCAAACACAAAGCGCCGGTCCACGACGCGGGAAATGCAGTGATAAATCACCGGTTTCAAAGTCGAATGCTGCCAGTTCGCCAACCACCTTGCCTTGCGCATGTCACCACCCTACCACCGCCGATCCAAATGCCAAGCGAATTCTTAATTATTTATCTGTCACTCTGTGTCATCATAACCTCAATTCGGAAATCTCATACGGTATCAATTCGGCCCGTAACATCTAACGAAGACAGCGTCCTCCCGTTGTTCCAGGAGTGCCCGTTGTTCCAGGAGTTCCCGTTGTTCCAGGAGTGCCCATTGTTCCCTGAGCCTCACTCGCGTAATCAGGAAGGGCGCCCTGAAGCTGTCCTGGGGTGAAAATTGGTTTATGGGAGAGTCCTCCTCTCTCAAGTATGCGCTGCACATCATCGACGCAATTGGCGGTCCTGAGGTTAAATGGCCACTCTACATATTTTAGATTCTTAGCTCCTTGTTCCATTTTCTTCGCAGCTTCCTCAGATACGGTAATCGAAGTTGCGTGTGAAGGAGGGGCTTTAGCAAACTCGTCACCTTTTAAATAGTATCTACTCTTTACGTCCCCGTGGAAGAGCGTCACGTTCTCCTCTTTTGGATGCTTTGAAACATATTGTCCATTGACCTCAATGGCAGCATGACCCGGATCCCCGAAACGACCATCCCAAGTGTAGATAGTTATAGTCACGCCTTGTCCCTGGAAGCCATTTGGATCGAACTTTGTCACCGGATTCCCATTCGCAAACGCAAAACGGTTTAGCGTGCTGGCATTCGACGCTTCGCCCAACAGCACATCCTGCGAAACAAACCTCCTCACATCGGGCGAGTAGTGGCGGGCCCGCATGCACAGCAGGCCGTTTCCATCCGTCTGCACGCCGTAGGCGCCATTAAAAAGGAACGGGGTGGCTGGATCTCCGGTGTAGGTTGCAACATCACCATAGGGCGTGTATTCGACGCGCGCCACTACCGCGCCGACATGGTTGGTAATCGCAACGGTGGAGCCACGGAAGTCATGGTGGTAGTAGCGGGCGGCACCGTTGCGGTCCTCATGGAGCAGCAGTCCGCCGCCATACACATAGCGGGTCACAGTGCTGCCGGGATCGGTCTTGGTCAGCACCTGGCTGAACTCTGCATGCGGGTTGATGACAAAGCGAGTGGTGCCCGACGGACCACTCACCGAGACCCGATTGTCCTCGGCATCGTAAGCATAGGTATAGCCTCCTGCCGAGGTCAGGCGATTGCGGGCATCGTAAGTGAAGTTGGCCATGGTGCCTTGCAGCGGACCATGGAGCATGTTGCCGTCAGCGTCGAAGTTCACCGTTTGACCTGCGTAGGTGGCGAGCCGGTTGTCGGCATCATAGGTCATGGTGGCCGGGAGTTCCTCAAGGTCGGCGGGCAGCGGGTTGACTTGTTCGCCGGTCATCTCGCCGGCGGCGTTCCAGGCTTGCGCGTGGGCGCGGATGACTTGGCCGCTTGGGTCGAGATCCCACAGACCCGTCATTCGACCGACGGCATCATAGTTGCGGTGGTGTACCGTTCTGTTAGGCCGGGAGAGAGTGACCAGACGGCCGTTGGCGTCATACGAAAAAGTGGTCACGCGGCCCGCCCAGTCGGTCACCGAGGTCACCCGGTTGGCGGCGTCGTAGGTGTAATGGACCTGATTGCCGCCGGGGTATGTCAAGGTGATCAGGTTTCCTGCAAGATCATAGGTGTAGCCAATCTCGTTGCCGGAGCCATCGATGTAACGCGCCACCCGGTCCATCAGGTCGTATACGCGGGTGATCGTCTTGCCGTTTTCGGTGACCGTGAGCACACGGCCGCGAGCGTCGAGTCCGTAGCTGGTGGTGCCGACCGGGTCGTTCCGACCAGTCAGGCGGCCAGCGTCATCATGGCTGTAGGTGGTCTGTTGGCCGGACGGCTCGGTCGCGGAGGCGAGCAGATCACGTCCATCATAGGAGCAAGTCGTCTCCTTGCCGACGGGCGTGCGTATCTTCAGCAGGCGACCGGCCAGATCATAGGTGAACCCCGTGGCGGCACCGAGAGGGTTAGTTAGGGAGGTGCGGTTGCCGGACTCATCATAGCCCTGTGTCACCGCCGTGCCGGCCGGCGTCACCACGGTGGTCGGGCGGCCGGCATTGTCGTAGCCGTAGGATTGTACGCGGCTCAATGGATCGGTCTGCGCAGACGGGCGGCCCAGCGAATCATGGCCATAGGTGGAACTGTTGCCTAACGCGTCTTGGCTGGATAGCAGGTGGTTGCCAACCGAATAGGTTGCGGTCTGAACCGCGACGCCCTTGCCATCGATGGTTTGGAGCAAATTGCCGCTGGCATCATAGGTAGCGGCCCCGCTCCGCCAGGTTGGGTCCGTCGAGCCCAGGAGGCGTCCCGCCGCATCATAAGTCTGAGTGGTGGCGTGGCCGAGAGGGTCGGTCACGGTAATGAGACGGTCCTCGGCATCATAATCATAACGGGTGAGCCCGCCGTCCGGGTTGACCCGTGCACGCAGGTTGGTGTTGCCATCGTAATAGAGGCGCGTTTCGTTGCCCAATTCGTCGGTGACCAGGGTTGGCTTGCCATGCCAGCCGTAAACCGTGGTTACCACATGACCGAGCGGATCGGTCACCGAGGTGATGTTATCCAGGATGTCGTGGCCGTATGCCCATTGCTTGCCCGCATCATCGGTTCTAACGGAAAAGCGACCCGCCGCGTCGTATTGGAATTGTGACGTGCGACCGGTGGCGTCGGTGATGCCGGTCGGCAAGCCGCTGGTGTTTTGCAGCAGTGTCTGGCCGCCGCGCGGGGATGTCACCTGGTCCGGCAAACCTGCCGCGTCATAGTGGGTGGAGGTTACATGGCCCGCAGGGTCAGTGGCAGTTAGCGGTCGGTTGTAGGCGTCATAGGTCAAGGTGGTCGTCTGGCCCAGTGCGTTGGTGACGGTCAGTAGATTGCGTGCCCCATCCCAAGTGCTGTTTGTCACCTTATTCTCGGCGTCAGTGGTCCGCGTCAGGTTGCCGGCGGTATCATATTCAAACAAGGTGGTGTTGCCACGCGGGTCTGTGACCGAGATGGTGTTGCCATTTGCATCGTAAGTGTAACTGGTGGTGTGGCCGAGTTGATCCGTCCTGCTCACAAGCTGCAGGTTCGCGTCATGCTTGAAGACGATGGTGCCGCCCAAGCGGTCAGTCACGGTTGTGATGCGGTAGCCCGGCTGCGAGGTGTCGTCGTAGGCAAAGGTCGTAGTGTTCGCCGTCTTGGCCGGGATTGTAATGTCTCCCACCGTGATCGCCGGAGATGTGCCATCCTGTTGGCTCACCACTCGACCCCACCCATCATAGGTGTTTGATACGATCTGTGTTCCGGCGGGAGATGTCATGGTTAGCAGGCGACCTAATTCGTTATTGTCGAAGGAATTGGTCCGTGCCAGTGAACCGTCTGAGTTGCGAAGCGTCACTGACGCCAGTGAAACTTGAAAATGTATCAAGGAATAATATACGCCACTTGAGTAGTGACGAGAGAACTGACTTGGATAGTTAGATGCATAAGCAAACTCTAGCTGGCGACCATCCGATGCCGACACTGATTTAAGCTTGCCGTTATCAATAGAATCATTTGATGCGTATGTGAACGCAAGCCACGCCCCCGACACGGGCTCCGTTACATTCCTCAAATTCCCCGTGTCTGGGTCATAGTCCAGATTCAGAACGTTCCCGGTTTTATCTGCAATTTGGAACAGCTTGCCATTGGCGGCGAAGATGTAGCGCTCACCTGATTTGCGAGTGAGTTGATAGGAACCATCCGTGCGGGTGGTGATCACATCGTATTTGACAGAGTTCTCCACGCCGGTGTGGTTTCCAAGCGATGGGTTTAAGACAAATGAATTGGTACGGCTTCCTCCCCAATCCACGGTAATCGTATCTCCATTCACTGCAGCTTTGGCCTCATAGTCATGGTGCCAGTTACCCAGCGCCCCTTGAGTTCCGCTCCACAGCCGGGAATTGTAATGAATCCCAAATGCAAGATTGCGCGCTCCTGTCAGTTTCAGCAGATCCTGATCCGTGTAAAATGCGCCTGTTGCCGTATCCACCGGTTCTCCTGCTGCAGAACCCGGGTTTGGTGGAGTTGATGGAATACCACTATCACCCGAATACACACCGTTATAAGGCACCAGATTCGCTTTGAAGTTCAAGGCTGTTTGATTTCCATTTACAGATGCGGCAAACGTATATATTCCAGGGCCAAGAACACCACCTTCTACGCGCAACCACGACGGAACGACTAACGGCGCAATCTCTGGAGACCCACCGTATTTAGTGATCGTATAGGAGTAAGCGCGATCAAGACGGATTGAACCATTTACCGTAATGTGGTCTGTCGAGCCACTGCTTGGATCCACATTGCTATAACAAAACGCAAAAAAACTAGTATTAGGAATGACCATTATGCCGTAACTCACTTCACCACCAACACCTGCCATGCCGTTTTCACATGAACTTGGCGGTTGGCCAAAAAGACTTTCCGGGGTAATGGTGGTTAACGGAATTAGAACCTCATCGCCACTGGCCCTGGTGCGTGTCCAGCTAAGGGTTTCGCCCAGAAATGTCTGCGAATAACTCCTCGTCGAACATGCCAAAAAAATAGCCTCTTCCGCTGAATCCGTGGGTGAAATGTGATTCTAACGGCACGAGTTT
>JBAXOF010000152.1:0-9003 GCA_037133375.1 Verrucomicrobiota bacterium | reverse complement strand
ATCCCGCTCCACTTGATTTCCTCAGCTTTCACCCCACTACTGGTGAGCGTGGCGATGACTTGCGCGGGACTCGCGTTGTTGGGAATCTTTTCGTCAACCGTGCGTTCGAGTTTCGAGTAGAACGGGTCTTTCTCTTTGCGCTTGGGCAGTTCAGACGTGTGCAGCGCCACCCCCTTGTCCGTCTCCTTGGTGTCGAGCGTGTTGAACAGGTGGTCGAAGGCTTGGGTGATTCCTCCCGACATTTCCTCTGGAGTTGGCAAAGCGGGAGAGAAGTCCTTGACGATATTCACCAGATAGTCGTTGGAAACATCCTTTTTAGCCAGCCGGTCAACCGTGTAACGCTCAAAGGCGCGAGCGGCCTTCTCAATGGTGGTTCCGTAGTAGGACTTGCTCTTAGCGTCGTCGAGCGTCTTGCTTCTTTCCGCGAACGGCCCCTTATCGAGCACCGCTCGAATCTGCTTGAACGCGGCCCATACTTCCGGGCGCATGTGTTTGGGAGAGCCTGAATTCGTGGTCGCAAAACTGTCCAGAGACTTCGCCTTGGTTTCGCCGGTCTTGTCGAGTCGCGCAAAATAGTTGTCAAAGGCGTGGAACCACTCATGGCCTAGAGATCCGGGTCCTGACTTCTTGGTCAGATTGATGACCACCTGTCCGGGTTCGTAATGGGCGGCAGCTCCAGCGTTTCCACGGGCACCAAAAGCCATCCCAAGCGACCCGTCGAGACTTACCGCCTTGGGTGGGATGCCGATGGCGTCGGCCAAGTCCATGAACGCGTCGAACGCCTCGTTGATGTCCACTTGGCGGCGGCTGTCTTCGACCCAATTCCCGAACTGCACGCCACGGAACCCGAAGGCGTCTTGAAACGACTCGGGAGTGGCGTCTCCTTCGCGCCGTGTTGGCCCCTGGCGCGGGGAGTTGACCTGGCGGCGATAGTCCGGCTTCACCTTCATCCCCGCCCACTGCTCCTCAAGTTTCGCCTGATTGTCAGTCATGTATTGACGGGCATCTTTTACGTCTGCGAATCCGCCTTTCATGCGGATCACCCCGTTGACGGCTTTCTTTCCGACATACAGCTCCTTGGTGAAGCGGTCACGATACAGCGAGAACTCGACCGGTTTTGCATTCTTTTCGGCGGGAGTCTCAAGTTCATTGAGGATTCGCTTGCGAATCTTGCCGAGCAATTCCTGGTATCCAGCCCGGTCGGGCGTCGCTTCCATGCCTGAGATAAAACGGCCTTTGTAGAGCGCGTTCTGCGTGCTCATCGGCTTGTCCAACTTCACCCCGTCTTTGAAGAACGATGTAACTCCATTGAGAATCTTCCAGTCTGCGGCCTTGGTGAACGCCGGATGGCCGAGATCCTTGTAGAGCGAAATCTGATCTTTCATGCTCTGGTTACCGTCGGTGATCTTTGACAACGCTTCCTTGAAGCCGGACTCGTTTCCGTCCATCAGCATCTTCATCAATGGCCGCAACTCCTTCACGGAAGAAACCCACCGTTCGAGCTTGTAGCCCTTGCGTGGCTTGCTGGGAATCAGGTCGCGCAGCGCCTTGAACGTGGCCAGCGAATCTGGATCCACGCCCTCGGCAATCGCCTTATCATAGTCCGGCTCGGGAAGATGCTTGGACAGCGTGATTTCGGACGCTTCACTTGGAAGTTCTTCGCTCAGAGACTTCCGATAGCCGCTCCACAAGTCCTTCTTTGCTCCCTGGAGCTTTTCTCCGAAGTCGGTGATCTTTCCCGCCTGCTTGCGCGCCACCAGATGCTTGACCGCCGCCTGCTTCTCTGCCGCCGTCAGCACCTTGAATTCCGGAGTGCCGGGGGCGGGTGGGGGAGGCTCGCCGAACATATCGCCCTGCGCGGCATCCTGTGCCGCCTTGGCTTCCTCCTTTGCCTTGAGGTCGGCGGCAACCTTGTCGCCGTCAACGGTGCTGTCCTGACCCAGCTTGAATCCTCCATCATCAGCGAACAACTCCTTGTTGTCCTGATTCTTGATGTCCATTTTGGACACCGGGGGCCGCTTTACTTCGCCGCTGTCGCCCTGCGCCGGGCTTCCTCCTTGCGGCACTCCAGCCGAACCCTCGCCTTGTCGATCGGATTCAGTTTTTGGAACCAATCCCAAGCCGGGGTCTTCTGGGGTTGATTGGTCTCGCTCATCAAGCGATCCATACCCTTGCTTTATCGTTTCGTCAACAAGTTTCCCTGATCCCGAGATAACATCCTCTTCAGGCAGAAAGCTGTCAGCGCCTGAGATTTCAACCCACAGCGTCTCATCTACGGGAATTCGTTGCTCACCGAACTTTTCGCCATCCTTGATGGTCACGGTCTCGCCATCGTTGGCTTCCACGGTAAACCGCTCGCCGCCGATGGTGAATTCGTGGCCTTCGCCTGGGTTAAAATCCCCGGCCTGAAGGCCCATGACACCGGATTCCCGCTCTTGGTTCACCTTGGAAAACTCCACGGTTTGTTTCTCCGCCAGCGCGGATTTCACCATTTCCTTGCCAATCGTCCTGTTCTGATTGGTCGTGGAATCTGCGGCCTTGCGGAGTTCCGCCCACATGCGGTTCACGTCGCCCGTCTCCATCAGGCCATGACCCGAGATGCCTTCCGCTACCCGGTTAGGCGTGAGTTGGCCGTTGCGTGAATAAATGGAGTTGAACGTCGGGTTGTTGAATCGTGGCGCATCCTCATACTGCGATGAATTCAGCTTCCACCAAGCCTTACCCATCTCCTTGCGGGCGCGGGATGCGGACATCATTCCGCCTTGCCGAAGAATGGAATCCACAAACGGGTTGCTGTGGAACAATTCCATCGTTCGGGATGGGTTGAAATTGCGGCCCTTGCGTGGCGCTTTAGCCGCAATCGGAATATCAGCCGCGTGCATCTTCACCCAATCCGGCTGCGTGTCGCCATCGGCCCCAGCCGCATGCAGCGCAGACCAGATGCGTTGTGAGAATGGCTTGAGTTTCCCGTCAGCTACGGAACCCAGCTTGGCGGCGAGTTTTTCCGGCGAGTCCACCCCTTCCTTGACCCACGAGGCGGCGGCTCCCATCAACTTCTCGAAGCGATCCGGGGGAATCTTCTGCTCGAAGTCTTCCGCAGGATTCTTCGGCAGCTCCGACGTGAACAACCCATCGAGCGCATCGAGCATCTTCTTGTCGCCCTCACTCAAGGCCGTGTCCGCCACCGGGGACGTATTGTCCCCGGCAGCGGGTTCGTTCAGCACTTGCCCTTTTTTACGGGCTTGGGTGCTGGCTTTTTCTTTCCGGCCATTGGTTTGTGGGGTTGGGGTTTGCGGAGTGTCCGCGAGAGGGGTTGTCTGTGATAGTTTGGAATCATCCAAATATCTGTCATCTGGATTCCTGAGTTTCGCCATCTCGGTTACAGCAAAGCGAACTCCGGATTGATTGTTGATGATAGGTTTTCCGTCAATTATCGGATGAGCTTCAACCGTTCCTTGGCGATTACGCCAGACTTGGAACTCTTGGCCGTTGTCTGTGAACCTATCTCCCTTAACCATTTCTGAGTAAGGTTTCTGATGTCTATGCGTTTGAGTCTCATCCGTTGACGCTTTCGGTGCCTGTGTCTCAGAAACCGGGTCTTTTGGAGCATCAAGCGCACGAATCGAATCAGTCTTCACCGGAAAATTCACTCCGTTTCGAGAAACAATCGCGTTGCTGCCATCGGGTGAAAGTTTCACCAGTTCGCCCTCGGCGTCGCCGCCCGCTCCGGGGTGGTTGAATGCCACCCGGTCGCCAACCTTCAATCCACCCGCTTCTTGGCCTGCGCCTGCCGGTGGACCAGCGCCTTCGCTTGGTGGCGGCTTAGGCCCTGCTTTTGGAGTTGGCGGATTTCCGTCTTTTTTGGGAGCGGGCGGTTCGGTGGGGCGGGCGCTGTCATGAGTCGTGATGTCCTTTATCGCCTCCTCCATGGTTTTCATGTAGGCGGCCATTTCCGGCGTGAGACCGTCGCCAACGGCCAGCGTGCGCAGCGAATGCAACACCAGCTGGATATACTTCTTGAGTTCTTCGCTGATTACCACTTTCGCGCGTTCGGTCGCTCCCATCTTTCCGCGCTCCTGCATTAGGATGCGCACCGACTCGGACAACTTCTGCGAGTCGTTCATGCTGTCCCAATTGGCAAGTTGCGCGGAAACCAGCTCCTTGGAGGTGGCCGACGACCGTTCAGGGTCGGTCTTGGCCGCCCATTCTTTCTTAAACTCCTCTTTCTCAGCAGGCGTCTTGGCGTCCCATTCCGACCGCTGGGAGTCGGTGGTCATCGTATAGACGGAGCGCATTTTCTCGCCCTTCGCTCCCGCGAAGTCAGAGTCCAGAAGCTTCTTGGAGTGAGAATTGTTCCACTCCTTGAAGGACCGGGGATCGCCCTTGCCCTTCGCCGCATTGAATATCGCCACCTTGGCGTGATGCTCGGCCAGGTGGTTGATCTCCTCGTCCACCACCGCCTTGAAATGGTCGTGCGCCTGATCGGGCGTCATGCCGTTATCCAGGGCCTCTTTCGTGAGACGCTCCGGGTTGATGGTGATCTTGCCGCTATTCTGAACGGCCCGGTCCTTGGGATCATTGGATACCTCGATGGCTTTCCCGAGACGACCCTTGCCGGACACGATTTTGGCAATATGGGCGAGCGCCCGCTTGACGGTGGCCGCGTGCTGCGGGTGAGCTGCTTCTGCTTTGGCGGGAGCTTTGGCAGGATCGGCGGTGGCCTGAACCTCCGGCACGATAGGTTTTCCCACGCCGGCCTCTGTTTCGTGAGGTAATCCAACACCCGGCGCAGGTTCTCCCTGCGAACCATCCGGCGCGGACGTGGAAAGTTGTTTTTCGGACTCGGCGCGGGAACGAGCGGCTGCATCGGCCTGCGTCTCATCCATCGAAATCTTGGCGCGCGCGTCGGGCGAGATAGCCGCCACGCGCTTGATTGCGTCGTCCTTGAGGATCGGCGACCCGTCGGCACCCTCGCGCACCAATGGTGAATCGAGCCCATTGGCGGAGAGCTCCTTGGAGCTCAATGGCGTGGGAAAGTTATCACCTTTTCCGCGCTTCACGCCGAGTTGGGTCAGTTCCGCGTCGGTCAGGTTCGTCATGTCCTGGCCGGATGCGATCTTCATCGAAGCGCGCACCAGGTCTGCACGCCCGCCGCCCGCCTTCGCCGTCTCAAGCGCGGCTTCCGCTGCGGGAATCGCGTTCTTGTCATCCACCCCGCTGGCCCTAACCGCGTCGAGGTTGGATTGCGCGTCGGCCACGGCCTGCGTGTCCTGCGCATCGATGTCGGTCAACTGGCGGTGGATCAACACACCATCGGCATATCGCTTGGCGGCAACAGCCGGGTCAGCGTGGCCACCAAACATCTGGTGTGCCTGCTGCAACTCGTCGGCGGTGGCCGGCGCAAGCGTCGGGTCGGTGGCGGCCAGGTGGTCGTTGACCGATTTCAGGATGTTTTCCCCACCATCACCGGCACCTGCCATTTTGCTTTTAAGCGATCCCATCCCGTGCATGAACAGGTTTTGAATTACGAATGGAAGAACGTCCGCTCCCGCGCGCTTGACGGTCTCATTAAAATTGAACTCCTTGCCGTGAACGATGTGGTCATACAAATCACCGCTCAACTGCATTGCAGCCACGTCGGGAATAACCGTCTTGCTGGAATCCCACAGGACTTTTTTAACGGTGTCGAACAGACCGATCGCTCCAAGAGCCTCAGCCGTCGGCTTGAATAATGCGCCACCAACAACTCCCATGGAACCGCCTTCAATGGTTCCTTTCGCCATCCGGTCGAGCACCGAGACATCTTTCTTTCCATCGACATACTTTTCCTGAGCTGCGGTCGATCCCTCAACCCGCGCGAATCCAGCAGCGCCGTGGGTCGTTTTCTCGATCAGGCTGGCCATGGTAGATGCCACCTCGCCATTCGCGCCGGCCCGCAACACATCCGCACCAGATTTCGTGAGCGCCTTGCCAATGACCTTGCCTCCTACGTTCTCCACGGATGCTCCACCACCGCCCATGAACCCGACCAGCATGCTCGCCATGTTTGCCGCCTGGGTGACGTAGGGATGCTCCTTGGCATTGGCTTCCATCTGCGCGGCGTTCGTCGCCAGCTCATCGGGCTTCGAGAGCATCGTTTGCAGTTTGTGGACGCCCACACCGCCAGCGATTCCGCCAGCAATGCCCGTGGCAATCGCGACGGGACCGGACTCAATGCCCGCCAATCCCCCAAGCGCCGTGCCACCTACCGCACCAAGCGCCGTTCCGAAAGCTCCGGGCATGTTGGTCGCAAGGTTGCGGGTTAAGGTTCCCATCATGCCCTCGCTCGCAGGAGATTGCACCGTGGCGGAACTCGCCGCCTGCTTCACGGTGTCGAGCTGCGCATTCGCCGTCTGCTTGCTGGCGTCAATCACGGCCTGCGCCTGCGCGTGCTGCTCCTGTTGCGCCTGAATGGCCGGCAGTTCGCTGGCTTTAACCCCTTGGGCCATGCGCGCCTGCAACGCGGCTTGGTCTTGCGCCAGGCTGGCGGCGGCGGTGTCGGCCTCGGCGTGCTGGTCCTGTGCGCCCTGGATGATAGAACCCCGGTTCGCGTTGATGTCGGCCACCTTCTTGGCGGCGTGCCACTCGTCCGGGTCGGTCGCCTCCAAGGCGTGAGCGTGGGTGGAAGCATCCCAATGCTTCTGCTTCAAATCCTTCTCTTGGGCCACATAATCGTTGTGGTCCATGATCTGCTTTTTCAGCTCGATGTGGCGCGGGTCGGTTTCTTGCAGCGTTGACCCCTCGGCGAAGGCGTTGTCGTAATCCGACTGCTTCATCTTCTTCGCATTGAGCGCCGGGTCGGCCAGTTGGTCGGCGTATCCCTGGGCCACCGTCTTAGCGTCCTTCACGTCGCGCTGCCAAAGGCTCTTGCGCGCCTCGGTGCCGGCCACCGGGTGGTCAACGTAATCGGACGGGTCGAGGAATTCCGACGTGTCGCCAATCTTGTGCAGCAGCTTCCCGTGTGATCCCTTCCAGATTTCCTTGCTGTTCCGGGCCGCAATGCGCTCCGCCTGACGGCTATCGTATTCGGCCTGGCGGTTGTCCATGCCGGTGCGAGTCTGATAGCTCTGCTCGGCCTGAACGATCCCCTGGTTATTTTCCCGCGCCACGCTGTTGGTGACGAACTGCTCCCATACCGGCCTGCCCAGCGTCGCCGCAATCCGTCCGCTTTGCGGTGATGGATTCGGGTCAACCGCCGCGCTGTCCGCTCCGGTGGCTACTTGTGATGGGTCTTTATCGCTAAAGGGGCTCGTGTCGTCCATGATGTGGTTTGGTTTTGCCGGATTCCACCGGCTGTTGTTCCCGCCTTGCGGGCCGTCAGATGTGAAAATCAGCGCCAGGAGATAGCTGGCTTGGGCGCGGGTTTCTTGAAACCCTGTGCAATTTGCGTGCTCGTGCGGCCTGCAACCAACTGGTCGAGCGGCAGCGTTCGTCCTGTGAAAAACTTCTGGCCGGATGCCTTTTCAAGATCCGGCACGGACATGGCGCTCACCTTGGCTTGCGCGGCGGAATCGGGCGTCACGGTCGGCGCGTCGGCGGCAACAATCGGATCGGATGCGGGAGCGGCGGGTGCGGAAGTTGGATCAGGACCAGATGGCCGGGTGACTCCAGCAATTAGAGATGCGGGAGCCGTGCGAGCGGAGTTGCCATCACGCTCCATCATGCTCTTTGCCCCGGCGTATTGCGCGGGCGTTGCCAGATCGGAGGAAGTAGCCGCTGCCTGGCGGGCGTTCGATTCGTTCGCTTTATCCTGCGTCCCGGCACTCATACCCTGCGTGTCGTCACCGGGAATCCAACCCATCGGCAAACCGGTGGTGCTGTTGATCGGCGTCGGCCTCTTGATACCGGCCACGGTCGGCGCGGCGGCGGAAGTGGAGGGCGATGCAGCAGGCGGTGCGGCTGGCTTTTGCTTGTCTGAAAGATCAAGCGAGCTTTTATCTAACGATCCCTCTGCCACTTGAACCAGATTTCCGGCAGTTGGAGTGAGCTTTTTGGCTACAACTGGCGGAGCTTGAGTCGTGTCAATCTTCAAGGATGGATTCACGGACGGCGTGAGAACTCCATTTCTACCGGTCGCTCCGGTAACCTGATTGGTTGAAGTCGGGACGTTCCGCTGAGAGATTAACGGCTTGGGAGAATCGTCAGGAAGCATTGAGGCTTCTGGCACAGACGTTGGCTTGCTGGCCAAAGCCGCCGCCGTGTTGCTCACGGTGCCAGCATTGTCAGCCGTGCCGAGCCCTGCCGTGCGCTCAAGCTCCGCTTGCACGCGCGACTGCTCCTCGGGCGATCCAATGTTGACCGGATCGGATGCCTGGGCGACAGCCTTCGGTGCTGGAGGACCGGCGACAATGTTGCTGGAACCCGGATTGAGAGAGTCGGCGCGCGCGTTCCGGGTTGCGACGACGGGCGAACCGATCTTGACCGCGTTGCCATTCTTGTCCTTCTCAAACCCATAGCTCGCCATCCGGCGCTTTTGAACACCCGCCGAACTCATGTCTGGCTTCGCTCCACCCGCCGAACTCATGTCTGGCTTCGCTCCACCAGCCGGCGTCGGCTGAATGCCTTCGATCAAGCGACGGTTGGCCGCAACCTCGCTCGGTGCCAAGTCGCTGTTCGACCGACCCGCGTATTTCTCCTTCACCGCGTCCGAAGCACCGGCCCACATCGCCTCAAACTGCTGCTTGGCCTGATCGTAGGTCTTGCCCTTCATCGGTCCATGGCGAAACTGGCCGGAATGCCGGTAAGTCCTTCCGCCTTGCGCCATCCACGCGTCATGCGCAGCAGCTTTGCCCCGAGCTTCGGGGATCACGATCCGTCCATACGAGTCGGTGCGGAGAGGTAGCGGCTCACTCATGGCCGCTTGTTGCGCGTTCTTCACGTTTTGTCAAGAACGCTTGCTTTTATCACACAAAAACGGCCACCCGGTGAAGGGTGACCGTCTTGCGCTCTACCAACTGAGCTACG
>JBAXOF010000151.1:0-9025 GCA_037133375.1 Verrucomicrobiota bacterium | reverse complement strand
GGTGGGCAACCCGCCATGGGGGGAAACCCTACTTCATTACAGGCCCAGAGAACGGAGCAGACTGGTGTTGATGTTGCCAAGGCGGGATTACTCTTTCCCCTTCTTCTTTGAGTCCTTTTCGTTAGATTGGTCGGAACCACCTCCGCCACCTCCGCCACCTCCGCCACCTCCGCCACCTCCGCCACCTCCGCCGCCACCATGCGCAGCCGGCTGTTTGGCGGCTGGCTGTTCACGTGGCGTTGGCGCTTGTTGGCGCGGCGCTTGTTGGACCTGTTTCTGGCGCGGTTCGGGTTGGACCTGTTTCTGACGCGGTTCGGGTTGGACCTGCTTCACGCGCGGTTCGGGTTGGACCTGCTTCACGCGCGGCTCGGGCTGGACCTGCTTCACGCGAGGCTCGGGCTGGACCTGTTTCACGCGAGGCTCGGGCAGGGTTTTGTCCTTGTCTGCTCCCGGTTGGTGATCGGCGGTACCAGCCTTCGGTTGGATGTTGGCGTCCACCTTGGGTGAGCGCAGCGCCACCGGCGGGGCCTTGCCCTTGCCTAACTGATTGGCCGATTTTGCCACAATGGGCGATCTGGTGCGCTCCACTTTGGTCGGCTCCGCGCTTGCGCCCGCCTTGAGGGTGGCCTGGTCCACGGTCTTGGTTTCCAGCGTGCGGCGCTCATCGCGGAATTTCTGCACATCCTGGTTGCGCTGGGTGAGCTGCTGCCGCTCGGCCTTGGTCACGCTTTGGAATTGCACACTGCCATCCTTCCGCTTCGCCATTTGGTCGATGGGCGTGGCCACCAGCATGCGGTTCTGTTTGAATTCGGAATTGGTGGCGATGGCCCGCTGGGCGTCCCATGTGCGCGGCGGCCGGGCGCCCACGTTGTCACGGCGATATTGATAGGACGCGCCCATGCGGTTGTCCCAGCCCTGGTCCTGACGATGGCTCCAGCGTTGATGGGAATAGATCGGGTCATAACCATCGCGGTTGGATTGATAGGCATAGGCCGAGAAATAGCCTCCATTATGATAGCTGTTGTCATAGTAGTCACCGAAATAATAGTGGTGGTAATTCGGCCGCAGAAAAAGGGCCTCGGCGAAGACCGCCAGATCGAGCAAAATCGATGGCGTGTAGGTGTAGCCTGAGTGCGAGTATAACCACCCCGGCAAATGCTTCATGCACCGGGCCGCGGGTGAGAACTTGCTCGGTTTGCGCCGGAGCGGCGGCTTCTTCGGCCCGGCAGACGACCGGGGTCCAACTGGTGCTGATGAGGGCGACCAGCGCGAATGCCTGACAACCGTTGCGCACATGGCGCAAAGGGCCGCAGGTCTTGTTTGAACAAATCACCCCTAGTAATATTCAATGAATGAAACCTCGCAGAGGGCGCAAGCGCGTTGGTGGTGGCAACCGCCACGGTGGCCAGAGACCCTAGCGGCGAGGCTCGCAAGCACTTTGCCGTCGGCTTGCGCCGCGTCAGAAAATCCTATGCGTCGTCCGCGGCAAGACGGTCGGTGACTCGCATGTGGCCACCGTGGCGATGCACGATAATCTCTATCAGGCCACCGGAATCGGGCTTACGGATGGCGCACTGGTCGGATTTCCGCTCGCCATCCGCAGCCAATACCGGCACGAATTAACAGCAGGGTAACACCCCATTGGCGAGCGACTGTTGCAAGCGCGTCATATTACACTTGAACAAATTCGACCAGCGGACATTATCCATCAATGGGAGGTGGCTAGTGATCTTCCTGCCTTGGAGCGTGCATATGAAAATTTCTCCCTTGAACCGGTTGTCAGGCAATTACCTGGCAGCCTTGCGTGCGGAATGCGAGCAAGCTTCCCAAGCGGGCCCGCGAGCGGCGCACAAAGTTGACAGAGCGGCGGTGGCCGCCGGCTTGGAGACGTTGGATTTGGCCAGAATCCACCATCAGGCGTTGACTCAATTGCTGTTGGAGGATGTCTCGGCGGTCACGCGGGAGGAAATGACAGCCCGGGCGGCGGCGTTCTTCACCGAATCCATCACCCCGCTTGATAACCAAGTCGTCAAGACCCTCAGCCAACGCACCATCGAACTGGCCAACTCGGTCGCGAAGTTGAAACAGGAAATCCGCCAGCGCAAGGTGGTGGAGGAGTCGCTGCGGGCCAGCGAACTGACTTCTATCAGTTTGCTAGAAAAGTCGCAACAGATGCAAGAGGAGTTGCGCCATTTGTCCCGCCAACTGTTGTCCGTGCAGGAAGAGGAGCGCCGCAAGATCAGCCGCGAACTCCATGACGTCATTGCCCAAACCCTCACCAGCATCAACGTGCGGCTGGCGGGTCTGACGGCAGAGTCAACCACTAGCAGCGCGCAGCTGCGCAAGCAAATCGCCAGCACCCAACGCCTGGTCGAGAAATCCGTGGATATTGTGCATCGCTTTGCACGCGAGCTGCGCCCCACTCTGCTGGATGACCTCGGCTTGATTCCCGCGCTCCAATCGTTTCTCAAAGGCTATATGGAAGACACCGGCATCCGCGCCAGTCTCAAGGTGTTCGCCGGCATCGAGGACACCAGCGACACGCTGCGCACCATGCTATACCGCGTCGCCCTGGAGGCGCTCACCAATGTCGCCCGCCATGCCAAGGCCAGCCGGGTGGAGGTCAGCATAGAATCCCTCGACGGCAGCATCCTTATGGAAATCACTGATAACGGACAAGGCTTTGAAGTGAATGGCAAAGCCAGCGCCAAGAAACACAACCGACTCGGCCTGCTGGGCATGCGGGAACGCGTCGAGATGCACGGCGGCACGTTTGCGGTGGTCTCCGCTCCCGGTCATGCCACTACCGTGCGCGTCGATACCCCCCGCCAAAGACCCGGCCGCAGAAAGTGTTGATAGAATCCGACGCCCCCCAACCACGACACCCCATGAACCCGATCACTGTCCTGCTAGCTGAAGACCACCTGATTGTCCGCGAAGGGCTGTTAGCCTTGTTGAAACTTGAGTCAGACATCCAAGTCGTCGGTGAGGCGGAGAACGGACGCCAAGCCTTGGCACTGGCCGCGACGCTCACACCCGATGTGGTCGTCATGGATATCGCCATGCCTTTGCTCAATGGCTTGGAATCGACACGCCAGATTTTGCATGCCACACCCACCACCCGGGTGCTCATCCTGTCCGCACATGGCGACGACGCCTACGTCGAGCAGGCGATGGCCTTGGGTGCGGCAGGCTACCTGATCAAACAAACCGGCTCGCAGGTGCTGGCGGTGGCGATCCGGGATATTTGCCAAGGCAAACGGTTTTTCAGCTCCAGCGTATTCAACCGCCGCCACCACCATCAGCGCAAGGCCAAGACCATGGGCGAGAAGCCGAAGCACAACGCCGCCCATCTCACCTCGCGCGAGATGGAGGTGCTGCAACTCATCGCCGAGGGCAAGGCCAACAAGGAAACCGCCGACGAGCTGCACATCAGCATCAAGACCGTGGAAAAACACCGCCAAAAAGTCATGGAAAAACTCAATATCCACGACACCGCCAGCCTCACCCGCCATGCCATTTCAGCCGGCATCATTGAGAGCAGCGTGCAGGTGACCATCCTGTGACGCTGCGGAACCCTCGTCGGCATCAACGTCACCGTCGATTCATGAGTCAATCGGGACTTTCAACTCGACGACATGCTCCAGCTGATCATCGGCGAGGGGGATGCAGTTATCGGCAAACTCATGGCCATCCAGAGTGAGCAGAGGGGTATCGGCCGCATCAGCGGCGAGCCGGGAGATGGTGATGTGATAGACCGTCTGGCGGAAGCGATAATGGACCTTGAAGTGATCCCAACTATCCGGCAGGCGGGGGATCAAGCGCAATTGCTCGCCTTCCAGATTAACACCGAGGAGGGTTTCGATGAGCAGGCGATACATCCAACCGGCGGCACCGGTATACCAGGTCCAGCCGCCGCGCCCGGTGTGCGGTGCAACGCCGTAGATATCGGCGGCGACGACGTAGGGCTCGACTTTGTAAATGGCGATTTGCTCGGGAGAACCGCCGTGATGGACGGGGTTGAGCATATTGAAGAGTTCCCAGGCGCGTTGATTTTCTCCCATCAGCGCGAAGGCCATGGTTGTCCAAATCGCCGCATGGGTGTATTGGCCGCCATTCTCCCGCACGCCGGGAATGTAACCTTTGATGTAGCCCGGATTGAGGGAGGATTTGTCAAAGGGCGGATCAAACAATTGAATCAGGCCGGCGTCACGCCGGACCAAGCGCTGATCCACGGATTGCAGCGCTTGGGATTGCATCGCTTGGCGCGAGCGGGACGCCTCGCCGCTGCCGCTGATAACCGACCAACTTTGTGGCAGGGAATCAATCTGACATTCCGGATTGGCCTGGGAGCCGAGGGGGTCGCCATTATCGAAGTAGGCACGGCGAAACCACTGTCCGTCCCAGGCATGGTCCTCGATATTTCGTTGGAGTTGTTTGGCGTGGGCGAGGCAGCGCTCGGCGAATGCGGGATCGTGTTGTGCGCGTGCCACCGGGGCGAAGTGGGTGAGCACGTCGAAAAGGAAGAAAGCCAGCCAGACACTTTCACCCTTTCCCTGATGACCCACCAGGTTCATGCCGTCATTCCAATCGCCACAGCCTATGAGAGGCAGGCCGTGTTCTCCGAATGTTAGACTGTGTTCGATGGCGCGCACGCAATGTTGGTAAAGAGAGGCCGCCTCTGCGGAGCGATTCGGCAAATCATAGTAGGCCTCCTCATCGGGCTTGACCGGACGGTCTTCCAGAAAGGGAATGATTTCGTCAAGCACGCCCGTGTCCGCAACACAGGAAACATAACGGCAGGTCACGTATGGCAACCACAGATAGTCGTCGGAAAAATGGGTGCGCACACCGCGCCCGGCGGGTGGGTGCCACCAATGTTGCACATCGCCTTCGTGAAATTGATGCGCGGCGGCACGCAGCAAATGCTCGCGGGTGATGGCCGGCGCGGCATGCACCAGGGCCATCACATCCTGCAACTGGTCGCGGAATCCGTAAGCGCCGCCGGATTGATAGAAGCCGGTGCGCCCCCAGATCCGGCAGCTCAGCGTCTGATATAGCAGCCAACCGTTAGCCATCACATTGACGGCGGGGTCCGGCGTCTCCACATACACCGTGCCGAGGGTCCGATTCCAATGGGAATGAACCTCTTCGAGCGCGGTGAGGCACGCGTCCGCGCGCCGAAACCGATAGATGAGACCCTGCACCTCGGCCAAGCTGCGCCCAACCCCGAGCCGAAAACTAGTTTCCCGTGACTGCCCGCTTGGCAAATTGAAGGCAACTTGGAGAGTGCCGCACGGATCGAGGCCGGCACCGACTTTACCGGACAGGCCGGCGCGCTTGAGCGCGACTGGCTGCGACAGGCAGCCGTTTCTGCCGATGAACTCCTTGCGATCTCCGGTGAGCACGCGCGTGGCGTCATTGACGTCAAGGAAGACGATACGATCGGAAAAATCCGTGTTGGCGTAATTGTGTGCCAGCAACGCGCCGGTCTTGGTGTCCACCTCGGTTTGCACGTGCAGCAAGCTCTTGTGCCGCAGCTCCCCTAACACCCACTCCGCGTAAGTGGTGACCGACAGGCGGCGTGACCGCCCCGAGTCATTGCGCAATTTCAGCAGCGTGAATTTCACCGGGGCGTTGATCGCCACATAGATCCACAACTCGGAGGTGATGCCGAATTGGGTATGCTCGAAGACGGAGTAGCCAAAGCCGTGACGAATCACATAGGGCGAGGTGCCACCAGCGGGCAGCGGCGTGGGCGACCAATACTGACCGGTCTGTTCATCGCGAATATATAACGCTTCGCCCGTGGGATCCTGCACCGGATCATTACTCCATGGGGTCAGGCGGAATTCATGGGCATTGTCCGCCCATGTGTAAGCTGCGCCACTCTCTGAAATGACCGTGCCAAAATTGGGATTGGCCAACACGTTGACCCATGGTGCCGGGGTCATTTGGCCGTGCCTCAGGGTGATAACATATTCGCGGCCGTCCGGGGTGAAGCCACCAAAGCCGTTTTGGAAAATCAACTCGCGTGGCGGCAATGGTCTGGGCAAATCGGCGATGGCAGTGCTACCAGGCATCAAGGCCGGAACCCGCGATCCGGTGACGATGCGGTGTTCCAGTTGTTCTGCCAGCGATCCGCGCCGATCATCTAGCACCACTCTGGCCATGGCTTGCAGCAGCACGCGATCATCGTTAGGGATTTGCTCGAACCGCCGGACAAAGATGCCACTGGGTCTATCCAGCACTTGTGTTTCAATACCGGCGGCAATCAGGTTGTTGATTTGCTCATGCAGCGAGCTGCGGTAAACCGCAACATCTTCATAGAGTATGACCAAATCCGCGGTCAGCCCCTTCATGTGCCAGTATGAGTGCGCTTGAATCAACTGCCTCACCATCTCGATTTTTTCCACGTCGCTGATATGGACGAGAATGATCGGGATATCGCCCGAAATGCCGTGGCTCCACAGCCCGTTTTGGCCACGCCGGTTGGCGAGCAGCATATTGGGATTGGCGCGCCGCGCCGGATTGGCATAGATCAAGGCAGCCGCCAAGCGATCATAGAGCTGAACTTCCGCCTCCGTGGCGTTGAGATGATGCAACATCACCTGCCCGTGGGTCCAGGCCAGATCAAAGGCCCGGTCCGCCATGCGCGAGCTTTGGTATTTCTCCACTTGGGTCAGCGCGGCTTGGCGACTATCGGTCACGCCCCAAACCATGTCAATGGTGGTGCTGGTGTGAGGTGGCAACGTAATGGTGCGGCGCAGTGAAACGATGGGGTCGAGCACGGAACCGACGGTGTTAGACAAGGGCGACAGGCTTTTCATCGCGGCGGGGTTGCTCAAGGTGCCGCCGCGTCCAACAAATTTGGAACGATCCGTTTCGCAGGAGATTGCGCCGAGTCCGGCGTTTTGCCCGCCCATGAGATGGAGCAACCACGGCGGGTTTTCATCCACGGAGCGGGCGCGGCGGGTGCACAGCAGGGCCGAGCCGTGACATGCGAATTCCGTTTGCACGAAAAGATTGCTGAACGCCGGATGCGCCGCGTCCGCCGCAGGCGACGCCAGCACCACTTCCGCATAACTGGTCACCTCGATGACCCGCGTCAGCGAGGTGCGATTGGCGAGGGTGAGGCGGCGCAACTCCACGTCATCTTCTGGCGACACGCAGATTTCGGTGTGAATTTCGAGGCCGATGTGCCGTTGTCGAAACTCCGCGCGGGCTTGGGTGAAGATGGCTTCATAGCCATCCGTAGCACGCAGCGTGGGTTGATAGGCGGTGGAGAAAAATTCACCCGTCGCCAAATCGCGCACATAAATAAAGGTGCCCCAGTGGTCGCGCGTGGCGTCCTCGCGCCAGCGGGTGAGCGTCAACTCGCGCCAGCGACTGTAACCGCCGCCGGCACTGCTGATGGCGACATGATAGCGGCCGTTAGACAGCAGATGCACCTCAGGCACCGATGAGGAGGGATTGGTGAACACACGCATCACGTCCTCGCTCTCGGGCGTGCGGGACAATTCAGGCACCAAATCGTAGGCGACGACGCTCACCGCGGTCTTGAGCACCCGCTCTTGCAGCAGCAAGTCGGCGGCTTTGAGCATGGGACAAGCCATGAAGCGTCGTTGCATCGGGTTGTCTAACAAAGTATTAGCCAGCGCCAGCAGGCTCATCCCCTGGTGATGCAACATATAAGAGCGGATCGTGATGCTGGTTTTATCCGGCGGCAGCCGCGTCGGGGTGTAATCGACCGCTTCGTAAAACCCATAACTGCCTGCGCGGCCCTCGTGCGCCAAGCGTTGCAAGTTGGCACATGCTTCCAGCGGGGCCACCATCAACGCCATGACTGTGGCATAGGGCGCAATCACCAGATCCTCGCGCAAACCACGTTTCAAACCCAACCCTGGCACTCCGAAGGCCCGGTATTGGTAGTTGAGCTGGAGATCGGTCCGGTTGTAGCCCGATTCGGAAATCCCCCATGGCACGCCGCGTGCTTTGCCATAGCTGATTTGTTGACTCACGGCGGCTTTGCAGGTGTGATCCAGCAAGGTGTTTTCATAGCTGGGCATGACGAGCAGAGGCATCAGGTATTCAAACATCGAACCACTCCACGAGATAAGGATCGGAGCTCCGCGTGCAGCGACTAACAACCGACCCATTGAGAACCAGTGGTCCTGTGGCACTTGCCCCAAGGCGATGGCGACGTAGCTGCACAAGCGCGCCTCGGAGGCCAGCAGATCGTAGAAACTGCTGTCACTCCGGCGATCACTGACGTTAAATCCGATAGAAAACAAATCCCGCGCCGGATCAAAGAGACAGGTGAAATCCATGGCGGCCATCTCGTCGGACTGCGCGGCCAGGGACTCCAAATCCGCCAGGCGCTCGCGCGCGTGATTGCTGGCCGTGCCCACCGCCTGCGAGATGGCCGCGAGGTTGGGCGGCGGCTCTTGCCCGGAGGGGGCTGCCTCGGATATTAGAACAGACGCGAGCGCATCCATCAGCGGACGGAGGGCTTCTTCAACCTCCGCAAGCTCACGCAACGTGGGCGGGCGGTCGAGACGGGCCAGCAGTTCCTCAAGCCCTGCTGCCGGCGCGGGCGGCAGGGCATACCCGGGAGCGGGCAGAGGCAGGGCCAGCCACGGAGCGAGCCAGCACAGATCCGCCAATTGTTCCTGGCAATTTCGCCGCAGAATTTGTGCCCATACCCTGAGCTCATTCTCCTCGCTCTGCGATGCCTCGACTAACAGACTGGCTTGCAGCGCCGCCTTTTCTAACAGAACAGCCGCTACCCGCAGGCTGGATGGGGTCTGCGCCAAGGTTGCTTCGAGAGCGGCCAGCACGGCACCCTCCTTACCGAACCCCTTGAGAATTCCCAGCGTGTCACGCAGCCCGGCCAACACCGTGGAGGTTAGAATTTGCGTCCCGGCCAACTCCCTGAGGCCGGAACCGAGGGTGAGCAAATGTCCGGCTAGGTTGCCACTGTCCACACTCGACACATAATGCGGGAGGAGCGGTTGGAGCGTGC
>JBAXOF010000150.1:0-9088 GCA_037133375.1 Verrucomicrobiota bacterium | reverse complement strand
CGAAGCACCACGGTTTGGTGGCGAGGCGGCCGTCCTCGTTGGTGGCATCGCGCGCGCCGGAGGTGGACTTGGCTTGCACACTGACCAGGGCGAAGGGTTTGGGGTATTTCAGATCACTGATTTTGACCAGCGCCCGATCCACCAGGTCCACCCCTTTGACGGTGCCGGTCTTGGGGTAGCGCAGCGGCAGCTTGGCACCGGTGCTGGTCATGAAGGTTTGCAGGCCGTTGGGCGCTTCATAATCCAACTCAATGGCACTGGCGACGATCCGACTGCTGGAACTGCTCGGATCGGGAGCCGTCATCTGGACCACGAACTTGTTCTTGCTCGCATCCGGCAGATTGGGGGGGAACGTCGTGTAGGGGGTGAACTCCACATAAATCTCATCATTCCAAGCTATCCCCAGGCAGCCTGCCCAGCGGCCTTGGGAAAAGTCCTCAGCCACATCCTTGTTGCCCATCACCCAGTCGCAGTCATAACCGATACCGTAGCCGCGCCAACCGGGGATGGCACTCATGTTGTTGGTTTTGTCATCGCCGAGGGTGATGTCCCAGTAAAATCCACGATGAAGATAGTCGAGCTCGGGGTCGATATAGGGGGAAAACACCTTCACCTCACCCGGCAGCATGCGGAAAAGGAATTTCGGCGGGGTGTCCGCGGTGCCTAAGTCAGGCTTGCTGTCGCTGCCCTTGTTTTTCAGGTTCATCCCGAAGAGCTTGCTCCGCTGGCCACCTTCGTTATCATGGGTCATGGTTTGAAACGGCACCATGTCGGTGCTCTGCGCTTCACCGTTGCGGTAGATCTTCACCGCTAATGGCACATTGACAAACTCCACCCGCAAGGTGTCGCAATCAATGGCAACGTTATACGGGTTGTGGAGAGTGACAATGGGCGTGTAAAGAATGTGCAGATCGTAGTTGTATTTGGAATTTTCAAAGTGACCGTCCTGCGGGCCATGGATCTTGTTTTGTTTTTCCTCTTTGGTCAGCTCGCGCTGGATGTAATCGGGCAGGTTGCCGTAGAGGTCGCGGCCGATCAGGCTGAAGAGCATCTGAACCTTGGCGATGGTGGGCAGGAGGAGCACGCCGGGCGGTGGCGTGCGGTTGAGCGTCACCACTTGCGATGTTTGCGGATCGCCGGTGACGGTGGCTGCCACCCACGATTTCTTGGTAAGAGGGTCGATGGGCGTCTGCATCTTTACGACGGGCACGCCGCCGGTGCTGGTGAGGGAAGGGAGGGGTGCCTTATCCCCCCGATAGATGCGGCTGAATTGATAGAGCGACGCCCAGGTCGGGTCAGACGGGACATCGGTGGCGCGCATCCCGAGCATCGAGGCGTATACGCTCTTGCCATTGTAGAGAGTCGGCAGGGTGGACGCATTGACCAGCAACTGGAAGTCCTTCTTGAGGCCGCCGTGGGCGACGTCGGTGAGCAGGCCGACGGAGTGGGTGGTGACGTCATGGGTGGCGATTTTCAAGGCGTCGCCGGTGCCTTTGGCGAGGCTCTCGGCGGCCAGGGCAAAATTGAGGCGGGTGATGCCTTTGTCGATGGTGGCGGCTGTGGGTAACGGGGGGGCTTTCCGCTCGAACATCTTGCGCTCAAGCCCGCTCAGACCGGTGATGAACTCCACACCGGGGCGCTCCCCCGCACCGAGTTGCTCGATTTTGCCACCGACCGTGGTGGCGCTATCGATGTAGGGCGTGTTGACGCGGGCCTTGATGCCTTCATCGAGCACGGCCCAGGCCAGCGCGCCAGGCGACGAAGTGAGCGGCACCGTGCTGGCTCTCACCAGACTGGTGGCGGGAGCCTGATCACCCAGGGTGCCCCTGCCCCAGAGCGTCACCGGGGAAGCCGGTGGCTTGCTGGCAAAGGTGGCTTGGCGGGTGGCCACCGGATCGGCGTTGGAAACCAGCCACGCCTTGAACTTGGCATTCTTGGCATCCATTTCGTAGTCCGCCGCTTTGGGTGGGGCGGTGGCCTTGATCTCCAAGGATTCCCACACGCCCGTAATCTGCGGATTGGCAATCTTCTCGTCGAGGATGTCGGCGCGGGCGGTGACCCGCTGGTCCGGCCCGGCGCTGCGTTGGAGTTCTCCGAGCGCCAGAATCAAGGCCAGACGGGCATTGGCACGCGCGGTGGCCATCGCCTCGCTTTGCGACGCACTCCGCAACGCAACGCTCGACAGCGTCAATAACCCGATCGCCAACAACGTCAGCAACACCATCAGCGCCAACGTGACCACCAACGCGAATCCGCGGGATCGGGCAAATTTGCGGCGAGCTTGCATGGGGACTTGAAAAATAGAAATTTCTCGGGGCGGAGTAACTACCAAGTAGATACCCACCGTCAACGCATTATGCAAAAATTATTTTCTTTGGTTGTCTGCTTGGGGCTGAATTTTTCGATAAACCGTGCTTGTCCGGCAGGGGGTGCGGGGCATACGGTCTTCCAGCCTATTTTGAGTGTGACACAATTTTCTCCAACCCCTCATATTCTCGGAGTCCTCCCAGCGCGGTGGGCGTCCACGCGCTTTCCCGGCAAACCCTTGCATTACATTGCCGGCAAGCCGCTCATCCAACATGTCTGGGAACGCTGTCTGGCCTGCTCAACTCTCGACGCATTGCTCGTCGCCACCGATGACGAACGCATCCGTGAGGCCGTCCTCGGGTTCGGCGGCAGGGTGGTCATGACTTCGCCCGGGCACCTGACCGGCACCGACCGCATCGCCGAAGCCGTCCGCGCCGTGCCGCAGGCAACCCACATCGTCAACATTCAAGGCGACGAACCGCTCATCGAACCGGCGCTCATCGACGCGCTGGCCACCGCCATGACTAACAACCCGGCGCTCGACATGGCCACCGCCGCCAACCCGATCGATCCGGCGGACCCGGCAGTGCTGGACCCGAATGTGGTGAAAGTGGTGACCTCGCTCAATGGTCGCGCACTGTATTTCTCCCGTTCGCCCCTGCCCTATTTCCGCCATCCGGTCGAGGGTTTGTGCGTGCTGCGCCATAAGGGGATATACGCCTACACCCGGGGGTTTTTGGAGCGCTTTGTCGGTTGGCCACCCTCCCCGCTGGAGCGCGCGGAAGCGCTCGAACAACTCCGCGCCTTGGAAAACGGCGCCACCATCCACGTCATCATCACCACCGACACGTCCCCCGGCGTGGACACCCCGCAACAGGCGCGGGAAGTCGAGCGGATCCTAACACACTCTCACCAGTCCTTGGCCTAGAAGACATGCGGACATCCATACCTATCCGGTCAAAGAAAACCACTGAACCACTGAAGGCCACTGAGCTCACTGAAAAGATCTTGAAATCAGTGTCCTCAGTGGATCTCAGTGTTTTCAGTGGTTCAATCTGTGGACCCGTCGGTAATCACAGCCAGCATTGCATACCTAACAAATAATCACCCTATGAAATACATTTTTGTCACCGGCGGCGTGGTCTCCTCACTTGGCAAGGGGCTGGCGGCAGCCTCGATAGGCACGCTGCTCGAACACCGCGGCCTGAAGGTTTTGCTGCAGAAATTCGATCCCTACCTCAACGTTGATCCGGGCACCATGTCGCCGTTCCAACATGGCGAGGTGTATGTGTTAGATGATGGGGCGGAGACGGATCTCGACCTCGGTCATTACGAACGCTTCACCTCCGGGGTGCTCACCCGGATGAACAACCTGACCTCCGGCCAAGTGTTTGACTCGGTCATCAAAAAGGAACGCCGGGGCGAATACCTCGGCAAGACCGTGCAATTCATCCCGCACGTCACCGATGAGATTAAGATCCGGCTGCATGAGGTGACTAACAACAACCCGGAGGTCAACGTCCTCATCACGGAAATCGGCGGCACGGTGGGCGACATGGAAGGCTTGCTCTTCATCGAGGCATTGCGGCAATTCGCGCTCGAGGTCGGCAAGGAAAACGTGTGTTTCATCCACGTCACGCTGCTGCCCTTCATCAAGGCGGCCGGCGAGGTGAAAACCAAACCGACCCAGCAATCGGTGGCCAAACTGCGTGAACTCGGCATCCAACCCGACATCATCATTTGCCGCACCGAGGCGGACCTGGATGAGGACAACCGCAAGAAAATCGCCATGTTCTGCAACGTGGAACGTAAAAACGTGGTGGCCTTCCGCGACGTCGCCCACACGATCTACGAATGCCCTCTGGACCTGCGCCGCGATAAGATCGACCGCCTGGTGGTGGATAAGATCGGTCTGGGGCACACCCCGCCGCCCGCGCTCGAAGACTGGGAGCGCTTTGTGCAGCGCGTGATCCATCCGAAGCACAAGGTGACCATCGCGGTGGCCGGCAAGTACGGCCTGCAGGACGCTTACAAATCCATCTACGAATCGCTCATTCACGCCGGCGCCCAGCACAACACCAAAGTCAAAATCCTCCGCGTCGAAGCCGAGGACATCGAAGCCCGCGGTGCCGCAGACGTACTGGGGGATGTCGATGGCATCCTGGTTCCCGGCGGGTTCGGCGATCGCGGGATCGAAGGAAAAATCCTCGCCGCCAAGTATGCCCGCGAGCAGCAAATCCCGTATTTGGGCATTTGTCTGGGCATGCAGACAGCGGTCATCGAATTTGCCCGCAATGTCTGCAAGTTGAAACATGCCAACTCCACCGAGTTTGACAAGACGGCCCCACATCCGATCATCAGCTTGCAGGAAGAACAGATCGGGGTGGAAGATATGGGGGCCACCATGCGCCTCGGTTCGTGTGAATCGATCCTGTTAGCCGGCACCCAGGCGGCCGACCTTTATGGCAATGCGGAGCGCATCCACGAACGTCATCGCCATCGCTACGAGTTGAACCCGGATTATCAGGAACGCCTGCAAGAAGCGGGCATGGTCATCTCCTCGGTCTCCGCCGGGGAAGGCCTGGTCGAAATTGTCGAGTTGCCCACCCATCCATTTTTCATCGGGGCGCAGTTTCACCCCGAGTTCCAATCCAAGCCGAACCATCCCCACCCGTTGTTTTCCGGCTTCGTCGCCGCCGCCTTGAAGCATTCCCAGTTGTAAGTGCGGAAATTTTTCCGCTTGCGATGGGTGGTTTGCCAGTCGAGACTGCCGCTTTGAGAATGACCCGTTTGCGCTTGGGCTGCAATATGCTCTTCACTCTCCTGGCGGCCATGCTGGTCTCAGGCTGGAGCCACTCCGCCACCGCCGAGGGTTTGGAGAAGGCGACCCTCGCCGATGGTTTCGACTTTCCAGTCGGCAAGCCCGACGCGGCCGGTTATTACAAAGCGCGGGGCTTGCGCTTGCGCTCACCGCAACATTTCGGGGAAGATTGGAATGGTCGGGCCGGTGGCAATACGGATCGCGGCGACCCGATTTACAGCATGGGCGACGGCCTCGTCACCTTTGCCTACAACGTCAAGAACGGTTGGGGCAACGTGGTCATTATCCGCCATGCCTATCGCGAACCGGCCACCGGCCAAGTGAAATACTGCGATTCCCTGTATGGCCACTTGCTGGCTATCATGACAACCTTGGGACAACGGGTGAAACGCGGCCAGCAGATCGGCACCCTCGGCGACAACAATGGCATGTATCCCGCTCACCTCCACTTTGAAGTCCGCTACAATATCCACATCGGCATGCAACGCACCAGCTTTCCTGCCGATACCATCAACTGGGCCGACCCCTCTGCTTTCATTACCAAATACCGCCGCCTCAACCGTGAATGGCGCGCCGTGCCCATGCCCATCGGGACCTATCAGGATTACATCGGCTTCAAGGGGCTCTGATATGCCCTTACGCCCTGCCAGCGCTCGATGGCCAGGCGCAGGCCCGCCGCCTTGTGCTGGGTCTCCTCGTATTCCTGGTGCGGGTCGGAATCCGCCACAATGCCTGCGCCCACTTGGTAGCAGAGCCGCTGCCCACACCGGACGAGGGTGCGGATCGCGATATTGAAGGAACTCTCGCCATTGAATCCCAGCCATCCCAAGGCCCCGCAATAAATCCCACGGGGTGAGGCTTCCAGTTCACGGATGATTTCCATCGCGCGGAGTTTGGGGGCACCGGTGATGCTGCCACCCGGAAAGCATGCCGCCAACGCCGTGACCCCATCCACGTCTTGCCGCAACCGGCCGGTCACGGTGGACACCAGATGATGAACTTGGGCCAAACTCTCCAATTCCAGCATGCCCGCCACCGCCACCGTGCCGAATTCACACACCTGCCCCAAGTCATTGCGCAATAAATCCGTGATCATCACCAACTCCGCTACCTCCTTGGCCGAATTCCGCAATTCCAGCGCCGACCGCCAGTCATCCTCTACAGCCGCACAGCGCGGCCGCGTCCCCTTGATCGGGCGTGTCTCAATGGTCCGCCCAGACACCTTCAAAAATGCCTCCGGTGATGAGCTCAGCACCTCCCGCCCGGCGAGTGACAGCCACGCCGCCATCGGCGCCGGCGAGGCCTCCCGCAACGCCTCATATAAGCCAAACAACGAGCCGCCCGTCACCGACGCCTGATAGGCTTGCGACAGGTTTGCCTGATAGATGTCGCCCGCCGCAATCCAGTCCTTGATCCGTTGCACCCCCGTGATGAAATCCTCTCGGCTTGTTAGAGCGGTGAACGGCCCAAGCTGCGGCACCGCACTGCCGTCCCCGCCGTGCGGAAACGGAGGACAGCCGTCCCGGCTGTCAGGGAAGACAGGCGTCCCCGCCTGTCGGTGACGCGCGGCCCCTGCCAGCGGTTCCTCCCTCAGGCACTCGGAGAGCCGACCCACCTCCCACCAGATCCCCTCGTCATGGCAATGCACCAACATCTCCCGATAATCGCCAAAGACAAAATCCCCCTCGTAATCGACCCAACCGCAGAGCCCGCCGAGCGGAAATCCATGCGCGTCGGCCACCTGTGGTCCGGCCGCCACTGCCTCCCGCAAGAGTTGCCGGTCCGCCGCCACCGCCAAGCATCCCTGCAACACCCGTGCGGGCCGCGCTGCAATGACCGATACCGGTCGCCCCGCGCCCGTCGGCAGGTTTCCCGCCGTATCGAAAAACACCAGGCCCGGCAAATGCCTCAGACACCCAGCCACCGCCACGGGCGTCAGCCCGTCAAGCCGCACCTGCCGCACCAAGGGTCGCATCAGAGGGTCCGCCATCGCCGCCGCAAACAAACTCTTCCGCCCGCCTATTGCAAGCCGGAAACCGCCTGCCGGTTTTTTAAAAAAACGCTGGATTTCTCTTGCCAAGAGCTGCCTGCTTCCCTATCAACCCCGCCCCTCCTTGTGCCGCCTTGCCACCAACGAAGATCCGGGGGGACCTCCATGCGGCAGATCTTCAAGCCTCGCCCCGTCCTGCTTTAAGGCGGGCAAACCATCACCCCATGATCAACGAACTCATCACTGAAATGGTGGACGCCGGCGTCCACTACGGCCATCAAACGAAAAAATGGAATCCGCGCATGAAGCCTTACCTCATGAAGGACAAAGGCGGCATCTATATCATCAACCTGGAAAAAACCGTCCAATGCCTCGATAAGGCCGCGGATTTCCTCTCCGACCTCGTCAGCAAGGGCCGCAAGGTCCTCTTCGTCGGCTGCAAACGCCAAGCCCAGGACGCCATCCGCGAAGCCGCGGAAGCCACCGGCCAATTCTACGTCAATCACCGCTGGCTCGGCGGCATGCTCACCAACTCCGCCACTGTCCGCAAAAGCATCGAACGCCTCAAGTATCTCGAAACCATCGAGAAACAACCCGAGTTCAAGGCCATGTCCAAAAAGGAACTCGCCGCCCTCGGCCGCGAGCGCGACAAACTCCTGCGCAACCTCTGCGGCGTGCGCGACATGGACAAAAAGCCTGATGCCGTGGTTATCGTCGACTCCGCCCGCGAAACCATCGCCGTGGCCGAAGCCCGCCGCCTCAACATCCCTATCATCGCCATCGTCGATACCAACGCCGATCCGTCCATCATCAACTATCCGATCCCCGGCAATGATGACGCCATCCGCGCCATCCGCATCATCCTCCAAAATTTGGTGGACGCCATGGTCGCCGGCCGTAAAGCCTGATTACCGCCCTAACTCTAACCGACCGGGCGGCTCCTCATCCGGGAGCCGCCCGCCTTTTCTAACAACATACGCTATTTCGCCATGATTACCGCTGCCATTGTCAAAGAACTCCGTGATAAAACCAACGCCGGCATGATGGACTGCAAGAAAGTCCTCACCGAAACCCACGGCGACATCGAGGCCTCCATCAAGTTGCTGCGCGAGCGCGGCATCGCCAAGGCCGGTGCCAAGGCCGACCGTGCCGCCAACGAAGGCATCATCACCGCCCGCATCAATCCCGCCGCCACCACCGGCATCCTCATGGAGCTCAATTGCGAAACCGATTTCGTTTCTAAAAATGAGAACTTCCAAGCGTTCGTGAATGAAATCGCCGACGTGCTGGCCGCGGCCGATGCCGCCGACCACGCCGCCGCGCTGGCCGTGCAACATGGCGAATACAACCTCGGCGACACCGTCAAGGCCAAGGTCGTCGAAGTCGGCGAAAACCTCCAGTTCCGCAAATACGTCCGCTATGATGCCGCCCCCGGTGGCATCATTGGTTCCTACATCCACATGGGCGGCAAGGTCGGCGTACTCATCGAGGTGGGCACCACCCAGGCGGCCACCGCCGGCACCGACACGTTCCGCGAGCTCGTCAAGGACCTTACCCTGCATATCGCCGCCAGCGCCCCCAAAGGACTCTCCCGCGAAGACATCCCGGAGGCCATCGTCGAAAATGAAAAGGACATCTTCCGCGCCCGCCTCACCGCCGAGGGCAAACCGGCCAATCTGATAGAAAACATCATCAAGGGCCAGCTCGCCAAGTTCTTCGCCGAAAGTTGCTTCCTTGAGCAAGGCTTCGTCAAGGACACCGACATCACCGTCGCCAAACTCCTCGCCGCCAAGGGCACCGAACTCGGCGACTCCCTCACCGTCACCCGCTTCGTCCGCTTCGGCCTCGGCGAGTAATCCGTCCACAAGAGGCGCTGCTGGCTCTTCGTAGGCGCGTGCGTGAGAACGCGGGTCTTTCTTCGTAGGCGCGTGCGTGAGAACGCGGGTCTTTCTTCGTAGGCGCGTGCGTGA
>JBAXOF010000149.1:0-9094 GCA_037133375.1 Verrucomicrobiota bacterium | reverse complement strand
TGGCGGTGACGGAGAGTTCGATGGGAGCCCTTTTTTTATTCACAGAATCAACGGGGCCACCAAACCCAGCGCCACAAACTTCGCCGCCAGATACGATGCCGCACTCGTCTGGCAGTTGCGCTCCCGGCGCAACACCGGACGATCCCGCAACACTTCCGTCGCTGAATTGGTCAACCCCAGAAACATCGCCACCGTCACACTCAAAAACAAATACGCCGGTATGTGCAGCGCCGTGGCAAAATGATATTGCCCGGTCGGCGATGATCGCAGCGTGATGGACACCAACGCCGCCAACACCGGTGCCTCAATGCAGGTGCTGTAAATCGTCCCACGATTCCTGAACTTTGATAGAAGGGACCGCAGGAAATGTGTCGCAAACACCGCCATGACGGTCCGCAAACGCCGCTCCGGCTTGAGTGGCACCGGCAGGCCCGCCACCGTCCCCACATCGCTCAGGCGCGAGACCGGTCCGGCACCCGGTTGCAGGGACCGCAACAAGGCCGCGCTCTCATGCCGTTCCTGCCAAAACGCGGGTGGAAACCGCCGCGCCGCGCCAGTGTTAGAACCGCCGCCGATGACGCTCCACGGAGTCTCCAACACATCAAACACGAAATCCGCACCCAAGGCCGCCCCCCCCACCATCGAGGGATGGGAAATCCCGAGTTCCTCACAGGCCTCACGAAAATACTCCACCATCCCCGTCGGAGTCCCGAAGTATGCCAGACAGCCACCACTATCTAACAATAATACCTTGTCAAACAAGCGCAGCACCAAGGCCCCCGGTCGGTGCAACGACGCGATCACGATCTTCTCCCGCGCCAACGAGCGCAGCGTCTCGGCCACATGTTCGGAGTCCTTCGACGACAACCCGGAGATCGGCTCGTCAAACAAAAACACCTCCGCCCGACTGCCCAAATCCAAGCCCAGATTCAAGCGGCTGCGTTCCCCCCCGGAAAGCGTCTTCTCGCCGGCGGAGCCCACCCGCCGGCGCGCGATTGATTGCAAACCCAACTCGGCCAGCGCGCTATCCACGCGCCGCTCGTGCTCCGCCAGGGACAGCCCCGGGCGGCGGATGGTCACCGCGTGGCGCAAATGCTCGCGCACCGTCAATTGCGGGTTGAGCGCCTCCTCCTGGGGCATGTAGGCAATGAATGGCACCAAACGCTCGCGGTGCTCGTAGAGTTGGATACCATTGAGTTCAACCTTGCCACGGCTCGGTTGCAATTGTCCCGACAACACCGACAACAAAGTGCTCTTGCCGCTCCCGCTCGGCCCGATGATACACATCATCTCGCCGCGTCTCACCTCAAAGTTGATGTGATCCAAGGCCCGCGCGCCTGGTGCAAAATCATGAATCAAATCCTCCACCTGCAGCGACTCAATCTGCGTCCGCTCCTCATCCAAAAAGCCCTCGCGAAACCGGCAGCGCACCGCCTGGCTGCCGGACAAGCGGATCACCGACCCATCCACCAACACCGCCGTCCCGCGCACCACCTGTCCATCCACCTCAATCGCCCCCTCGCTCTGCCTGACCTCCAACACCCCTTCCGCCCGCTCCGCATCATAGCGGATGAACAACACCGCCCGCGGCGCCAACTTGGATCCTAACAACAAATCCCCGGGGGCCAAGGCCGCCGCGTCGTTGGAAACCAAGTATTCCTGGCGATCCCCCGCGAGGTGGAACCGGCGCCCGGACTGGGTCGCGCGGCGCCTCAGTTCATTGATCGAAAAGCTTACCCCGGCCGCATCGCCGAGCCGTTCATGATTGAGGCATACCACCTTTTCCCCCCGCCGCAACGGGCCACGATTGCCCGCATGCAAATTCGTGTGGCGCAACGCCTCCACCTCGGCTTGCAAGCCGAAGCTCACTCGCACCGCGCTCATCCGCCCGCGCATCCGCTCCGCCGTCAGCCCGTTAGGTCCTGCCTCCAGATAGATCGCCGGAGCATTGCCCGTGCGCTTCACGTTGAGGAAAAACATCAAATCCTCATGACTCAGCGTCCAGCCCATCACCACCAACGGCTGGCGCTCCCGCATCCGCAAAAACGCTCCGGTCTCCAGCGACCGCCCCCGAATCCACAGCGGTGCCACCCCGGTATTTCTGACCAGCACCAACTCCCCGGTCCGATACACCCGGAACTCCTGCCCCTGCGCCACCGCCATCGGCGGCAAAATCACGTCCGCTCCATCCCCACCAAAAATTACCCGCTCAAACGGCAAACTCTCATCGCCGGCTTCACCGAGCATTTCCCGCAAAATCGCCGCCCCAAAATCCGGCCGCCCCAGGCGCCGCATGAACACATCAAAGCTCGCCCGCCCGCGCTCCGACCTGCCAGACGCATCCACTAAAGTAAACAACTCCAACCCCACCGCCAGCTTGCCCGCATCATTCAAGGTTGCCTTCAACTCCGCGGAAATCCCCTGCAACGGCTGCGGATTCCTCACCGCGCGCTGCAAGCGCCGCCGCAGCCAGCCGTGGTCAACCTCCGGAAAGGCACTCCGCAGCAAATCCAATATCATATCCGCCTCCGCCGTGCTCAGTTGGTTGTCCAACGTCGCAAACGCCGCAAACGCATCCACTAACACCCCCACATGTGCGTCGGTGCCCGGCCGCAACGCCCGCAACCGCGCAATCCCCGGAATCAGCCGCAACCATCCCCAGCGCATCCAATACAGCGGGTTGAGCTTCCGATCCTTGCCGTGAAAATGCCAGTCCACGCGCCCATCCATGCCAGAGCTTGCGCCCACCCGCAAGAACTCTGCAAAAAAGGGGTTTCCTTTTTGCCCACCACGGTTAAGATAGGCCACCCCCTGTCGAGCTGCCCCGCCCATCCACCATGTCCGAACAACCGCCCCCCCCTTCCCATACCCCCCCTTCCAATAACAACCCAAACCGCAGCCCCGGCGACGTCGGCGGTTTCAACTGGCGTTTGTTGATTCTGCTCGCCGTGGCCACCCTCATCCTCGGGCTGGCCTTTTTCAACAACCCGCTGGGCAGCAATCCCGCCAAGTCTCTGAGCTACTCGGAGTTCCGGGCGTGTTGGAATCAAGGCCGCGTCCTCGTTGACGACTCAAAACACCCACTGAAAGTCGTCACCACCGACACGTCCTACGATGCCGAAATCAACGGCTGGATGGCTCCTGAACTCCAAAAATCGGGTAACTCGGAGGAAAAAACCTCGACCTTCCGTGTGCTCGTCAACCTCGACCTCCAAAAGGACGAGATCAGCGCCTTGCTCGGCGACAAAATCAACATCGAGGCCAGTCCGGATGTTAGCCCGCCAAGTGCAAGCGCTGAAGTTTCCAGCGAAACCCTGTCGCTCGCCGAGTTCCGCAAAGCTCTCGCCCTCGGTCAGATCCAAACCACGGACGCCGTCAATCCGCTGCGCATCCGCACCACCCCCGGCACCTCCCAAGCCCTCATCGTCGGCACCCGCAAAGTCACCACCAACCTCGTCGCTAAGAAAAACCCCAAAGACGGCAAAGACCTCGACCCCGAACCCTTCAGCGTCAGCGTCTCCGTGCCGATCCTCAGCGACGACCTCAAGCAACTCGTCAAGGACAAGGCCAAATACGAGCGCCACAAGGACTACCTAGGCAGTGCCATCATCACCTTCCTGCCCGTCCTGCTCATTCTATTGCTGCTCTTCTTTTTGTTCCGCCAGCAAATGAAAAGCGTTGGCCGCGGCGCCATGTCGTTTGGCAAGAGCAAAGCCCGCCTGCTCTCCCAAGACCGCATCAAAGTCACCTTCAAGGACGTCGCCGGCATCCAGGAAGCCAAGGAAGAACTCTGCGAAATCGTCGACTTCCTCCGCGACCCGCGCAAATTCCAAAAACTCGGCGGCTCCATCCCCAAGGGCGTCCTCATGGTCGGCGCTCCCGGCACCGGCAAGACCCTCCTCGCCCGCGCCATCGCCGGGGAGGCCGATGTCCCGTTCTTCTCGATCTCCGGCTCGGATTTCGTCGAAATGTTTGTCGGTGTTGGCGCCTCCCGCGTCCGCGACATGTTCGAGCAAGGCAAAAAACAGGCACCCTGCCTCATCTTCATCGATGAAATCGACGCCGTGGGCCGCCACCGCGGCCATGGCATGGGCGGCGGTCATGACGAGCGCGAACAAACCCTCAACCAACTCCTCGTCGAAATGGACGGCTTCGATACCCAGGAAGGCGTCATCATTATCGCCGCCACCAACCGCCCCGATGTCCTCGACCCCGCGCTGCTGCGCCCCGGCCGCTTCGACCGCCAGGTCACCATCTCGCTGCCCGACGTCAATGGCCGCGAGGAAATCCTCCGCGTCCACGTCAAAAAAATCAAACTTGCCGCCGGTGTTGATCTATCAAAAATCGCGCGTGGCACGCCCGGGTTTTCCGGCGCGGAACTCGCCAACCTGGTCAATGAGTCCGCGCTGCTCGCCGCCCGCCGCGGCCTGAGCGCCGTGACTCTCGACGAAATGGAGGAAGCCCGCGACAAGGTCCGCTGGGGCCGCGAACGCCGCTCGCTCGCCATGTCGGAAAAAGAGCGTATCGGCACCGCTTGGCACGAGGCCGGCCATGCCTACCTCAACATGGTCCTGCCGCACACCCATCCGCTGCACAAAGTCACCATCATCCCCCGCGGCCCCTACCTCGGCGCCACCATGTATCTACCCGATGGCGACAAATACTCGACCCAGAAAAAGGAAGCCCTCGCCAGCCTCATCGTTGCCATGGGCGGACGCATCGCCGAAGCCTTTCACAGCGAGGATGTCTCTAACGGCGCGTCTGGCGACATCCGCCAGGCCACTGCCCTGGCCCGCAACATGGTTTGCGAATGGGGCATGAGCGACAAACTCGGCATGGTCGAATACGGCGAGGGCGATGCCCCCATCTTCATCGGCCGCGGCGATACCGGCCGCCACCCCAACTACAGCAGCCACACCGCCAAACTCATCGACGAGGAAATCAAGTTCTTTATCGATGACGCCTTCCGTCAGGCCAACGCCATTCTCACCGCCGCCCGCCCCACCGTCGAGGTCATCGCCCAAGCCCTCCTCGAGTATGAAACCCTCGATGCCTCCCACGTGCGCGACCTCATCGACTGCGGCGTCATGCGCAATCCGCCCAATATCCCCAAGCCGCCCCCCGTCCCCGAGGAGCTGCGCAAAAAACCCGCCAAAAAACCTGCGGAAGAAAATCTACCCGACGACCACGGCCCCATCCCCGGCGTCGTCGGTGCCCCCGCCTGAGTCATGGCCGAATGCAAATTCCGGCCCCAATTCATCTCACCCTTTCGCATGAACCGTGGCGGTGTCATCCTCGCCAAATACCTGCCGGCGGCGCTCGGGTTTGTGGCGGCTGGCGTGCTGGCCTACATCTGGGGCACGGGTTTGCCTGAGGCTTGGACCCCTCTGCGCCTGCCGCTGCTTGGCGGCAACGGCGCGGGCGACACCAGCGGCGCGTCGCCCCTCCAAAAGGGAATCCTCAGCGTGTCTGGTGGCAGCGCCGCCGACTTGCCGGGTGCCTGGCCCGGATTCCGCGGACCCAAGCGCGACGGCATCTCCCCCGAGGACACGCCATTGGCCAATACCTGGACCGGCGGCGAACCCAAGCCCGTGTGGTCGGTGGACGCGGGCGAAGGCCACGCCGGTGCCGCCGTGCTCAACGGCCGGGTCTATCTGATGGACTACGACCGCTCCGCCCAGTGCGATGCCTTGCGCTGCCTGTCACTGGCGGATGGCAAGGAGCTCTGGAAATTTTCCTATCCGTTGAAGGTCAAGCGCAACCATGGGATGTCGCGCACCGTGCCGGCCGTCACCCACCAATTTGTGGTGAGCCTCGGGCCGAAGTGTCACGTCAGTTGCCTCGACGCGGTGAGCGGAAAATACGTCTGGGGCATTGATTTGGTTAGGGAATACGGCAGCACGGTGCCGGCCTGGTATGCGGGCCAGTGTCCGTTGATTGACGGCGAGCGGGTGATATTGGCACCAGCCGGCAGCAGTCTGATGATCGCGGTGGAGCTTGCCACCGGCAAGGTGCTGTGGAAAACCCCCAACCCGCGCGACTGGAAAATGACCCATGTTTCCATCACGCCGATGGAACTTGGCGGGCGCAAAACCTATGTCTATTGCGGCCACCGCGGCGTGGCTGGCATTGCCGCCGATGACGGGTCGCTGCTGTGGGAAACCCCGGAGTGGAAAATTAGCATCGCCACGGTGCCCACACCGGTGCCGGTGTCTAACAGTCGCATCTTTCTATCAGGCGGCTACGAGGCGGGTAGTATGATGTTGGAGGTGACCCAGCAAGCCGGCACCTGGCAGGTCAAGCCCGCCTTCCGCCTCGATGCGGACACTTTTGGCGCCACCCAGCAAACGCCGATCCTTCACGCCGGCCACCTCTACGGCGTGCGCCCTAACGGCGAACTCGTCTGCCTCGACCTGCAAGGCAAGGTGCGGTGGGCCAGCGGCATGAACCACCGCTTCGGACTCGGCCCGTTTCTGGTGGCCGACGGCAAGATTTTCGTGATGAACGACGACGGTGAAATGACGATGGCACAAGCCACTCCGGACGGGTTCCGGTTGCTCGCCCATGCCAAGGTGCTCGACGGCCACGATGCCTGGGGACCGATGGCCATGGCGGGAGGGCGCTTGATTGTTAGAGACCTGACCCGCGTGGTCTGTTTGGACTTGCGAAAGAAATGATCCCCGTCGAAAGTATCCCACGCATGATTCATCGTCGGGACATCCTCCGGGGCTGTCTGCGCTGCGGCGGCTTACTCGCTCTCGGCGGTGGCGCGTCGGCCCTCGGCTGGCGCAGCCTCCACGGCGCGTGTCCGCGGACCGCCCCGTGCGGCAGTTGCCCGCAGTTTTCCGCTTGCGGGTTGCCCGGGGCGCTGGAGGCGAAGAGTCAACAATCCCCGGCCACAACCCGCGCCGCGGCCAAACCCATTGCAAGCCATGTCTGACGACGGATCTAACATTCAATTGACCGGGGAGTCGCCCAATCCTGAGAGCTTAGCGCCTCTTGCTAGGAAAACAGGCGTCCCGCCTGTTAGGGAAGACAGCGCGTCCCGCCTGTCTGCTGATGAAGCGACAGGCTGGAAGCCCGTCGGCCATGACAGGCGGGACGCCTGTCCTCCTGCCAACCTGACAGTATTGAGCGAAACGTCAACGGATGCCGGGCGCAAGGAAGAGGCGACAGGAACGTCGTCACTCCAAAAGCGCCGCTCGCTGCTGCGGGCGGCGGCATGGGCTGGCGGGATCGCGGGCCTTGGCGGCTTGAGCGGGCTGGGTCTGAGCCAACTCACCCGACGCACGCCCCAAGCCCCAAGTGCCAAGCCGCCGCTGGGCGCGGATTTCACCTACGATGTTGCGCGCTTCCAGACCTCCGATCCGGCATTGTTGCGCTATGAGGAAAGCGCGCGCTTTGCATCCGGGTTGGAACGCGCCCGCGCCATCGCAGTGGCGGCCGACGGCACAATTTTTGTCGGTGGCACCGGAGGCCTGCGCAAATTCTCACCCACGGGTGAAGTGCTCCTCAGCATTCCGTTAGAGCAAGCAGTGGTGTCCGTGGCCTTGCGCCAGTCCGGCGAGATTATGGTCGGCCAGCCTGGCAAAATCACAGTGCTGGATGCGGGCGGCGCGGGGGTGGCGGTGTGGAGCGGGTTGCCCGCAGGCCTGTTGCCCACCGCGATGGCGGTCGCTGGGGAACGGGTGTTTGTCGCTGATGCCGGCAACCGGGTAGTGCAGGTGCTTGATGCCGCGGGCAAGCCAGTGGGCGTCATTGGAGCCCGCGATCCGGCGCGCAACCTCAAGGGCTTCGTGGTGCCCAGTCCGTATTTCTGTGTCCGCATGGCACCCGATGGTCTGCTGCGCGTGACCAACCCCGGCGAACACCAAATCGAGGCTTTCACGCTGGAGGGCGACCTCGAACTGGCGTGGGGCAAGGGCTCGTTCGCGGTTGAGGGATTTTGCGGTTGTTGCAATCCTGTGAGTTTCGACATGTTCCCGGACGGTGGTTTTGTCACCTGCGAGAAAGGCCTGCCTCGGGTGAAATTGTATAACTCGGCCGGCGAGTTCACCGGCTTGGTGGCAGGTCCCGAAGCGTTTCCAGAATACCTGCAAGCGGCCAACGCGGGCACGCCCGATTCCCTCGGCTCCGGCATCTATGCCGCCATCAATCCGCAAGGCCACATCCTCATTCTCGACAGCGTCAGCGGCTCTATCCGCATCATGCAACGCAAGCCGCAAGCCCATGACTGACGAATCGTCCACTGCCAGTGGGGAGAGCCGGCGTCCCGCCGGCAGTGTCCGGCATCCTGCCGAACACTCTTCGATCAATGAACCGCCCCCAGCCAGCCAGACGCTTCCCGCTGCCCAAGTCTCCGGACAAGGCCTGAGCCGCCGCGCCTGGCTCAAGGGCGGCGCGCGTGGCGCCGGATTGTTAGGGTTCGGCGCGGCGGCGGGCTTCCTCGCCACCCGCGAGAGCAAGGCCGCCACCCGCTGGCAGATCGACCCCAACCAATGCATCCAATGCGGCCGCTGCGCAACCGCCTGCGTGCTTGAGGTGTCGGCCGTCAAGTGCGTGCATTCCTTCAGCATGTGCGGCTATTGCAAGCTGTGCACCGGCTACTTCGAGCCTGAACCGATCAACCTCGACGAAGGGGCGGAAAACCAATTATGCCCGACCGGCGCGCTACAGCGCAAGTTTATCGAAGACCCCTACTACGAATATAGTATCAACAAGGACCTGTGCGTCGGTTGCGGCAAGTGCGTGAAAGGTTGCAACATGTTCGGCAACGGCTCGCTCTACTTGCAGGTGAACCACGACCGCTGCGTGAATTGCAATATCTGTGCGATTGCGCGCGAATGTCCGGCGCAGGCATTCCGCCAGGTGCCGGTGGCCAAGCCCTACCTGCTGCGTGGAAAGGGGGCGGCAGGCAAATGACACCCGATAGAGGCGGTTTAACGGGAGGACAGCCGTCCCGGCTGTCAGGGAAAGCGGGCGTCCCGCCAAATACTGTCAGTTTAGCAGGAGGACAGGCGTCCAGCCTGTCAGGGCCGATGGGCGTCCCGCCTGTCGTTTCATCGGCGGACAGGCGGGACGCGCTGTCTTCCCT
>JBAXOF010000148.1:0-9108 GCA_037133375.1 Verrucomicrobiota bacterium | reverse complement strand
GGGACGCCTGTTTTCCGATCAAGAAGCGCTAAACTGCCAGTATTGGGCGGGACGCTCACGCTCCTTGAAACTTTGGTGTGTCACCAAGTATCGGTGCGGAAGGGCGAGGCCGGGAGACCCTCGCGGTTGTAGAGGTTGGCACCATCCGGATTCATCTGATAGGCATACCGCACCGCGACCGGTTCCTTCACCTCGGGCGAGGAAACCGTAACGGTGTGATTGACGATGACCGCATCGGCCCAGAACCATTTCTTGTCGGCACCGGCGATGGCGAAACGCTTGAGTTGCCCTTGCTTGTCCTCGACGGCCGGGGTGCGGCCGTCCTTTTTGCCAACCATCAGGCCGGTTCCGACGTGGTCGAATGCCAGCCGCGCCTTGTTGCCCTCGATCTTGAGGGCCTTGAACAAGGGTCCCGAGGCCTCCAGTTGTTTTTGTCCGTAGTCGCGGGCGAGTGCCCAGCGGGCGAGGCGCAGGCCCACATCGGATTTGTTTTTCGGATGAATGTCATCGCGCTCGGCGAGCGGCACGGTGTCGAGGATGACGGCCATGCCGGTGTTAGGGATGGTCAGCGACTTGGATTGAGCCTCGCGCAGTTTGGCCCAACCATTGCCGCCGGCGGAATCCTCATTCACGGCTTGATAGCTGGCGAGTTGCACGAAATAGAACGGGAAATCCCCCTGCTTCCACTGTTTGCGCCAACCGCCGATCAAGGACTTCATCTTGTCATAGTAAGTGTCGCCTTCTTCACCATTGGATTCGCCCTGATACCACAGCGCGCCCTTGATCGGGAGCGGCACGATGGGATGAATCATCGCATTGTAGATGCCGCTCAAGCCGCCGTTCAACTGGGCCTCCACTGCGGGGTTTTCAGGGGCTATCCACGGCTCGATCCGGGTGCCGCCCCAGTTGCTATCGATGATGCCGATGGGGACCTTGGTTTTTTGCAGGATCTCACGGGCAAAGTAAAATCCCACGGCCGTGAATCCGCCCGCCGTGGCTGGCGAACACACTTCCCATGGGCCCGCAGTCGGGGCGTCGGCTTCCGGCTTGGCGACTTGCACCCGGTTGATCTTGATGCGGCGGATCTTGGGCAAGTCGGCGGTTTTGATGTCATCCGTAGCTCCCAGACACTGGCCGAGGGACATCTCCATGTTGGATTGGCCGGAGCAAACCCAAAGATCGCCGACCAGAATGTTCTTCAAACTCAGTTGGTTCTTGCCCTTGACTTTCAACTCGAGGTTTTCGCCCGCTTTGATGGCCGGCAATTCAAGCTTCCACTCGCCCTTGTCATCGGCCTTGGTCAAGGCGGCTTTCCCGGCCAAGGTCGCGCTCACCGTCTCGCCAGCCTCCGCCCAGCCCCACACCCGCACCGGCAAGCCCCGTTGCAACATCATGTTGTCAGTGAAAATTTTCGGCAGCCGCACGTCGGCCGCGGCCGGCATGGCTGTTAGAAATGCGGAGGCTAACAAAACCATATGGGTTTTGCGGCGACGGAGGACGGGCGTGTTGGTTGTCATGGGATCTTGGTTCTGGCAGGTCATGGATTTGGGGAAACGTCGACTAACAGATGGGACACACGCCGGAAGGCCGGCAGCAAATCTTGATAGATTTGGCGGGTGGCGGGGTCGGGCACGGCGGTGGCCTCGATCCGGTGAAGCGCATCGATCCGGGAAAAATCCGGCCACAATCCGGCGGCGACGGCGGCGAGTGCGGCGGCGCCGAGTGAGCCGGCGTCCTGGCCGACGTTGGTCTGGAGGATCGAGAGATCAAAGGCGTCGGCAAAGATTTGGCGCCAGAGGTGGCTCTTGCTGCTGCCGCCGACCACCACCATTTGGTCGCAGACGCGGCAGAGCTTGCGGAGTTCATCGAGGGCGAGGCGCAGGTTGAGGGCGATGCCTTCCATGGCCGCGCGGATGAGGTCGGCGCGGGCGTGGCCGAGGTCAAGCCCGAGGAACGCCCCGCGCAAGCGCGGACTGCGGTCTAACGAAGACCCCCCGGCCAGGCTGGGATTGAAGATAACGCCACGGGCACCCGGGGGTGAGGTAGCCGCAAGAGCCGACATCAGTTCATACACATCGAGGTTGTCGCGCTGGGCTTGGGCGAGGAGGTCTTGGCACATCTGCTGGCAGACCCATTTGAAGGATGAACCGGAAGAAAAAATGGCGACCGCCGAGTTGAACAGGCCGGGCATCACATGGGTGAAGACGTAGGGCTTGACCCGCTCATCTAACAAAGGTTGGGCGGAGGTGACCGCGATCCAGGCGGACGAGCCAAGCGAAGCGTAGGTGCGGCCCTCGGCAATGTTGCGCGCACCCAGGGCCATGCACGAATTGTCCACGCCACCACAGGCCACCTTGACGGCGCACGGCAGACCGAGTTCGGCGGCGGCGGTCGGCGTGAGTTCGCCGAGGATTGAGGCGGACGGCACGATGTCAGGCCAGATCTCACGCGGCAGGCCGCTGGCCTCCACTAGGGCCGGCGCATAGTCCCACTTGAGCAAGTCATAAACGCCGCAACCCGAGGCATAGGAGAAATCGGTGCGAATCTGCCCGGTGAGACGGAAGTTGAGGTAATCCTTGGTGCCCACGATCGTGTGGATCCGGCTGAATAGATCAGGCATGTGGTCGCGATACCACAGGGCCTTGAACACGGTGTAGTGGGCCGCGGGAAAACCGTTGCCGGTCGTTAGATACCATTGCGCCGGATCAATCTTGTTAAAAAAGGGCACAGTTTGAGCCTCGGCGCGGCGGTCGGACCAGATCGGGGTGGCATCGCACAGCAGGTGGCCAGCGGCATCGAGTGGCACACAGCCGAGGCTATGGCCGGAGATGGCCAGGCACTGGATGGCTGCGGCGTCAGCGTATGGGCTGACCAGCAGCTGGCGGGTGGCGGCAACCAGCACCGACCACCAATCTTCCGGCCGCTGCTCGTGCCACGACGCTTGCGGATAGAACGTGTCGTAACCCACGAAGACGGAGGTCAGCCGCTGGCCGTCGGCCGCATAGAGCGAGGCCTTGATTCCGCCGGTGCCGAGGTCGTAGGCAATGATGCTGCTGGCCATGGGGGAAGAGCTATAGGTTAGATGTTAGATGTTGTGGGGTGGGCGAAGATGGCGCTGAAGAGCCCGTTCCTCGCGCTGGATAGCAAGGACTTCAGGACACATCCACGCCGCCGGGGATGGCGGCGCAATCCGCCAGGATGCGAATGCCGTTGGCGGTGCCGATGCCGAAGCGGCGCACCCCGAGGCGATACATCGCCACAACCGTGGCCAAATCGCGCACCCCGCCGGACGCCTTGACCTTGGCCCGGCCGCCCACCGCATCGTGGATGATGGCGACGTTTTCAAAGGTGGCACCGGTGGGTGCCCAGCCGGTGCCGGTTTTGACCCAGGCGGCACCGGCCTCGACGCAGAGTTCGCTGGCGCTGCGGATTTGCTCGGGCGTGAGCCAATGACACTCAAGGATCACCTTGACCGGCACGCCGCCGGCCGCGTCCACCACCGCGCGGATGTCCTCGCGCACCGCCTCGTGGCGGCCACTGCGCAACCACCCGACGTTGATGACCATGTCGAGTTCGGTGACACCCTCGGCCAACAATTGGCGGGCCTCGGCGACCTTGATCAAAGTGGTGTGTGCCCCGGATGGGAAGCCCACGACGCCGCCGATGCCAATGTGCGGGGCATCGGCGAGCAACGACTTGAGCAAGCGGGTGTAGCAGGGCAGCGCAAAGGCGCAGACGACGCCCAGCTCGCGGGCGGTGGCGGCAAGTTCGCGAATTTCGGCTTCATCGCACTCGGCGCGGACGGAGCTGAGGTCGATCAGGCGGGCAAGGTCTTGGGCGGTTAGAGTCATGGCGTGGCAAGAAGAGTAATGACGCAACAGGCGGCAGCAGGGCAAGCAGAGAATGCCCGATGGTGCTCATTCGCGCCCAAGGATGCTTTTGGTGGCTTTCACATCCAAGGCACGCTGTTGTTTCCAGTCGCTCACTTCGGGCTGGGGAAAAACCCGGCGGCGGATATCAGTTTGGGCGTCGGAGGGTTTGTCGAGATGTTTGACGACCGTTTCATGGGCACTGGAGGTTTTGTAGTCACCCGTCTTGTAGGGGTCGCGGAGTTTGGCGGCGGTGCCGGATTCGCGGGCACCCACACCCTGGTAGCGGGAGGATGTTAGAAACCGGCTGCCATCGGTGGAGCCGCTGTAGGCGGGTTTGCTGACGTCTTTCTTGCCCCCACCCCAGGTGGTTTTGGTGTATTCGCCGGTTTTGTAGGGCTTGGCGATGCCGGATTGCTGGGTGAAATACGGGGATTGGCGCTTGGCATCATTGGCAACGACATTTTCCACGTCCTTGGACCATTTGCCGTCGGAGCTTTTCTTGATTGCGGGACCGTTGAATTTTTCGGACATGGTCTGCCGACCGGTGGCCGGAGCCGCTTCCGCAGCCTTGTCCTTGGCGCAGGAAACGCTCAGCAGCAGGGCCAGCAATGCAATATAACCACGCATGTGAGATGTCTAATGTCTAGTAACTGATAACTGATAACTCGAACTAGTGGGAGGCGATGTTTTGTTCAAGTTTCGGGTCGGGCAGCGCCCCGCGCTCGAGGGCTTTTTGATAGTAGGTGCGGGCGTCCTCGAAGCGTTTCTTGCGGGCGCACAGCAGGGCGAGGTTGAAATAAGGCTCGTTGGGAATGGGGTCGGCGGCAATGGCGGCCTTGTAGAGCGACTCGGATTCTTCCGCACGGCCGAGGCGGTAGGCGAGGGTGGCGAGGAGGTTCTGGCTCTTGGCGTCATCCGGCGCGAGGGTGACGCTGCGGCGCACCGCTTGTTCGGCAGCGCTGAGGTCGCCGAGGGTCATGAGGGCAAAGCCAAGCATGCGATGGGCGTATGGGTTGTTTTCATCGAGCTCAACGGCGCGGCGGAAAGTTTCCGCGGCGGTCGTCGGGTCATTGAGGCGGAGGTTGACGACTCCCAGCTTGCACAGGGATGAGACGTGCCCGGGGTGGTCCTCGAGGATGAGTTGATAGAGTTCACGGGCGGGGAGCAGGCGGGCGGCGACAAAGGCTTTGGTGGCGGCGCGGTCGTAGCTTTCGATGTTTTTGTTGAGATGAATGTTGCGTTGCTCGACGACCTCCGGGCTTTGGGCAAAGGGGGAGATGAGTTCCACGTCGGCGCGGTCGGCGATGAGGCGCTGCTCGTCTGGGGAGAGGGGGATTTCCTCGCCTTCGAGCAAGTTGATGGCGCTGGCGACATTGGGGTCGGCGGCACCGAGGTTTTTTGCCGCTGCGATAAGAATGCTGCTGGCTTGGCGGCGGCGTTCCTGAGTGAGGAGTTGGCGTTTGATGATATTGCGGAGGGTTTCTATTTCCACCGGATCGCTAGAGGCACGGCTGTCGGCTAAGGCGGTTTGTTCGAGTTTGAGACGGTTCTCGAGGTCGGCAAGCCGTTTGTCCTGGGCGCGGCGCTCCTGATTAAGGCGATTGATTTGGGATTTGGCGACCGCGAGGTCGCGCAGGGCATCGGTGAAGTCGTCTTTGGTCGCGTTGTTATCGCGGTTGAGGGTGTCGACCTTGCCGTTGGCTTCGCGCAGTTTTTTGGCGAGGCTCATGTTTTGTTCGATGAGATCCTGCATGCGCCCGGCCTCGTTGAGCTTGAGCACCGCCTTCATTTGGTCGCGCTCCGCAGCGAGGGCGTCGCGTTCATCGCGGAGTTGGGCAAACGCGTCGTGGCTTTGTTGGAGTTGTTGTTTGAGGCCGGAGATTTGTTCGTTGGCAGCGGCGATGTCCTTGTTTTTCTGGGTGAGGGCGTCTTGGAGGGCGCGCAGTTGGGTGCGCATGCCCGCAACGGTGTTGTTGGAGATATTGCGCTGGAGTTCGAGGTTGCGTTGGAGGTCGGCGGCGCGTTGCGTCACAACTTTGAGATCGGATTCGAGGATGGCGACTTTGGAGAGGGATCGGGTGTGTTCACTGCGGCTTTGGGTGAGGGCCATGGCCATCGCCTCGCGTTCCTGTTCGAGGGATTGGATGCGCTGGTTGAGGTGGTTGACTTCACTCTCCACCGGGGCTTTGGCCAGTCGCGCGCGGAGGTTCTCAGCGCTGGTCTCGGCGGCGCGGAGTTGGTCCCGCAGTGCATCGCGCTGGCGCTCGAGGTCGTTGGCATGGGCGGCATTGTTGGCGGTGTCGCGCTGATGCTCTAACTCGTTGGCACGGGTGGCATTGTTGGCGGCGTCGCGCTGATGCTCTAGCTCGTTGGCACGGGCGGCGTTGTTGGCGGCGTTGCGGGCGGCGTTGCGGGCGGCCTCGGCCGGCGCTTGCATCGAGTCTTGGAGAAGTTTGCGAAGGCGCTCGACTTCGGCCTCGTTGTCTTTGAGACGGCGGGCGGCCAAGGGGTCCGTCTTGAGCACACTGGGAGGATCGGCGGTGGGTGGCGGTGGCACGGGCCGGGCGGGATTTCTTGTGCCGCCCTCGAGTTCAGCGACGACGGTTTGCTCCTTGTTGCGTTGGGCCACGGCTTGCGGGCGGACTTGCTCGACGCTTTCGCGGGTTTTGGCGACGCGGCCGGCGACCATTTCCGGCTTCCATTTCGGGTAGTAGGTGGTGATGGAGCCGAGGAGTTTTTGCGCTCGCTCGAGCTTGGCCAGAGCCTCCATGCAGTTGAGGTCTTTTTCGAGTTGTTCGGCAGCGCGGATTTCCAGATAGGCTTGAAAATAGACGTCGGACGGGTCGAACTGCGCGGCTTGGACCAGTGGCGGCGCTTGCGCCTTGCACGGACCGACCCACCCGGCAAAATACAACGCGGCCAGCGCCAGCAAAACTGCCGGAATGCGAAGGATTTGAGGTGCCCGAACCGCCATGGGGGGCGGCACCCTAAGTGGGCACAGATGGGAATGCAAGGCGATTTGCAGGCTGTGGCCGGGGTCGCGAAAGTTTGTCAAAATTGGGCATTGTCGCAGGGCGCGTGGCATCTAGCATGCGCGAAGTTTCAGCAAACACATGAGTCAATATCTGAGCCCTCTGAGTCGTCCGTCCGGGAAATCCCCGGCGGTGTGGTTTTTATTGTTCATCGCAGGCATGGGTGGGCTGCTGTATGGCATCGATATCGGAGTGATCGATCCGGCCCTGCCGTATTTGAATAAAGCGATCCGGCTGACCGAGCAGCAAACCTCCTACATTGTGGCGGCGGTGCTGGCGGGGTCATTGCTGGGCTCGGTGGTGGCGGGATTTCTGGCGGATTGGCTGGGTCGCAAGAAGATGATGATCGTGAGCGCGCTGATGTTTGTGGCCAGCGTGGGGATTATATTTTCGAGTCAAAGCTATGTGCCGCTGATGTGCGGGCGCTTGTTACAAGGGATGAGTGGCGGCGTGATCGCGGTGGTGGTGCCCTTGTTCCTGGCCGAATCGCTGGTGGCGCGCAACCGCGGCTCAGGCACCGCGATCTTCCAGTTCATGCTCACTTTAGGCATCGTGCTGGCGGCCTTTGTGGGACGCTATTTCATCGGCAATGCGGAGGCGGCCACCGAGGCGGCCGGCAGTAACCGCGAGGCGATCCTGCAGGTGGCCGACCATGCCTGGCGCAGCATGTTTCTAACGGTGGTCTATCCAGGCTTGATCTTCTTGGCGGGCAGTTGCTTGGTAAGCGAATCCCCGCGCTGGCTGTTTCGGCGCGGCAAGTCCGCTGCCGCCAGGGCCGCGCTCCTTAAGACCCGCAGCCCGGATGAGGCGGAGCTGGAAATGCGGGAAATGGCCGACTCGCTGGCGCAGGAGCGGGCCAAACCGCAGAGCGGTCTCATCGCCGCGATGGGTGAGATTTTCACCGCGCGCAAGTATGTGATTCCGTTTGTGTTAGCCTGCATCATTCTGGGTTGCACGCAAGCGACCGGGGTCAATTCGATCCTGCAGTTCATGACCACGATCCTACAGCAGGCGGGATTGGATGCACTGGCCGCATCTAACAGTGGCACCGCAATCAAGATCCTCAATTGCGTGATGACGATCGTGGCGGTGTTGTTAGTGGAGCGCAAGGGGCGCACCTTCCTGCTCAAGCTCGGAACTTCCGGCATCATCGTTTCGCTGGTGGCGTTGGCGGCGGTGTTTTACAGCGTGGAATCCAAGCGCCAGGATGTGGACCGGGAGGTGGTCGCCATGATCAAGGATAACCAACTCGAGTTGGATATTACCAAGGTCAAGTTCGCCGGGCAGCCTGCCGGTGAAGCGGTGCAAATCAGCGTGCTTTCCAACTATGGCAACAAGCAGCAGGTCTCCACCGCCTTCATGCCGACGCCGGAATCTAGCAAAGTGCTGGCCGCGGCCGACCACCTCACCGGCAAACTCACCGCCACTGCAAAGTCGTTGTTAGAGCAAGCCCGGCAACTCAGGGCCAAGGGGCTTGAGGCACTCACTGCGGAGGAAAAAGCGGTGATCGATCAGGCGCAGCAGGTGTCGGCAACACTCAGCAAGGAAGACCGCGCTACGCTGGCGGATGCGCTCAAGATCAAACACGGCCAGATCCTGACCATCGCTCCTGATGCCAAGGACAAGGATAACGCGGGCAAGCCGCTCGAGATTAAACGGGCCAAGATCGGGCCCATTCCCGGTAAACAAAACGGCATCCTTGCCGCCATCTGCATCGCTTTCTTCATCGCGTCGTTCTCGGTCGGGCCCGGCGTTTGCGTCTGGCTGGCGTTGTCCGAGTTGATGCCGATGCGGATTCGTTCCGCGGGGATGGGGATTGCCTTGTTAGTGAACCAGGGCGTGTCCACGGCGATTGCGGCAGTGTTCCTGCCGGTGGTGGGCAACCACGGTTATTTCGCGATGTTCCTGTTCTGGGCCGCTTGCACGGTGGTTTACTTCCTAACAGCCGCATTCTTCCTGCCCGAAACCAAGGGCAAAACCCTCGAGGAAATCGAAGCCTACTTCGACCGGAAAACTGACTGAACGGCATCCACCGCTTCTTTGCTTGGCTCTCTTTCAAGGAGTGAGGGCGTCCCGCCCAATACTGTCAGTTTAGCAGGAGGACAGGCGTCCCGCCTGTCAGGGCCGACGGGCGTCCCGCCTGTCGTTGCATCGGCGGACAGGCGGGACGCGCTGTCTTCCCTGACAGGCGGGACGCGCTGTCT
>JBAXOF010000147.1:0-9207 GCA_037133375.1 Verrucomicrobiota bacterium | reverse complement strand
AACTCAGCGTCGAGAATCTAACGATGATGTGGGTCAAGGCCGCCGAAACCCGCGATATCATCGGTGACGGTCTCGCCGCGCTGGGTGCCATCGTCGACGAGTGCATCGCCTATCGCACCGTGCCGGAAACCGAGGACATCACCGGCGCCCGCGCCAGCCTCGCGGAAAACGGCGCCGACCTCATCACCTTCACCTCAGGTTCCACGGTGGATCACTTCTTCGACCTCGGCCTAACATGGCCGCAGGGCTGTGTCGCCGGCAGCATCGGCCCGGTCACCAGCGAGGCCCTTGGCAAGCACGGTCTGCCGCCGGCCTTTGAAGCCGCCAAGCATGACATCCCCGGCCTGGTCGCCGCCATCGTGAAATATTTCAAGGCGCAGCGCTGAGGCGACGCACGGGGGGCGAATGCATGGATACTCTATTTCCCAGTGCATGGACGTTTCTTTCTTGGCAGCGCTTGACAGTGACTGGCTTCCCCGCTTCATTGCCCCGTCCAAACCCAATTTATGCCCATGTTTTTCAAGGATGCCGCGAAATGGATCTCCCTGACTACGCCCGGCGGCAGTGGCGCCATCGTCGGCCGGTTGGCGGTATTGGCGTTGTTGCCCTTGGTGGGTTGCACGGCGGTGCCGGCGTATCAACAGCAGCAACTGGCAAAACCTAACATGGTCTTTGACGACACCCAGGCGTTTGCGTTCAGTGCACGCCTGCTGCCCCAATGTGAACCGGGCACCGCCGTGAACGGCAGTTCGCCCGGCGGCGGCTGCACCGCTTGCCGCTGAAAGGATCCCCACCATGCACCCCCACCCCCACCTGCTGCTTGTGCGCCTCCCCGCCATGGTGGCTTGCGGCTGGCTGGCTGCCGGCGCTTTTCTAACAACCCAGCGGGCGACCGGCCAGAATTTGCTGGTTGGCTTGTCTAGCGAAACGCAGGTGGCCTCCGACGTCAGCCTTGTCGATTCCGAGATGAACGCGCGGTGGCGCGACAAGCGGCGCGAGGTGAGCGTGATGGCTGGGCTTGCCGCCCTGCAAATGGACTATGTGCCGAGTCCGTGGGATTTGACCGGGACCTTTGAAAAGCTCGAGGAGACCCGCAGCTCGGCACAGGTGACATGGCGCGAGGCGCTCGACCAGCCGTGGCGGTGGAATTTTTCGGGCGGTGGCTACGTCGGCTACACCGACTACCGGTCGATGTGGTTGAACGAATACTACCGGCAGATTTTCTTGGGAGTGCCGGGATACAAGGAGGCGGCCCCCGCCGGACTCAATGCCAGCGTTGGCGGCACCTACGAATACCTGCCGCAATCCGGCATGCTCAATTGGAGCGTGGGCTGGCAATCCGATGTGGTGGCACCGGCCTACGACAAGCTTATCGGCGTGCCCTTGCAACGGGGACTGGGGCGTTACGAGACCTGGCGCTTTGGGTTGGGTTCCGAGCATGTGTGGTCTCCCACGCTGCGCTTCAAGCAGGATGCGGCGGCCTTTGAGACAACGGCCCGGGCGTGGCGCCTAACATATAAGGCCGAATCCCTGTGGGCGCTCACTGACACTTGGATGACGCGTTTCAGCCTTGAGGGATCGCACGAAGCCAACTTCCATTCGGGTGCCGCCGCCGTGGCGTTGGAACACGATTGGGAGGCGCGCTGGTTTGCCGGCATCCAGGCACGCGTCTACGGTGACAACGGCCAGATCGTCGATCCCTCCATCGTGTCGGGCAACGCCCCGCCGACCGACACCCTCCAACTGCAATTGACCCTGCGCTATGCCACGCCGAAAGTCACATGGCGGCTCGCGGTGGGCCCCTATCTGACGCACTACGCGCCGCCCACGGCAAAAACCCTGCGCTTCACCACTCTCTATCGGGACCGTGACTGGCTCTGCGCGCAGGCGGCCTGCACGTGGCGGTTCTGAAACGACATCCCCCCCAAAAAATCCATGCCGCCGCCGGGTCTATCAAAAATCCGCAAACCCCGCACAGGCATTCCCATGCGTGCCACCCGCAGCCGTGCTTTTCTAACAATCATATGGTTGGCGGCGCTGACCTCCGGAGCACGGGCGGCTGATCTGATTGCTCTCTATCAATTTGACACGTCAGCCACCGCGGACGTGGCCGGAGCCTCAAAACGTGGGGCCTACGCCGGGACCACCCTCAATGGCAGCGTCGGATCGGGTGCGCCCACAGCCAGCGGCGGCGCGTTGGTGCTGGACGGCAGTTCGACCGTTAACTTCAACCTATCCAGCACGGTCGCTGCCAATCCGCTCTCCTACGACCGGGACTGGACGATCACGTTCCGGTTCAAAACGAGCACGAACGCGGCCGATCTCTTGAGTACTGGCAAATTGTACCTGTGGATGGGGAGGGATGGCGCACTGCGAATGGATGTATGGAATAATTACGGGATCACGAGTGTCTCCCCGGGGTTGGCCAACGGGCTATGGCACACCGCCTCACTGACCTACCTGCACAATCCGCCTGCCCCGGGTTACCCCCACCACTTCATGAGGGTGGATGGGAGTGTCCCCGTGGCCGATAATGGAGACGCTACCAGTTTGACAGGGGGGGCGGCTCTCGTCACCCTCGGTCTGCTCCCGTCGCACTACGACGACGCGACGGGCAATGTGAAGTTCAAAGGCCAAATCGACGATCTGGCTTTCTTTCAAGGCGTGCTCGACAGCAATGAATTGGTGAATGTCCGGGCAGGTGACTACAGCGCGTACTTGAACGGCACCGGTCCGCCCAAGCTAACGGCCGTGTCAGTTCTGGCCCCCTCCACGTTTTGCTTCACCCTGCAAGGCGAGACCAACCGCACCTACAGCATCGAATCCTCCATCAATCTCGTCGAGTGGAGCGAAGTGACGCAGGTGACCACCACTGGGGCCGCCACGCCGGTTGCCATCCCGATGTCCTATCGCAAACCCAACCAATACTTCCGCGCAGTGTTGGTCCCGTGAGTCTCCGCGCAGCAGATCCCCCGGCACGAAGCATCCGCCCCCCACCCACCCAACAAACCATGCCGTCATCGGTTCTATCAAAAGCATGCACTTCCCGCTGGTGGGTCGCGCTCATTGCCGTGGTTGGCATGGGCACGGCGAGCGGCGTGCGCATTGCCAATGACTTCACCCTCACCAACCGGGCGAACAACCAGCCACTCCATCTGGCGGACTTTGCCGGCAAAATCCTGGTGCTGGATTTTTTTGCCTACTGGTGCGGTCCCTGCAAACAGTCGTCGCCGAAACTCGAAACCTATGTCCAGCAATATTATGCGGCGCACGGTGGCAACCCGTTCGGACTGCCGGTGCAAGTGGTGGCGGTGGAAACCGACGGGTCCAATCCCGGGTCAACGGCATCCTTCGTGGCGAATGCGGGCATCGATTTTTCGGCGAATGACGGGCCGGGAGCATACAGCCAGTTTGGCAACGGTGGTGTTCCGACCTTTGCGATCATCAATTGTGTCGCCGGCTCGTCCACCCACGCCCAAAACGAGGTGCTCTACACGCAAGTCGGCTACGATCCCGCGGAGCTGTACACTTGGACCACGTTCAAGAGCTACATTGACGCGGTCCAGCCCGGCCCGCTCACCGGCGGCCGAACCCTTGTCTGGAACGGCGGTGCCGACGCCAATTGGGTCACGGCGGGCAACTGGAGTGCCCCGCCGGTGCCGGGCATCTCGGACGCCGCCCTCTTCAACAATGCCGGCGGGGTGACCCGCACCCTCAGTCTCGGCACCGGTGTCACTGTTGGGGGGGTCGTCTTTGACAGCGCCGCAGCCGGGGCCTACACCCTCGGTTCCGGTGCGGTGAACAACCAGACCCTCGCCCTCAATAACGGCGGCGGAATCACGCTCAACGCCACGGTGACTAACAACCAGAGATTCAACGCGGCGCTGGTTCTCGGCACCGATGGATCGGCACAGACCTTCACCCTCACTAACAAGAGTCCCACGGCGGGGTTGACTCTGGCCGGCAATGTCACCGGTTCCACCGGGACGGGCATGAAGACCCTGGCGCTCGGGGGGGCGGGCGGCATAAGCGTTGGTGGGGTGATCGGTGATGGCACATCCGGCACGCTGGCCGTGATGAAATTTGACAGCGGCACGGTGACCTTGTCCGGCGCCAACACCTACACCGGTGCCACCACCGTGGGCGGCGGGGTGCTCAAGGCCGGTATCGCCGGCATCCCTAACATGAGCGGTCCGTTCGGCAAGAACCCCACCGTCACCCTGGCGAATGTCGCGGGAGCCGCGCTCGACCTTGGCGGCTATGACACGCAAATCGGTTCGCTGGCCGGCGGCGGCGCGAGTGGCGGCAACGTGTGGCTCGGGGCGGCCACGCTCAGCATCGGCGGCAACAACGTCAGCACCAATTTTTCCGGGGTGATTTCCAGCAGTGGCAATCCGCTGGTCAGCCTGGACAAAGTTGGCGCGGGCACCTTGAAACTGCAACGGGCGAACACCTACGCCGGCAAAATCGTCATCGAGGGTGGCATTTTGGCGGTGGATGATTCGAACGGCAGCCTTCCCGATGCCAAGCTCGGTGCCGCCCCCGCCACGTTTCAAGCCGACAACATCACGCTCAAGAACGGTGCCACGCTCTATTTCGTGTCCGGGCTTGATGGCTACGGCACCAGCGCCAACCGCGGGATCTATCTGGACACCGGCGCGCAGACCATCAACAGCTCGTGCGGTGATTTTTATATCAACGGGGTGATCAGCGGACCCGGCGGGTTGTTCCATGGCAACCCCGGGACCAACGGCTACCGCTGCCTGTTTCTCGCCGCCGCCAACACCTTCACCGGCGACACCAAGTTCGATAGCACCGGCTCCAATGCCAATTACGGCACCATCGAGCTGGTCCACCCGCTGGCGCTGCAGAACAGCGCCTTCGACACGACCTCGGGGCCTGCGGCGCTCAGTTGGGGCGGCAACAGCGCCGTGACCTTGGGCGGATTGGTCAATGGCGGCAACCTCGCGGTCGCCTCCTGCGTGACAACCCTAACACTTAATCCGACGCTCGCCGGGGTCACCAAGACCTACTCCGGCATCCTCAGCGGTGGCACCAAGATGGCAGTGATCAAAACGGGTGCCGGCATCCAGGAGTTCGCCGGGGCCAACACCTACACCGGCAACACCACGGTTTCAGCAGGTAAACTCCTCGTCAACAACCCCAGCGGCACCGGCACCGGCACCGGCACCGTCACGGTCGCCTCCGGCGCAGTCTTGAGCGGCACCGGCTCGATCTCCGGCAGCGTCAATGTCCATGGCACCCTCGCGCCGGGTTCGGGCATCGAATCCCTCGCCTGCGGCAGTCTGGCCCTCCTCGACGGCTCCACCTTTGCCTGCGAGGTCGATTCCAGCGCCGCCCGAAGCGTCGCTGCGAGCCTTCAAAAGGTCGTCGGCGATCTGGCGTTGACAGGCACCGTTAATCTAACAATCGATGACATCGCGGTGGCCAAGACGGCCTTTCCGGTGGGCGCCACGTTGGCGTTGGTCAACTACACCGGCGCCTGGAACAACGGCCTCTTCATCTATCACTCGACGGTCTTGGCCGAAGGGGCGCAATTCAGCGCGGGCCTCAATCGCTGGCAAATCAATTACGCCGCGGCCAACGGCGGCGCCAACTATAGCGGTGACTACGCGGCCGGGCATTTTGTCACGCTCAGGGCTGTGACTAGCATCGCACCCTATGACGCGTGGGCGGCCGCCGCGGGCCTGACCTCGGGCAACAATGGCCCGGCCCAGATTACCGGTCAGGATGGCATCACCAACCTCGCCAAGTATGCCTTGAACGGCGGGCCCAACTCGCCCTCCAGCCGGGGTCTGTTTGCCACCGAACTTAAGGATAACAACGCCGATGGCAGCAATGAACTGACCTTCACCTGTGCCGTGCGCCGCTCGGCCAGCGTCAACTTCACCGCCGATGGCAATGGCTCCCAGACCGCCACCATCGATGGCGTGACCTACACCGTCGAAGCCACCACCGACCTAACAGGATCATGGGCCGGCGCGGTGTCCCATGTCGGCAAGTCGGACAACCCGCCCGCCGGCAGCGGCCAACCCGGTCTGACAGGCACCGCCTGGGAATACCACACCTTCTCCGCCTTCAACGGCCTCCCCAGTGCCGGTTTCCTGCGCGCCCGCGTCAGTACACCCTGAAACAACCAATCCCCACGATGGCATCCTTTCTAACTGAAATATGCAAACTCCGGATGTGGACCGTCCTTGCCTTCATGCTTGGCATGGTTGGCAGTGCGTCGGGGGTGCGGATTGCGCAGGATTTCACCCTTACCAACCGGGCTAACAACCAGCCCCTGCATCTGGCGGACTTTGCCGGCAAAATCCTGGTGCTGGATTTCTTTGCATACTGGTGCGGTCCCTGCAAAGCCTCGTCGCCGCAACTCGAAAGCTGTATCCAGCAGTATTACGCGACGCGCGGTGGCAACCCATACAAGGTGCCGGTGCAAGTGGTGGCGGTGGAGACGGACGGCTCCAATCCCGGGCAGACGGAAAGCTTTGTGGCTGCTGCGGGGATTGGATTTTCGGCGATGAACGGGCCTAATGCCTACAGTCAGTTTGGCAACGGTGGCGTCCCATGTTTTGCGATCATCAACTGCGTCGCGGGCTCACCCAGCCATGCCCAATACCAAGTGCTTTACTCGCAAGTCGGCTATGATCCTGCGGAACTCTACAGTTGGACCACGTTTAAGAGCTACATCGACACGGTCCAGCCCGCGCCTCTCACGAGTCCGAAAATCGCCATGGAACAACCGGCGGGCACCGGCATTGCCGTCGGCGGCGCCAGGGACTTCGGCGCGGTGAGTGTGGGTTCTAACACAATCATCACCTTCACCATCAAGAACACCGGCAGCGCCAGTCTTAGCGTCACATCCATCAGCCGGGACGGCACCGATGCGGGCAGCTTTGCGATCACCTCCAAGGCGGCGGCCCAGGTGAGCGGTCCGACTGGCACCACCACCTTCTCGGTGCGCTTTGCGCCCACCAGCGGCGGATCCAAAACGGCGGTGCTCCATATAGTTAGCAACGACACCACGAAGAGTCCCTTTAACATCACCCTCACGGGCACTGGCAACCCACCCACTGCGCTGCAAGCCTGGCGCCTGAGCAGTTTTGCCAGCATAAACAACTATGGGGACGGGGCGGACCTCAACGATTTCGACAATGACGGCCTGCCCAATCTGGTCGAGTTCGCCTTCGGCCTCAACCCGCAACAAAGCGATGTCGGCTTGATGCCGCAGCCGCAACAGGTCGCGGGCAACTTCGTTTACAGCTTCACCGAACCCGCCGGGGTCAGCGGCATCATCTATGGTGCCGAGTGGAGTGAAACCTTGCTGGACGGGAGTTGGACGAACGTGGCCGATTCCGGCACGCCGCCGCAGCACACCTTCAGCGTGCCCATCGCCATCCACCCGCAACTCTACATGCACCTGAAAATCACCAACCCGTAGCGGATGCCGGTGTTGTATAAGCGTGTTTTGTATAAGCGGTGGCACTTCGGACAATCCGTGCTAGACTCCGGCGGGGCGTAAGCCAGCATTCTAACATAAAGTCAATGAAAACCCCTGATCGCAGTGAACATCCACAAGTGGCCGTCAAGCCCATGGCACTGGCATTGGCCGTACTGGCGCTGATCGGTGCAGGACATATCGCCCGCGCGGACACCACCGTGGTCCGCAACCTCGGTGCCAGCGGCAGTGGCACGTTTATCGAGGGTGGCAAGTTCATCGCATGGTCTTTGGGCGCTTTGCCCACAGGCTCGTTTTTGAAAAAGGTGGTGATCAACGCCACGCTCGACAGTTCTAACAATCAAAATTACGCCAGCGAGTTGACGTTGCTGGTGGACCCGACGCCGGCCACCCCTGGCGGCGATTTTGTGCTGGCCATCGGCAATGGGCCAGCTTTTCCGGCGACTAACAGCTTGACTTGGATTAATGGTGACGGCTTTGCCCCCAGCACCGTCAATGACACCAAAAACGCTGGAGATCCGAATTTTCCCAAGGATCTTGATCTGAGCACTGCCGGGTTGTTTCTTGGCAATGGCTACGGCGGCCCCGCGATTGGCGGCACGTGGTCGGGCAGCATCAGCATCACCTATGCGGCACCAACCAAAGTGGCGGCCAGCTTCAGCAATTTACGCCCGAGCCAGACGCTCAGTGCCGGCAGCACCAGCGTGAGTTTGAGCGGCACGCTCAGTGGCAGCGGCTCGGTCTATCCGACCAACGGGGATGTCGTCCATGTCACGCTCAATGGCGTGACCCAGAACGCCACGATCAGCGGTGGGCTGGGGGCCTTCAGCCTCACCTACGCCGCCTCGGCGCTGTGGCCCAAAGACACGCCTTACACCATCACCTACGGCTACGACGGCAACGCCACCACCTTGTTGAGTGCTGCGGACACCAGCACCACGTTGACGCTGAGCTCGCGAACCGTCCCGATAATCACTTGGCCCACCGCATCTAACATTACCTACGGGCAAGCGCTGGGCGCGTCCACCTTCAGCGGCGGCAGCGCGTTGGCACCCGGTGGCGGCACCGTGGCCGGCACCTTTGCCTTCACCGCCCCGGCCACCAAGCCCACGGCGGCGGGCTCCTATGTGGCCTCCGGCACCTTTACCCCTAGCAATACCGCAAGCTACGCCACGGTGGTGGCCCCGACGGCGTTTTCTCTAACGGTGAATCCCAAGACTCTAACACTCACGTCGGCCGCGGTCACCCCCAAGACCTACGACGGCACCACCGCAGCCACCCTCACCGGCACTCTGACCGGCGTGGAGACTGGCGACGCAGGTGCGGTCGGAGTGGTCGCCAGCGGGGCATTTGCCAGCACGGGGGCGGGCAGCAACATCGGGGTGAATGCCGCCTGCACGCTCAACGGCACGCAGGCGGGCAACTACACCCTGACCCAACCCGGCGGCCTAACAGGCAACATCACGCGGGCCGCGCTGACGGCCACGGCTAACAACCTTGGCAGTCTCGTCGGCACGGCGCTCCCGTCGTTGACCTACACGCTCAGCGGTTTCCAAAATAACGAGGACGCGGCGGCGGCGACGGTGACCGGGGTGCCGATCTTGTCCACCACGGCGACCCTCGCCTCACCGATCGGAGTCTACCCGATCACCTGCACGGTCAACACGCTGGCCGCGCCCAACTACTCGTTCACGGCGGCTAATGGCACCTTGTTCATTGTCAGCAAT
>JBAXOF010000146.1:0-9301 GCA_037133375.1 Verrucomicrobiota bacterium | reverse complement strand
GTCTATGCGTGGAGCGACCGCTGGTGGAATGCCGGTGCGGAGGTGTTGGATTGGGACTTCGGCTTGGTGGATCGCGAAGGCATGGCCAAGCCGGCGTTGGAGGTTGTTAGACAACGGCCGGAAGGCACCCGTGATGCAAGTTCGCTCCAGCCGCCCCTGTTTTCGGTGATTGTTTGCACGCGCAATGGCCAACAGCGGATCGGAAAATGTCTCAGCGCCTTGGAAAATTCGTTGGATCAATGCTATGAGCTGGTGGTGGTGGACGATGGCTCAAGCGACGGCACGGCGGCTTGGGTGGCCGCGAATTTCCCGCGGGTGCGGCTGTTGCGCTTGGCCGCAGGCGGCTTGAGCGCGGCACGCAATGCCGGCGCGGCGGCCGCGACGGGTGAGGTTTTTGCGTTCACCGATGACGATTGCGAGCCGGATTGCGAGTGGTTAGGACGGCTGCGGCGGGTGTTGGCGGATGGCCGGTTTGCCGCAGCGGGCGGGCCCAACCTGCCACCGCGCCCGCGCACCTGGCGCGAGGCGGTCGTGTGCGCGGCACCGGGTGCGCCCAGTCATGTGTTGTTAGATGATGAGGCGGCGGAGCATCTGCCGGGCTGCAATCTGGCAGTCACCCGGCGGGCGTTTGAGGCCATCGGCGGGTTTGATCCGCTGTTTCACACTGCGGGCGATGATGTGGACTTTTGCTGGCGTTTGCGGGAGGCGGGGTTCCGGCTCGGGTTTGCAGCGGGTGCCTTTGTGTGGCATCGGCGGCGGCCGTCGGTGAGCGCGTTTTTACGCCAGCAAATCGGCTATGGCCGGGCGGAACACCTGCTGCTCAAAAAGCATCCACAGCGGTTTTCCCAACACGGCGGCGCGTGTTGGGAAGGGTTTGTTTATGGCGGCGGCCCGGTCCGGGCCATGGCGGAGTCCGTGATCTATCATGGCCCCATGGGCGCGGCCGGCTATCAATCCATCATCAATCGCATGTTGCCCCTGCGTGACTTGGATGATCGCTTCGCTTCGCCGTTGGCACGGTTGGCCCTGCGCGCTGTGCAGTATCTTCAACCGCGTCTGCGGGCATGGGCCAGAAACCGCACCTTGTGGCAGGCTCCGTCATGTGCCCAAATGCCGCCCCTCCCCGCGCCTGACGCCGAATTTGAAGTGGTCAGCAACGAGGGCCGTGAGCGCGCGCATTTTTTGCAAAACATGTTAGATGACGGGTGGGTTCCGGGCGGGGCCTCGGCTGAATGGGACGTGGAAAAACACTCCACCCGTGTCCTGCTGGCCACTGAACGCGGCGAAGGCATCGCCACGCGCATTCTCGTCCGCGTCTGGGGGGATCGCTCGCTGGCGGCCGCCGCCCTTGCCCGTTCCCTCAGCTAGCAGGCCAAGACCCCGCACCGCAAGCGGACGCCGCCCGCTCATGACCTGCCAGACCTTGCGAAAATAATTTGTTCATTTGAACACTTTTAACTTGCAGACTTCCGAAATTCGGGTTAAATGGCCAATACAACCTAACCAACTAATCCCATGAAAGACATTGAACCCGCCACGTCCACCCCTAGCAATGCCACCCCCAGCATGCCCGCTGCCGAGTGTTCCAACATGCCCGCCACCCCTAGCATGCCCGCCGCCGAGCGTTCCAACATGCCCGCCACCCCTAGCATGCCCGCCGCCGAGCGTTCTAACATACCCGCCGCCCCCAGCATGCCCGCTGCCGAGCGTTTCAACGAGCGCGCCGCCGATTACACAATCTACAAGCCCAACTCCCGCGGTAGCGGCGGCGTGGTCCGCTTCGGCCTCAACCCAGCCAAAGCCGCCATGTTTGTCGATGGTGCCGCCCAAGTCGGCGAAAAACAGTTCGACTGGGATAACAAAATCACCATGAAATGGAGCCTCGCTGATATCGGCCAGGTGCTTGCCACCCTGCAAGGCCGCCAACCGCAAGCCAAACTCTTTCACCAATCGGAGAAAGCCAACAGCGCCTTCGAACTCACCTTCCGCGATGACCCGGAGCGCGCGCCATACGCGCTGAGTATCTCACGCCAGGACGCGGCCGACAAATCCCTGCGCAAAGTCTCCATCCCTCTCACCCACGCCGAGGCCGCAGTCTTGGAAGCCGCCCTGCGCACCGCAGTCAGCCGCCTCATCGGATGGTAACCCCAAACCGTTTGACTGCCGGCTCAGAAACAGCGCTCGACGATCTTGCGGGCCTCCGCGAGGGACCGTCCCGGCGGCAAACTGTGGATCACGGTGATGTAGGCGCGGCCGCGCGCGGTGTTGGCCGTGAGGCAATGGATGCTGCCGCCGAGGTGGCGAAACACCTTAAAGGACAACGCGTAAACCAAGCCCCCCGTGTCACTCGTGGTTTCATAACGCAGGCGGAAATTTCCCGCCGGGGTGGCATCCAGAATCGGCTGGGTGTCCAAGGCTGGGAGCAGCGCCTCATCCGCATCGCTGATGTGAAGGTGCTCGCGGATGGCCTGTTCGATGATCCGCGGAAGCTCGGTTGGCAATGCTTGTGCCCCCTGCGCGAGATGGAAGAAATCGAGTGCCAGTTGATGGTTGGCCGCGCAAAATAGGTGCGCTTGTCGCAAGGTGACATGCTGCTCCCACAAGGCACCGCTGATGCATGCGGCCAAGCCCCGAAAGTCGCACGCGGCCAGACCTAACAGAATTGCCCCGCCGTCCCGCAGAATCGCGGCCTTGGGGCCCACCTCCGGATCCTCGGCCAGGCGCAGCAAGTGGGTGCCGAAGCGGCGGGCGTGCCGACCATACAAGCCGCCGAAAAAATCCGCGCCGAAGTCGCGCAGGATTTCCTGTTCTTCGGCGACGTAACCGGCGGAATACAAGGCCAGCGCGGGATCGGGAATGATTTTGGGATGATAGGTGGTGAGCGCCTTGATATACAATTCACGGGTGTTAAACCAGCGGGCGGGGTCGGAGGCTTGCAGCCACCAGTCCTGCCGTTGTGGCGCACCTGCGGCCATCACCTCCGGAGGCATCCCCATAAGGTGATCCACGCAGGTGAATACAAACAGCGTGCGCAACGTCGCTTCATCGCCACACAGGTTCACCAAATCCGTCACCTGTTGCCGGTCATTGACGCCGGTCTCGGCGCGTTGCTTGAAGGTCCGGCGGTGGGTGACCAGAAACTCGGCCACCCGCGCGGTCTCTTGGCTGAACCCCGCTTCGATCACAAATGGCGCATAATACTTCGCCAGCGGAATGCCGGAAAACCCGGAAGCATTCCGCTCGTGCAGCGGCAGCGATAGTGACTTGCGGGCAATCTTGTCATCCGGCGTCAAGGGCAGGCGCTTGGTGAGCAAAGCCAGCTTCACTGCGGCGACTTGGTCCGCATCGAGCAGCGCGGACTCATTGGCCAGAATCTCGCGTAGGTCCGCATCCAGCGGATTCCAACCAGTCCTGGCACCGGCGAGTTTGGCGTTGCCCTGGGCTAGGCAGAAATCCAGTGCCCGCAACTTTTCCCGCACCCAGGCCCCGCGCAATGAGGTGCGCTCGATCATCACCCGTTCGTCTAACGATGCCTCGAATTTGCCGTGTCCAGGGAACAGGCGCTCCGCCGCCCCGTCCAACTGGGAGATGTATTCAATCGTGTCGGCCAGACTGCCGCGGGTTTCATAAAACAAGGCTGACAACTCGGGCACCCGCACCAACCAGTCACCCATATTGCAAAAGGTCGTTTGCAATTCGGACGAATCCACCGGCACTCCGTAGCGCTGTGCCATGAGCAACATCGACAAGGCGGCTTGGCTCTTTGCCTGCGGCGTCAAACATTCCTGCGCCTTGGCGTGCTGCAAACCGCCGGTCTTGAGCACAATGCCATCTTCCGCTGGCACCTGCCGCCCGTTGCGCAGCTCGCGCTCAATCACCCCTCGCGCAAACACCGCCACCCGCCGCCGTGCCGAAAGCAAGCGCGCGCGCACCGCCGTGGCAAACTCAAACCGTGCACTGTCATCCGCCGCCTCTCCTAACATCTCACCAAACGCACAGAAATCATCGAAATCCAACACATCCTGCGGGTGATTGCCGGTCAGATTTTCCGGCTCCGGCCCGCGTTGCAGGTGCACCCATGAGCGGATCCGCAGCAGAAATTCGTAGGCCTGCACATCGCGTGCATCCGGCAACCCGGCATAGATCTCATGGCTGTGCCGGAACTCCTTGCCCGCCAAGGTCCAGACGCCGCCCAGAAACAGGCGCAGGCTGTCATTTTTGATATCGAAACAGCTGAGGTTTTCACTCACCGCCGCCGCCGCTTCCCAATGTTTTTTCCAAAACCCGCGGACGTGCAGGAAATGTTCGAACGGATCATAGGTTGCGCGGATCCGCTCGCGAAAAATCCGCGCCAAGTCGCACGGATCAAACACCGGCGCCATGTCGAGAAACGAATTGAGCTGCTTCTCCGCCAACTCCGGCACATCATCCAAACCAAACGGCAATGGTTTGAAGGAAAATCCATGTAACTCCAGAAACGCGTCCGTATGCAGCGTCTGCCGTTGCAATTCTAACAAGAATGGATTGCCTTCCAGAGTGTCGTCGAAAAGAAAGGCGAAGTCAAGGTCCGAGCACGGGGTGACCTCACCGCGACCGGTGCCGCCGATGGCGACCACGGCGAAGGGTTTGTCATAGCCGCAGCGTTGCTGTTGTTGCGCTGCCCATTGGCCGATCAAGGTAGTGTAGATCGCGGTGCGGGCCCGCACCAGCGCCCGCCCATTGTCCAAATCCAGGCTCTTAATCAACGCGTCATTTGCGGCGATGAGGTGCCGATACGCAGCCAGCGGCCCGAGTTCGCGGACCACCTCTAACACCCGGCTTGCCTCACTGCCATTCATCATGAAAAGTCCCGCCGCATCGGCGCGCCACAGCCGTGACAGATCCGTTTGTCTTCGTCCACCGTAAAATGTGCAGGTGCTTGCCCGGCACGCGATCTAACGGATTCGCCGCCGCCGGCAGACTTTCTCGCGGGCACGTGGGTTCAGCTTCTGTTGGATCGCCAGTCCCGTGGTGCACAGCCGGTGAGGCTGCGGAACACGCTGGAAAAATAGGCGCTGGAGGCAAAGCCGCAATCCATTGCGATGGCGGTGATGTTTGTGTCACTTCCGAGCAGCAGGCGTTTGGCCTTTTCCACCCGCACTTGCTGGAGATAGGCCATTGGTGCGAGGTTGGTCAGCTTCCGGCAATGATGGGCAAAGCGCGTGCGCTTGAGGCCGGCCTGTGCGGCCATGCTTTCCAGGGTCCACGGTTCATCCAGGTGTTTTTTCAAGCGCTCCAGAAACATCGCCACGCTCCGCTCGCCGAGGGTCAGCGCCGTCCGGCGTGGCGGGTTCTGGGTGCGCAGCAGTTCCAACACGCAGACTAACAACTCGTTGATCAACAAGGCCAGCCGGGATAACGGGGGGTGACCGGATTGGGCGCACTCCACCAAGTGGCCGAGCGCGGCGAAGCACCTGCCGATCTCGGGGGTGCCCGGCCAAACCGGATGCTCGTTCTCGCGCAACAGGGAAGTTAGCTCCTTGAGATCCTGCCTCGACAACACCAACCACGGCGGCCAGACCCAGGCGCGATGCGCTTGGCGCACTCCAACATCCAGAATTAACCAGTAGAGACGGCTGGCGGTAACCAGCGGGGTGCCCACACTGTGCGGCTGCCAAGGACGGGTGATGGTGAGGAGGCCTGGGGATAGGGGATGGGATCGCCCGTCCACAACGAAGCCGAGATGGCCGTTATCGAGATAAGTGATTTCAATTCCCTCATTGCGGTGTTCGGCGAGGCCCCAGGTCTGGTCGTGTGCGGCGTCCCAATAGCCAATGCTGCTCACTTGGGGCAACGCCCTGCCGGGCAACGGATCGCCCGGATAGGCCCCGCGCGCCAGCGCCATCAAGCGCAGCTCGCCCGCGTCTGCCGCTGCCGCCAGCGGCTCGCAGGTGTCGGCGCGATGCCTCGTGTCCGTCGCGTGAAAAACCGCTGTGCGCGCTGCCATGTTGCAAATTTTACCACTGGACGCACCCGTAAGACAAACCTTTTGCAAGAAAGGCAAGCGTGATATCGTATGGACGGACGAGTGCGGCATGATCGCACAGTCGTCACGGGCCTTGCCAATCTCCGCGCACTGCTTTGACGGATAGATCCACACGCCATCATGAAACATCCCATTCTTTGTTCGCTAGCCGTGACTCTGGCCACTCTGGAGGCGTGTGCCGAGGCCCTGCCGCAAGCACCCCTGCGCGCGGCGGACGGCCCGCTAGTCGCACTCTGGCAAATGGCCGCCAATCCTAACAAGCCATACATTGCCCAACTCTACGCGCCGGGAGAGCCGCCCATGCCGCTGCTGATAGACTCCCCGCCGGACCATTTCCATCATCATGGCCTGATGTTTGCCCTCAGCGCAGATGACACGGATTTCTGGTCCGAGAAGGGGATCAAGAATGCCGGACGCCAGGAGGTGGCGGAATCCGTGGCCACACCCGCGGGCGATGGCTTTAGCCAAAGCTTGCGCTGGCTCGCCACAGATGGCACTAATTTGTTAGATGAGGCCCGCAGCGTGCGGGTCCGCGCCACCGGCACCGGCGCGGAGGTGGTGCATTGGCTCGATTGGCAATCCTCCCTCAGTCCGGCGGTCGGGCGCGCCAGTGTCCGCTTGTCAGGCAGCCATTACTTCGGGCTCGGCATGCGCTTCTTGCCGGCCTGGGCTAACAAATCCGAATTCCTGTGGGCCGCCACTGTCGGGCAGACGGTGGTGCGCGGCGACGAGAAACTCACACCCGGCGCATGGGCGGCCGTCCGCTGTGAGATCGACGGTCACCCGGTGACCGTGCTCATGATCGATCACCCGGCCAATCCGCGGCCCGCACTGTGGTTCACGATGGGCCGGCCGTTTTGTTATCTATCCGCCGCGCTGGGGCTGGACTCGACTCCGGCGAACCTGGCCGCCGGCGAGCGCTGGACCTTGCGCTACGGCCTTGCTTTGATCTCGGGGCCCGCTGACGCAGCCCGTCTGGCCAAGCTAGCCGCTGAATGGCTGGCCTCCAACCCGTTTCCAACAGTAGAAAAAACCACCCCTGCCAAACCATGAACAAGCCATCTGCAATCAACGACTCAGCAGCCTCCGTATCGCGGCGCCGTTTTCTCAAACAGGCCGTCGGTGCCAGCACGGTTTTCGCCGTGCCTAACATCATGACCACCCCGTTGTTTGGTGCCGACGCACCCAGCAACCGGGTCAACCTCGGCCAGATCGGTTGCGGCAACATCGGCAGCAACTATCACATTCCAACATTGCGCAAGATGGCCGACGTGCGGATTGTCGCCGTGGCGGATGCTTACAAGAGCCGGCGTGACAATGCCGCCGCCAAGCTCAACGCGCAATACGGCGCGGGCACCGTTACGGCGCACGCCGATTTCCGGGAACTGCTGGCCCGTGCGGACGTGGATGCGGTCATCATTGGCGCTCATGACCACTGGCACACTCCGATGTCCATCGCAGCCGCCAAGGCTGGCAAGGATGTCTATTGCCAGAAACCGTTGGCACTCGATTACAGCCTAACAAAAACCCTGCGGCAGGTCATCAAGGACAAGCAGCGGATTTTCCAGTTTGGCACCCAATACCGCTCGGGTGGTCCCAACGGCAGATACCGGCGCATGGTCCAGCTTGTTAGGAACGGCTATATCGGCCAACTGCAGCGCATCGACCTGTGGAGCCGCGACGTGTCGTTCAACGTGGGCAGTTATCACGTCAAGCCCTACGGCTCGGCCACGGAGATTCCGGTGCCGGCGGATCTTGATTTCGACGCCTGGATGGGGCCATCGGCAATGGTGCCTTACACGGAGGATCGGGCCACCGAATGGGGTGGTTACCATTGCCCGGAGACCTCGCTGGGGTTCATCGCCGGGTGTGCCATTCACGAACTGGGACTCGCACAATGGGGGAACAAAGCCGACCACACCAGTCCCGTGCGCTATGCCGGCACCGGCACGGTGCCGCAGGAAGGGATCTTCCGGACGCTGGAGCGCTGGGATGTGGCGTGTGATTACGCCAACGGGGTGAAACTGCGCTTCATGGATTGCCGGACGGCCAAGGCGGCATGCGCTGCCACTCTGCCGCGGGCATGGGAAGATGGGGATGGCATCATCTTCCATGGCAGCGAGGGCTGGATCAGTGATGCTGAAGGATTTTGTGCCAGCAATCAGGCACTCTGGAAAATAGATTTCAAGCCTGAGGACGAACAACTGATGATTTCACCGGAACACAACCGCAACTTCATCGATTGCGTCAAGTCGCGCCAGGAAACTATTTGCCCGGTCGAAATGGCGATCCGCTGCGATGCTATCCCCCATCTGGCGGACATCGCCGCGCGCACCGGCCGCGTCATCGAGTGGAACCCCGAGCAGGAGGAAATTATCGGCGACGCCGAGGCGGCCAAAATGCTCACCCGCCCTGCACGGGATAAATGGAAGGTATGGTGAACACCGCCACAGCAACGCCTTTCCAATAACAAAATGAGATCATGAATCCAACAACCATTCGGCCGCTGGGCCGCCGCCAATTCATCCGCGCCACCGCCATCCCGCTTGTGGCGCTCGCGTTCCCCGGTTTGTCGGGTGCCGCCCGTGCCGCGCAGGATGCCGCTTGGCGCATGCGCCTGACCTTGTCCTCGGTGATGTTCGCCGAACTTCCCTTGGAGGAGGTCTGCGCGCGGGCAGCCAAGCTGGGGTTTGAGGCCATTGACATCTGGTGCCCGTTCGACCGCTGCAAGCATCTATCCGATGTGGCCACGCGCCTCGGCCCCGCCGGGCTGAAGCAACTGCTAGCCACCCACAAGCTCGCCCTGGGCAGCTTTACTACCTACAGCACGCCATCCGAAGCGGTCGGGTTTCCCGCCTATGCGGATTTCATCGGCAAGTTCGGTGGCGGCTTGGTGGTGCGGGAGTCACAATACATCCATGTCAAACCGCAGGATCTCACCGCGAAGATGCGCGAGTTCTTCGAAAAGCTCAAGCCGCAGATCGAGTTGGCCGCCCAGGCCAAAGTGCGCTTGGCCATTGAAAACCATGGCGGAGCCCTGTTAGGGTCGTCCGACTCGTTCAAGGCGTTTGTGGACCTCAACCCCGCACCTGAACACGTCGGGGTGGGGGTTGCGCCGTATCACCTGCAAGATATCAAAGCCTCGGTGGAGGAGGTGATTGGCATCGCCGGTTCGCAACTGCTGTTTTTCTATGCCTGGCAGAAGGCCGACGGCATCAACCAGCTTCCCGGCCACGGCCCGGCGGATTTTGTCCCTTGGCTCAAGGCCCTGGCAAA
>JBAXOF010000145.1:0-9394 GCA_037133375.1 Verrucomicrobiota bacterium | reverse complement strand
TGGCGTGGAATGGCGGCGGGGCTAACAGCTCCGGCCGCGGCATCGCCAATATCGACACGCGCGGTGACGTCCACCCCGACCAGTTCTGGCAGGACCTGTTGCTGGGCAACGTCAAACAGATGCCGTTTTCCGAAATTTGGGACGGCAACAACGCCGCCTCGGCGGAGGTTCTGGAATCGATCCGCTCGATTGGGCTGCTCACGTTGGAAGAGCGCCAGGCACGCATGACCGGCCCGTGTGCCGACTGCAACTGGTTCAACCTCTGCGGTGGCGGCTTCCGAACCCGCGCGGCGTTTGCCAACTACGGCAATCTGTGGGGCTCCGACCCGGGATGCTATCTGCGCGCCGCCGAAATCCGCGCCTGACGGCAGCCATTTTAACAAGATATGCGGAATCTTTTTCGGTGCTTTGCCGGAATTTCTTCCAAATGCCCGTTGCCAGTCGGATCATCCGTGGTTAAGGAATGTGCATGACACTGCTTGCCGACAATTCCGCCATCCTGATCAAGACCCAAGAACTCTGCGCCGAAATCACTGGGCACCCGGTATTCCTGCAATACCAAGCACGCATCGAGACTTTCCTCGATGATGATGCCGCCCGCATGCAGTATCGGGGCGCTCACGAATTGGGAGAACAATTGCATCAAAAACAACACGCCGGCATCGAACTTGGCGCGGCGGAGATCCAGGCGTTTGAAGCGGCGCGGGATGCGCTGCTCGATAACCCCGTCGCCTGCGATTTCATGGACGCCCAACGCGCATTGGAAGAACTCCGCAAGGAAATCGGCAAATACGTCGGCTTAACTCTCGAACTCGGCCGCATCCCCACCGCCGAGGATCTCGTCGAAACCGGTGGCGGTTGCTGCGGCGGCGGTGGCGGTGGCGGTGGCGGTTGTTGCCATGATGAGGATGACCATCACGGCCATAGTCACGGCGGTGGCGGCGGTTGTGGCTGCCATTGAGACCTGCGCATTCGTTAGAACGCGGGGCGTTGTAGCGGCCACCCGTAGGTGTGGCATGGGCTTTTCGGCGGTCAGTGACCGCCGCTACAGTGCTGCCGCAGCCTCCCTATCCAGATAAAACGCCGTGTTAGGGTGGTCCTGCAGAAAGGAGGCGCTGAGCTGGTCGGTGATGGGGCCGCACAGCGCCTTGCGCACGATGCTTGCCTTTTTTTCCCCCCAAGCGAGGAGCACAATGCGGCGGGCAGCGAGGATCGTGCCGCAGCCCATGGTGATGGCCTGTGGCGGGACATGGCTGAGCCCGCCGAAGGACGTGGCGGCATCCCGGAGCGTGCTCACCTCAAGGTGCATCCGGCGGGTGCGGGAAGCCTTCGACGAGCCTGGCTCGTTGAATCCAATGTGACCGTTGGCACCAATGCCTAGCAACTGAAAATCCAGGCCGCCCGCGTCACGGATGCGGGATTCGTAGGTCGCGCAGTGCGCGGGGATGTCCGCTTCCGGCAAACTGCCGCTGAGGAGATTAATGTTAGATGCCGGCAGGTTGATGTGATCAAACAGGTGGCGGCACATGAAGGTCCGGTAGCTTTGCGGGTGCGCGTCGGCCAGGCCGAGGTATTCGTCGAGGTTGAAGCTGATCACATTGGCGAAAGACAGGTCCTCCTCACGATGGTGGCGGATGAGCTCCTGATAAAACGGCAGCGGCGTGTTGCCCGTGGCCAAGCCAAGCACCACCTTGCGTCCATCCGCCGCGCGGGATCGGATCAGCTGGCTCACCTCGCACGCCAACTCGCGCACTGCCACCTCATTTCTATCAAACACACGAATCGCCGGAGAACTCATAAACGGAACTCAGCAAGCTGCATTCCAATTCCGGCGAGTGTCAAGTGTTTCTCCATTTCACCAGCCAAACACCACTGGCGGCACGATAATCCGGACGTTGCCACCCTTTTGATCTTTGCTTTCCTCGATGGCACTGACTACATCACTGGTGAATTCAAGCACCATCTTCCCCTTCTCCTCCTGCGTGGCGTAGGCGAATTGGCGGTAGGCCAGACCCGTGCGCGGGTCCAGGCGCGTGGTGTAGTGGTTGACCGTTTCGTAATCGACATATTCCCAAGTCCCGTTTTGTCCGGCCTTGGTCCGGCGCAAGGTGGTCTTGGTGGGCTTGCCTTTGGCGAGGGTCACTTCATCGAGTGTCATGCCGATAGCCACCCCTTTAGCGGCGATGAGCTTCTGCACCGCGATCTGGCGGGTATAGAGTTTTTTGAGGCTGGCGACGAAGTCCGGATCTTTGGATGAGAACGCCCACGGTGGCACCCATCCGGCGACGTCCTCACGGGTCCCCTGCCCCCGGACTTTGTAGGCTTTTTCCGTCATTGCCTCCAACGGCACCACCTGATCGACCTTGAGCGAACCGATCCGCACCTTGCCATTCTTGTCAGAAAAAACCGGGGCCTCCTTGATGACTGTCAGCTCAATAGGTTTTTTCACCGTTTGCGCCAGATACACCACATCCGGATCACTTTCGAGCAACGATTTGCGGCCTTTGACGGGTTTGCTTTCCGCCGCGGCGGGAAGCACGAGACACAGGGCGAGAAGAAGATGGCAGGCGGCTTTCATGGTGACAGGGGATTGCCTCTCATGAAAAACGAAAGGAAATCATGGCTGCGACGGCCCGGCATGACATGTTATTCAATCAAAAATCCGCATTTCCGCATTCCGGCGTCTTTGCGGATTGCGGATTGGCCGGCAACGGGCGAAACTCGCCGCGCGCCCCGCAAGGGCGATTCAACCATGACCTCGCATCCTTCAGCCACGCTTTCATCAAAGCTTTTCGCCGTCGCCAAAGACCTCATTCCTGGCGGCGTCAACTCACCGGTGCGCGCGTTTCGCAACGTCGGGGGCGAACCGTTTTTTGTCCGCCGGGCCAAGGGCTGCCGAATCGAGGACGTCGATGGCAAGAGCTACATCGACTACATCGGCTCGTGGGGTCCTAACATTCTTGGCCACGCCCCCACGGTCATCACCAACATCATTCATGAGGTGGCCAAGGACGGGATTTCCTTCGGCATCCCCAACCCTTTCGAGGTGGAAATGGCCCGCACCATCCACGACTGGGTGCCCGCGGTGCAAAAAGTGCGCATGTGCAACTCCGGCACCGAGGCGACCATGTCCGCCATCCGCCTCGCCCGCGGCTTCACCAAGCGCGACAAGATCGTCAAATTCGACGGCTGCTACCATGGGCACAGCGATTCGTTGTTAGTGGCCGCCGGCTCCGGCGCACTCACTCACGGCGAACCGGATTCCGCCGGCGTGCCCAAGGATTTCGCCAAACACACGCTGGTCCTGCCCTACAACGACCCCGCCGCCTTGGAAGCCACCTTCGCCGCCGGCGGTGAACAAATCGCCGCCATCATCGTCGAGTCCTATCCCGCCAATGCCGGCCTGGTTTTCCCACGCCCCGGGTTCCTCGCCCTGCTGTCCTCCATCACCAAGCAATACGGTGCCTTGCTCATCTTCGACGAAGTCATGACCGGCTTCCGCCTCGGCAAGGCCGGCGTCCAGGGACTCGAAAATCTAACACCCGACCTGTCCTGCTTCGGCAAGGTCATTGGCGGCGGCCTGCCGGTCGGCGCGTTCGGCGGGCGGGCTGACGTGATGGACTATCTGGCACCCATCGGCCCGGTCTATCAGGCTGGCACGCTTTCCGGCAATCCACTGGCCATGGCCGCCGGCCTCGCCCAGTTGCGCGAGTTGGAGATATCATCCGGCTTCGCCCGGTTAGACGCATTGGGCGCGCACTTCGAACAGGGGCTGCGCGCGCTCCTAACATCCAAGGGCATTCCGCACCGCCTCAACCGCGTCGGCTCGATGTTCTGTCTGTTCTTTGTGGACCGCGACATCATCAACGTCAGCGACGTGATGCAACAAGACCTCGCCCTGTTCAAAAAATTCTTCTGGGGCTGTCTGGCCAAGGGCGTTTACATCGCGCCCAGCCCCTACGAAACCGGCTTCCTCTCCCTCGCCCACAGCGAGGCTGACCTCGATGACACGCTCACTGTGTTCGCAGAGGTGCTGGCCCGGATCTAACACCATCTTCAGCCCTTCGACTCGCCACCCCCATTGAGTCAAATTATATCTTGAAGGTGACGTGATATGTCAGATCAGTTCGCGGTAGACATCCGGGTGGGGCCGCGCAATGACCACCGCATTAACCAACAGGCCAGCTTGCGCAATCACCTCGCGACCGGCATCGATGGCGGCTTGCACCGATGACACATCGCCGGTCAGCGTGGCAAAGGCCTTGCCGCCCAGGGCCATGGCCAGCCGAATCTCTAACAACGTAACATTGGCGGCCTTGACGGCGGTGTCCGCCGCCTCGATCAGGTTGGCGACGTTGAATGATTCAAGGATGCCCAAGGCACCAGTCGGCTCGCCCGGCTGCGTGCGGCACAGTGCGCTAAACACGTCGGGGTGGACCTTGGGGATGACGAATTGGTCGATCAGGCAGCCCTTGGCAGCCGTGCAGCCGGCATGCACCGCCGCGCCCACGGCCGCCACGTCGCCGCCGATCAGAATCATGTATTTGCCGGAGCAAATCGACCGCGACAGCAGCAGTTTTACGTTAGATGACTTGAGCATGGTGTCGGCAACAAGAAAGCCAGCGGCGATGCTAGTGAGTTCGATAAGTCCAATGGCGCGGTCGTGCATAAGGGATGTCAATGGTCTAAAGGTCTAAAGGTCAGAGGTCAGAGGTCAGTCTTGCGCGGCGCATTCTCCGTTTAGAATTTAGTGCTTTAAATTTAGTGCTTAAATCATGCTCGGAGGATGATGGCATAATCGGTGACGGCCTCGACGGTGGCGGCGAACGGGGCGTGCAGGATTGCGCCGAGGGCATTGGGCGCGGGCTCGGCCAGCACTTGGCCAGAGGCCACCGTCTGACCGACCTCGACCATTGCAAGGGCCGGGGCACCGGCGTGTTGTTTGAGCGGCAGGACGGCGCGTTCGGTGGTTAGAACGCCTTCCCGCAGGGGTGCCGGATGGTCGTAGCGGTCGATGCCAAGGCGGCGCATGAGGCTCTTAATGGGGGTCCGGCGGCCGGCGCGCAGCGGATGAACCTCGACACTGGTGGTGCCGGTCCATTTCCAACCGGTGGCGCGCAGGGCGGTTTTCGAGTTGTCGCAGGCTTCTTTCGGATAGAGTTGTTCCGGGCAGGCGTAGAGGGTGCACAGGCCGCAGGCACAACACAAGCCAGCCCATTCGCTGAAGCGGTCGGAGCCGGTGGCGGTAAAGCCCAGCGAGCGCATCACTTGGTGGGGCTGGACCGCGTAACCTAACAAAAACCGCGGACACAACTCGGTGCAATAGCGGCACTGGTCGCAGGCGGACTTGCCGATGGCGGCCTGTTGCAGCGCGGGCTTGAGCTTGCGTTCCACCAGCGGGTGGTCGCGTGGCAGGACGATCACGCCGGCGGTGGTTTTGGTGACTGGTCGATCGAGATCGGCGGTGGTTTCCCCCATCATCATGCCACCGATGGCGAGGACCGGATTATCAACGGTGGCGCCACCGGCGGCGGCAATGCACTCGCGCAACGAAATGCCGAGCGGAACTTCGAAGGATGCCGGCTCACGCACCGCGCCGGTGATGGTGAGGATTTTGCGGATCACCGGTCGGCCTTCGGCGGCGGCGGCGATGTTGGCGAGGGTTTCCACATTCTGCACCACCACTCCCACATGGATCGGCAGGCCAGCCGGCGGAATCAGGCGCCCGGTCACTGAGTATACCAAATCGTATTCGTCGCCGGCGGGATAGTAGTCATCTAACAATTGCACCCGTGCCCGGGTGCCGGCGCAGGCGGCTTGGGCGGCAGCCACCGCGTGTTTTTTCTTCGCCTTGATGGCGATGACCGCGTCGCTGGCGCCCACAGCCTCGGCACACAGCAGGATGCCGCGCACGACTGCGGCGGCGCGGTGTTGGAGCACGGCGGCGTCCTTGTGCAGCAGCGGCTCACATTCCGCGCCGTTGGCAATCACAGTGTCGGCCTTGGCGGCCAGCTTCACATGGGCGGGAAAACCGCCGCCGCCGGCGCCGACGACGCCGGCATTGCGCACTTGGGTGACGAGTGACATGGGGTGAAAATGAGGGCTGGATGATTGGGTGGCAACGGAGCCGGGCTGGTGCCGTGGTGGCGGGCGGCAGCATGGACGGGATGGGGCAGGGATTCAACCCGAAACGCACTCTCCAGGAAATGCGGGTAAGGGTTCTGGGTTGAAACGGCAGCTTTTTCCGCCAACTCCTCCGCTGCTGCCGCCTGCCGCCTGCCGCGCGGACACGCCCAGCCGTTGGCAATGTTAGATTTCCGGTTGAGGGTCAAAAGCCGTTGATGCGTTTGACGAACCCACGCAGGGCATCGTAGCCATCGGCGAGTGGCATGAGGGCGCGGCGGAGGAGTTTGCTCCAAAGGAAGCGGCTGCGGCTGCGGGTAAGGCCAGCCACCTGCCCAGAGAACTCCGCAGCGTAGTCCACCTGCCGCTGGACGATGTCGGAAAATCCCGGTGCCTGGGAGATGATTGAGGGCGTGACCGCCACCACCGTGAGGGCCTGCGACAGGTGGCGGACATACCAGCGGTCGATGCTGCGATGTTGCGCGTGCCAGGCCCAGACATGGGCGGGAGCAGCCAGGCGCGGCACGATCCAATCGCGGGCCGGCCCCCGCACCAGATAGGCGTGGGTGGTGTAGCAACCCAGCGCCTCACAGAGCCGGTGCGGTCCACATGCCGCCAGCTCGAGTGCAGTGCCGACCGCCTTGCTGAATCCCAGATAGCAGACATCCCAAGCGCGGCCGGAGCCGAACAACGTGCGCTCCAAGGCGGCGAGATCGAGGTTTGCCAGCGGGCTGAAATCGGCGTCGTCCTCCAGCACGAGAAAGGTTTCCCAGCCCTGTTGGCGGGCGAACTCTAACGCCTTGCGGTGCGATTGGGTGCAACCGGCGCGGGCCGCCCAGCGCAGGTCCGAAGTCTTGCCACAAAACCACGGGCGCTGCCCGTAACCCGGCAAGGCGGTTCCGCGCACGGCGGAAATGCGGGTGAGTGGAGGCCCCCCCGCAAGGTGGGCTGCGGCGTTGGCGCACAGCTGGTCCCAACGCTCGGAACGCTCGTCGAGATTGATGACGACAATCCCATCGAGCCGCCCCCAAAAGGCGGTGTCCGATGTGGCTGTGGCATGAGACGGGGTCATGGGAATCGGGAAGCAGTCTGGTTGTTGATAGATAGCGGGCAACCTCAGAAGCTCGCGGCACCATTACATCCGGATCGGGATGCGATGCCAGCCTTTTGCCGGGCGAAGAAACCACTGCGGGTGATCCGGCGTATAAATGACGCGGTCGTTAGACAACTCTCCACCAAGCCAGGCACCCCACCAACTGAACGTGCTGTTGGCGATGATCGCGTGGCGGCAGCAGCTCATGAGCCAGAGATCGGCCAGTTCGTCGTCGGCATTGTGCTCAACCCACTCGACCGGGTGGCTGCTGAAATCAAGGTTGTTGCGGGCCCATGCCGGATCATCGCTGAAGACCGCAAAGCGCGGGTTGGCAACCCGTTCCCGAATGCCGTCGAGAGCCGCGCGATAATAACTTGCCGGCAACAAGGTGGGATAGCGCACGCGCCGGGCATGCACAAATACCGTGGGCTCGCTCGCAAAACGGGCACCGAGATCCAAATTCCGCGCGTCGCACGGCGGCGGAACCGCCAACTCCGTGCGAAGAACCGCCGCGTGGTCGGCAAAAAACGCTTCATCCGGCCAATAGCCGTGGAGCGTCACCCGCTCGCGCCGCGGTTGCCACGCCGTGAGTTGTTCGGGCGGCAAATCCCGGCGCTCGGCCAGATAGCTGCGCCAAGCCCGCGGCAGCAGCTTGTTCCATGCCCGAAGCGCCTTGTGGCGGAGGTGCTTCAAGCTGGGTGCCACCCGCCAGGCCTCGGGCATCGTGTCGGCCGTGATGGGAAACCGGTGCAGCCGGTAGCTGCGCCCGTAGCCGTCATGGGTGTAACCGCGGCGCACATCCAGAAAAAGCCGCCGACCCGTGCGCAACGCCATGGCCCGCGCGGCGGCATAAATGAACAACTGGTTGCCCAAGCCTCCTTTGATGATCGTGATGACGGTCTTGCACATCGGATAGAAAGAACTACCCTCAGGGGCGGGCCGCGACAAGCCCGAATCCGCCGTGGGCCTTATACCACCGTCCTGACCGTCAACTGGCGGGCGCTGAACAGGCAGGCTTGGGCGTCTTCCCGCAACGCCCGCGCCCCGCTCGTTCGGCGCGGCCCGAAGTGCTTGCGATACTGTGCAAATACCCCGTCCACGTAGGATTTCGAGCCTAGCACCAAGCCGTCGGTGAAGTATCGCACCCGGCAGCGCAGCAATGCGGCGCGACCCAATTTCCCTTGCCGTTGTTTCTCCGCGGCGGCCTCTTCGTTGCCAATTACCGCCCGCTTCTTGGTGCCGCCGCTACTGGCACCCGCCCGCTCACGACCGTCCTCAAACAACCAGCACCGGTATACTTCCGCAGCGCTCAGCCCTTTGGCCGTGGCCAGGCTGTCCCAAGCTTTTGCGCCGCGATCCGCTTGCCCGACCACCCCGCACAAGCCGCTGCGCGCCGCCGTGCCGCCGCCCATCGCCTCGCCGTAGCCGCTCCACCTATAATCCTTCGGGTCTTTCACCATGCCGGCACGCAGCGGGTTGAGGTCGATGTAGGCCGCCATCGTCCGCAGCGCCTCGCCGTCCTCCACCAGCACGCTTTTGAAGCGTTCCATCCACAGCGTCCCGCGCCGGTCGTGGTGCTTGTTATACCACCGTGAGAACCGTTCTTTCAACTCCTTCACAAACACCGGCAGATTGCACATCCGCCGCAGATAACCGGCGATGAGTGACTCTGCCTCCTCTGGAATTCAGCGCCAATTCCTCGACAATTCAATGCCTAGCTCAGGAAATCTGAGGCTGGCACCGTTAATGAAATCAGCGGAATGCCCTCACGCCGACTCGCCTTGACCAACGCCTTCGGTGCCTCGCTGGTAATGATGAAATCAAGTGGCAGGGCCGCCGCCAAATCCACCGCCTCAATAAATTTTCTCAGGCTGTTGCGATCCGTGCTGCGGGGCACGCTGTGCCTACGGGTGGACTCCGGCAACCATGATGGCGGGGACTGGTCCGGATCTAACGCAACCTCATAATTGACATCCGGATGGAGCCACGTCTCGGGAAGCCGCCACGCGGACGGCGCGCCGGCCAGCCAGACCAAGCCACGATGCGGTTTGCCGCTGCCGTGGGCCTCGGATCCCAGCCAGTCCCGGATGGTGAATGCCGGATCGATGTAAACTTTCCACCGCTCTTGAAACCAAAACACATCCTCGGGACTGCCCGCCATCGCCTGTTCCAAGGTGA
>JBAXOF010000144.1:0-9409 GCA_037133375.1 Verrucomicrobiota bacterium | reverse complement strand
GCTCACGGGCAGGCCATCGGCCAAGACCGCGTTCTCACGAACGCGCCTACGAGCGTAAGCACTCTTCGTAGGCGGCACTCTTCGTAGGCGCGTCTCGTGAGAGCGCGGGGGGCGATGCCCGGCGGTTCACGGACGCCCCATCAGCCAAGACGCATTCTCACGAATGCGCCTACGAGCGTAAGCACTCTTCGTAGGCGCGCTGGTGACAGCGCGGGGGGATATCCGGCAGCTCACGGGCAGGCCATCGGCCAAGACCGCGTTCTCACGAACGCGCCTACGAGCGAAAGCGCCACGCGCCACGCTCCGCCACGCTGGCGGAAATGCACGCGGCGCTCAGGTCCACCGCCGTGCGGAACTTCCACAAGGCAGGCCAATGACCGGCTTGGATACCAACATCCTCGTGCGTTCAGACGAACTGATCGCCGCGCGCTGTCAGGACGGCTGCTGCGCCAAACTGGCCACCTTCGACAAGGCACTCGCCAAACGCCATGGGGCTTTCGTCTTCATCCCCAAGGCCAAGTGAATTTCCTCACACACGGGCTTGCGCCGCAGCGCCGCCTGCCACACGCTCTGCGCCATGCGCGACGTGATGATCGAAACGGTGGACCTCCACCGCAGCTACCGGATTGGCAGCAAATCCATTGAGGTGCTCCATGGCATCGACCTGCGCATTCACCGTGGCGAAAAGTTGTTTCTGTGCGGACCGAGCGGTGCTGGAAAAACCACCCTGCTCTACACCCTTGCCGGGCTCGAACGCCCTGAGCGCGGCAGCGTCCACATCGCTGGCGCCGACCTCTACGCCCTCGGCCGCCGCGAGCAGGCCCGCTTCCGCAATGCCCTCATCGGCTATGTCTTTCAAAACTACCACTTGCTGCCCGAACTCACCGCGCTGGAAAACGTCGCTGTCCCCGGTGCCATCGCCGGCCGCGATTCCACCGCCGCCGCCATGCAAGCCCTCGAGAGGGTCGGCTTGGCCGACCGCGCCGAGCACCTCCCGGCCGAGCTCTCCGGCGGCGAACAGCAGCGGGTCGCCATCGCCCGCGCCATCGTCAATGAGCCGAAAGTGCTTTTCGCCGATGAGCCCACAGGCAACCTCGATTCCAAAAACAGCAGCGAGATTATGAAGATCCTCCTCGATCTGGCCACCGAACATGGCGTCACCTTGGTCGTCGTCACCCACGATCACCACCTTGCCAGGGCCGGCGATCGCACTCTCGTGATCCGCGATGGCTCGATCCACCACCATGCCCACATGGATTGAATAGATTTAAAAATCACCCTTAACCGTTGACGGGTAGCATGTTACAATAATTATTCCATTTTGCTTGAATCATTTGTTTGACGCCCTCGGCGGATTTAGCGCAGGCTCGGGCAACTTATGAAGCGAACGATCGTTCCAAACACCGGGTCAAAGCTGCGACTGCTAGAAGCCGCCGAAAAATTATTTGCCGAGCACGGGTTTGATGTGGTTTCGGTGCGGGACATCACGCAGGCGGCCGGCGGCAATGTGGCGGCGGTGAATTACCATTTTGGCAGTCGGGATGGCTTGGTGGAGCTGGTCATGACTCGTTACCTGATGCCGGTGCATGAGGAACGTTTGGCGCGGCTCGATGCCGCGGAGCAAAAATGGGCGGGGCAGGTGGTGCCCATCGAGGAACTCGTATATGCTTTTGTCCGACCGCTGATCACCCAAGTGGAGAAATCCGAGCTCTCGGAACAGTTGTTCTATCGCCTCGTGGGAAGAATTTTCGGCTCTCACGGCCATGACATACCAGCTCCGATCGAGGTTCAAATGAGCGTTTTAATCAAGCGCTTCACACAATCGTTGAGCAAGTCCTTGCCCATGGTGGCGGAGGAGGATTTGGTATGGCGGTTGCATTTCGTGATGGGGGCGATGATCTATATGTTGACCCATGGGGAAGCCATGCAACGGCTATCGCAAGGGGCGGCCGGCAACCCGGGCATGAAGGCCACCTTGGAGCGGTTCGTGCGCTTTGCCGTGGCCGGCCTGCGCGATGGCGTGGGCAGTCCGCCGCCGCAGCAAACGGTGGCCAGAGCCGGGCAAGCGCCTGACGGCGGTCACGGGCCACCGCTCCAACACGATGACGATCCTCACACGAGTGGTGGAGAGGCGGTTGCCACCGCTGGCCATGATGGCGGGATTCTGGAGGCGCGGAAGCCCGGGAAGAAAAAACCCCAAAAAACCGTGCAAGATAGTCCGCAGGTCATGTTCGAATTCTGATATCCCCCCGCGCTGTCACCAGCGCGCCTACGAAGAGTGCGGCCATTGAAATAGGTTTCATTTACAATTTCTCCGAAGTTGCAAATGGTGAAAAAATCCCATCCAAAAAAATCCGTCAAATCCGCGTAATCCGCGGTTTCCATCCCCATTGTAGGAATTCGACTTCGGAGTTCGGGTTCAAGCTGAAGCGAGCGGCATAGGAAGGCACCGTCACATCCGCCGCGCCGTGAGGGCGAGGAAGAGAGGAAACTCCTGGGCGGCGCGGTGTTCGGCCTTGCTGAAGGGGCCGACCTGCGAACGGCGGTGGCTGTAGAGTTCCTCGCAGGCGGTGACGGCGAGTCCGCCCGTGCCGATGGCGGTGAGCAATTCGGCGAGCGGCCGATGATAAAAAGTGGTTTGTTCGCCGGAAGCTTTGCCCGGATGGGTGGTGATGGGAATGTCCCGCGGCGATTCATACGCATCCAACCGCCGGTATTGAATTTTTTGATCGGCATCCCAGCCCCAGTGGCTTTGCCGCGGAATCCGGAAACACGGATGCATCATCACCAGCACCGCCCGTCCGCCCGGCTTGAGCGCGCGGGCCATGTTGGCAAACAACGCCACCGGATCGGCCACGTCGTGCACCGCCATCACACAGGTGGCCGCATCATGGCTGGCATTCGCCCACGTTCCCGACGCACAGGCGTCGGCCGTGATGAGTGCCACCCGCCGCTCAGTGCCATGGCGCGCCTTGGCCGCCGCGATCAACCGCGGGCTGGCATCGATGCCGGTCACCTTGCCGACGCCCGCATCTAACAACGGCTTGAGCAACACGCCCTGGCCGCAGCACACATCGATGATCGCTTCGCCGGGCTGCGGGGCTAACAAGCGCAGCGTAGCCGGAAGAATAACTTGGCGGTGGTAATCCGAACCGCTCTCGCCCACCAGCTTGTCATACCATGCCGCCACCGGATCCCAGCCACGCTCGGTCGCTGGCTTGCCATGCGCTGGCTTGCCGGCAGCTTGGGGGCCGGGCTTTTGGGGGTGATGAAATGGTCGGCGAGGCGGCGGGGGCATAGGAAGAAGCGTGACGCCGGTATTCAAGCGGCAGGAAGCGGGGAAGTCGATAAGTTACCATGGGACCTATGGGATTCCAGCGCATCCGGCTTGCGGAACCATGCAGCATCAGGCATAACACTCGGCATGGAGCATGAGGCATCGGCATTGGAACAGCAATTGCGGCAGGAAATTCTGTTAGCCCGCGCGCGGGTATACCGCTTTGGGCAGGCCACGCCGCTGGAGCGCTTGATCCGGCCCGGGCCCGGCCCGGAAATCTGGGTGAAACGCGAAGATTTGTCGGCGGTCAAATCCTACAAATGGCGCGGTGCCTGCAACCGCATGGCCGTCCTTAGCCCGGCGGAGGCCGCCCGCGGGGTGGTCACCGCCTCCGCCGGCAATCACGCCCAAGGGGTGGCGCTGGCGGCGCGCGCGCTGGGCATTCAAGCGCGCATCCACATGCCGCGCTCCACGCCACGGGTGAAACAAGCCGCCGTGCGCCAACATGGGGGCGAGTGGGTTGAAATCCATCTCACCGGGGACAGTTATGACGAGGCGGTGACCGCCGCCCGCGAGGACGAGGCGGCGACTCGCGCGGTGTATATCCATGCCTACGACGACCTGCAAGTGATGGCCGGGCAAGGCACGCTGGCCGATGAGGTGGTTCTCTCCGGCCACGGCCCGTTCGATGCCGCCTACCTGCAGATCGGCGGCGGCGGCATGGCGGCCGGAGTTGCCACTTGGCTCAAGACCTACTGGCCTAACATCAAGATCATCGGCGTGGAGGGCGTCGGCCAGGCGTCCATGCTCGCCGCCCTCAGCGCCGGCCAACCCGTCGCGCTGGATCACCTCGACCTGTTCTGTGACGGCACGGCTGTTAGAAGAGCCGGCGACCTGCCGTTTGAAATCTGTCGGCACACTCTGGAGCGGATCGAGACGGTGACCAACGGCCAAGTCTGCCAGGCGATCCGCACGCTGTGGGAAGGCCTGCGCTGCATCTCCGAACCGGCCGGCGCGATGGGCTTGGCCGCCGTGATGCAGCACCGCGAGGCCCTCGCCGGCCAACGCATCCTCGTCATCCTCTGCGGTGCCAACATCGACTTCCTCCAACTCGGCTCCATCGCCCAGACCTTGGACTCATCCAACAACACCAGCCGCACCCTGCGCATCCGCATTCCCGAGCGGCCAGGAACCATGTTGGAATTGTTGGATTCGTGTTTCGAGGACATCAATCTCGCCGATTTCCAATACGGCAAAACCGACGCGACCGACGCCTGGCCGGTGTTCACCATCACCGCCGAAGATCCGGCGGTGGTTGCCGCCGTGCCGGCCAAGTTCGACGCCCACGGCTTCGAGTGGCAGGACCTCACGGGTGCCACCGATGTCGCCTTCCGCGCCATTCCGCTGCGGGCCGATTTGTTGGACAACCCGGTGTTTTTGCGGCTGGATTTCTATGAACGGCCCGGCGCCTTGCACGACTTCCTGGACCAGCACATCCGCGGCAACGCCAGCCTTTGTTATTTCAACTACCGGCAATCCGGCGAGCGCATCGGCCGCGCCCTCATCGGCTTGGATTTCCCCTCCCCTGCCGCCCGCGATGCGCTGCTCGCCACCCTACCCAGCCATGGCGACGGCTATCGCCTGTGCGAACCGGTCGATGCCGCAACCCAACAGCGGTTGGTGGGATAGGTGCCGATCAATTAGAGCTTGGTGGGACGATTGGAAATCGGTCGGAGCAAGCGTGTCGTTGGCAGTTTGACAATATCATTCAACATCATTCTTCTGCATGTGTGACAAGTCGATGCTCCACTCCACGGTTAGGTTGGTGGCTTGCCTGAGGGTGAGCACGGCAAGCTGGCCATCTGCGGAGGGTTGCAGGTTCCCGGGCTCGCGGCCGTTGAGGGCGATGACGATGTTGAACGGCTCACCGGCCACCACCTTGGCCTTGCCGGACAGGCGGCGGCCGTCCCAACGCACATCTGTTAGATCAAGCTGACCTTGCATCAAGTGGCGGTTGGTGGAGAGCACCTGCGGGGTGGATTCGACCTTGCGAATGGACAGCATGCGCGCCTCGCCGGGGCGCAGCGTCTGCCGGAGCGTGTCCGTGCCCCTGAGTTTTCCGACGAGACAATCATTCCAGAAATCATATATATAATAATCCTGTCCGGGATCTAGGCCGAGCGCTCCGTCGGCGGTGTCGCCGGCCAGCGAGACGGCAAGGGTTTCCTCGCGGGTCGGCAGGGTGTTGTTGAAGAGCGTGACCTGATGCCAGGCGGGCGTTACGGCGAAATCATACACGCGCGGCCAACCGGCATGGGTGAACGCATCCACGGGCCTGGCGCTGCGCGGTTCGGTCGGATAGGGAAAAGTGCGTTCGAGGTCATAAAGGACTTCGGGCTTGAGGTCGCGGAACGAATTGGCCAGCAGCAGCCGACTGGCCGCCACGTAGGCCATGGTCAGCACCATGCGGCGGCCATCCTGGTCGGTGCCGGTCCAGCCAGCGACTTTCCACGCGCTGGTCAGTTCCTTCGAGTCCATGTCATAGGCAATGACGACCCGGTTTTTGTACCAGCGCAGGCCGCTGCGGGAAACGAGGTCAGGGGTGATCTTATCTGTATCCTGGGCGGTCCGATAGGAATCCACCAGACCGAGAGTCAGTTCATTGTTAGGCTGGGTCAGGTTCCGCTCATGGATGCGAGCAGCGGGACCAATCCCATGGCGCAGGGAGGTGAAGAAGGCCCTGTACATAGCGGAAGCGGTCATCTTCGGGTCGGCAGGCCGCACCACGGGGACGGCTTGGCCTATCGACTCCCAAGGAGTTTTCCCGAGGCGTTCCTCGGGTGCGTGACCATACAGGGTCGACATCCAAAGTTCGTCGCAATAGTCCACCATGAAGCCGTCAAGGTTGCCTCGCAGAGCGTTGAAGCGAGCACGGACATAGTCTTGCACTTGCGGCAGGGAGAAATCCAGATTGATTCCAAGTCCCTTGTTGAGAAGCCAAGCGGGGTGAGCTTCCCGGAAATCGCGGCTGATTTTATTGCCAAATTGCGGGGGCTGGATTCGCGGCTGGATATAGGTGAAGGCGAGACAACCGGCATCGTGCATGCCTAGTCCCAATTTTTCGGATGTTTCATAAGGGGCGGTATAGTAGCCGTGCTTCTGCCAATGGGCGTCGTCCCACCAACCCTGGGGATTGTATTGAGCGTAGGTATCGGGGACGAGCCGGACGGCGGCGCGCGAGTAGTTCAGGAACCCGCTGGACTTGATCTGCTGCGCTTCCTCGACCATGCCGGAACTGGTGTTGATCTTATAGGTGGATTTGTCGGGATGATCCTGTGCCCCTGAAGTTTTCCAAACTCCGGCATACCACGCGCAGACCGTCGGAAAATCGTACACGTTAGGCTTCGCGCCCGTCGCCTCGCGCAAGGCCAGGCCATATTTTTCCAACGCATCTAACGGATTTGCCGTGCCGATATCCACATAGAAACTATCGGCTGGCAGATAGGTTTCGCCCGGATCCACCAAGCGGCCGATCGGATCGTAAGCTTCCAATCCAACAGTCACATCTTTGGAAAAATTCCGCCCGTCGGTCACGGCAGACGGCGTGGTGTGCGCCCACTTGGTGAAGTCGGCTGTCTTGAGCGCACCTAACACCAACGAACGCCGCTTGCCCGCTTGCTTGAATGTCAGAAGCAGGTTATTCGCGCTGCTGCGCACCGCGCTGGCGGTCACAATGGGCTGGTTTGCGCCCGCCGGAGCATCCAGCGTGCGCACGTCCGTCCACGGCTCACCAGGAAACGGGACCCCCCCGGCGAGCGGCCAATACTTCTTGATCCGCAACGGTGCGCCGGTCGTGTTCTTCAAGCCGGTGCGCAACTCGACAAACGCCGGATGCAGCGTAATCTCTAGCAACAACGTGGGCGCTTCGGCCCGGGTGCATTCGATCAACATCCGTTCCCTAGTCTGTTCGGCAATCCGCCGCTGATAGCCCGCATCGGTCGAGCTCCAGCCTTCCACGGTCGCGCGGGCGGCGCGGATGGCGGAGCCGGCCACGGCCGGCATGCCCAGACTATACGTGCCGGACCCGAGGTCGAAATCCATGCGCACCGCCTGGTTTTGCAAAGTCTGTGCCGTGGCCACGGCCACGCTCAGCATCAAGGCAAGGATGCAACAGGTCGGGTGTTTCATAAATGTGACAGTCAGTTGTTTCCAGCTCATTTGAGTCCCGCCACCTTCACGATGGTTAGAGAATGCGGCGGCAAGTTGGCCACGCCCTTGGTGAAGGATAGCTTGGTTTTGACCGGCACCACCCGGTTAGGGTTGTCGATGTCATTGAAAGATTCGGGGGTTTCACCGGCCAGCACCAGCGCCTCGTAGGCGCCATCTAACAATGAGTCCTTGAGCTTGACGGTGCAGGCCACTGCCTGGGCGGGGTGGCGGTTAACCAGGGCGATGGACCAGTTGGTGCCGGACTCGTTGACGGTGGCGACGGCATCGACGGTAGCGACGGCCTGTTTGCCATGGGTGAGTTTATCGGTCTGGACGGTGGTCTTGGCGACGCGGGCTTCGAGTTGGTTGGCATACATGGCCAGGGCATGGAAATGGGTGCGCTTGACGATGCCTTTGGGATGCACAAAGAGCGGCCCGCGGGTGTTGACGATAGGCGCGATGTTGGCCATGCCGACATCCTCGGAGTGGCGCAAACAGGCGTTGAGGAAGGACGCGGAGAACAATGCGTCGGCCATGGTGTATTGGGAGGCGATGTCGCTCTGGGCACGCGCCGCCACTAACTTGATGACCTCGGGATTGTTGTAATCCTGCACTGTTTGGCGCGGAAATCCCGGATGATGCCAACCCCGCAGATTCCATTCGTCAAAGGCAATCTTGATCCGCCCGCGGACTCCGGCTTCCTCCAGCACTCCGACGTAATCGGCTATGGTTTTCTCCGGCACGTCCGCCTGCATGATGCAGGTGAGGTAATCGGGCATGTTGTTTTTGCCCCACAGTCCCAGCCAATAGCCATGGATCGAGATGTAATCGAGGTAGGGACCGGCTTGCTTGAGGAGCGGCAGCGACCACTCTTTACTAGGCAATGCCGCGGCGGTGAGTTGGATCTTCGGGTCGGCCGCCTTCATCGCCTTGGCCGCCTCTAACACCAACGGCACCCACTGTTCGATCGGCTTGTAGCCAATCTCATGCTGGCCCCAATTTTCGTTGCCGATGCTCCAGATATTGACGTAGCGCGGTTGCTCGTAACCGCTGGCCTGGCGCATTTGCGCGTATTTCCCGCTGCTACTGTTGCAGTATTCCACCCAATTTTTCATCTCCTCGACGGTGCCGTTGCCCGCGTTGTTGCAGATATAGGGTTGCCAGCCGACGAGCCGGCAGAGTTCGACAAACTCATCCGTGCCAAATGTGTTAGGTTCGACCACTCCCCAGGCCATGTCATCGGTCGGCTTGCGGGTTTTGCCCACGCCCGCTTCCCAGTGATAGCCGCTGGCATAGCACCCGCCCGGCCAGCGGACAATCGGGCATTTGAGTTCCTTCAGCGCCGCGACGGCATCCTTGCGGAAGCCCTTGGCGTCGGAGAGCGGCGAACCGGGATCAAACACGCCCCCATAGACTTGGGTGCTAAAGTGTTCGAGGAAGCCGCCGAAAAGCATCGGGCTGTAAGGTTTGGACGGGGCATCCGTGTCGATCGTCAGGCTGGCTTGGGGCAGTGGCGCCGGACCCTGCGCCGCCGTCAACCCCGGCCATGCCAGCAGGAGTGACGCGGTAATCCGAGTGAACGTGCCAAGGGGCCCCCTGGCGGGTTGGGGATATTTCGTTAGACGCATGTGTTCTATCAGTTGCATTCGTTACATGGCGTGGATTTCCCTGGAAAATTCCACCTCCTATCTCACCGCTCAAAACGGCTTCAAGAATCCCTGAAACGCTGCTGAGGGAGCCTTTCTTTCCAGATTAGAAAAATTCACTGGCATTGGCCAGCGAGGTCACTAAGTTGGCCACGAAATGCAGATGGCACCGTCCCCCGATCCTGTTCCCGATTCCAATCAAGTGGCTTCATGGGATCGCTGGATGCGCCCGTTCTACTGGTTGGCCGGGGCACGCTGGGAGACGCTACGGCATTGT
>JBAXOF010000143.1:0-9437 GCA_037133375.1 Verrucomicrobiota bacterium | reverse complement strand
GCCTCGGCAGGGCGAGCAGGCGAAACTTGACCTATTCGGTGTCACGAGCAGGCGGAGGAAACAGATAATGAAGAGCTTGGAGAAATTGGAAAACCAGTGCATGTTGGTGCCGCCATGGCCCACGAATTGTCAGCTGCGGAACTGCTGCGCTACTCGCGCCACCTGCTTATGCCGGAGGTGGGGGTGGCGGGCCAGCTGCGCTTGAAAAACGCCTCGGTGCTGGTCATCGGCACCGGCGGCCTCGGCTCGCCAGCCGCCCTCTATCTGGCCGCCGCCGGGGTCGGCCGCCTCGGTTTGCTCGATCCCGACGTGGTGGACGCCTCCAACCTGCACCGGCAAATCCTCCACGGCGAGTCATGGCTCGGCCAGCCCAAGTTAGAGAGTGCCGTGGCCCGCTTGCGCGAGGTCAACCCGCATGTCGCTGTGGAATGCCACCCGGGTCGCTTCACCCCGGCCAATGCGCTGGAGATTGCCCGGTCCTACGACATTCTGGTCGATGGCTCGGACAATTTCCCGACGCGTTTTCTAACAAACGATGCGGCGTTCTTCCTCAAGAAGCCGATGGTTTATGGTGCGATCCAGCGTTTTGAGGGGCAGGTGACGGTGTTTGCGCCACATCTGGGCGGACCGTGCTACCGCTGCCTCCTGCCTCACATGCCGGCACCGGGAGCGGTGCCGTCGTGCGCGGAGGCCGGCGTGTTAGGCGTGCTGCCTGGCATCATCGGATCGTTGCAGGCGATGGAGGCCATCAAGCTGATTTTAGGGATTGGCAAAATCCCGCTCGGCCAACTCACCGTGTATGATGCCCTCGGCAGCGGGTTCCGCACGCTCACGCTGCGCCGCGATGGTGCCTGCCGCCTGTGCGGTGAGCTGCCGGACATCCGCGATATCGCCAATGCCGAGACCACCGCGTCCAGCCCTTGTCATCTCACCTCAAACACCCCCATGGAAGCCATCACCGTCACCGAACTGCACGCTCTTCTAACTGAAGATTTCCACGACCTGCTCATTGATGTGCGCGAGCCGCACGAACACGCCATCGCCCATATCCCGCAAGCGCGCCTCATCCCGCTGGCCACCCTGCCGGAACACTTGGACAGCCTGCCCCGTGACCGCAATATCCTCATTCATTGCAAGGCCGGAGGACGTTCGGCCAAAGCCGTGCAGCTATTGTTAGACAGCGGGTTCGCCGACGTTAAAACCGTGAGTGGCGGCATGGACGCGTGGCTCGAACAAGGGTGGTGACTCACTTCGAGGTCGAGATGAAGCTGGCCTGGCTGCTGCCCTTCTTAATTTTCTTCTGCTTGATCCAACTCATGGTGGCGCGGAGTTTGGCCCCAATTTTTTCAATCGGATGCGCCGCCTCGGCCTTGCGGATGGCGTTGAAGTGCTTGTTGCCGGCAGCGTATTCCGCGGTCCACTCGTGGGCGAATTTGCCGCTTTCAATGGCCTTGAGTTGCTTGGCCATGCGCTTTTTGACCGAGCGGTCAATGATTTGCGGGCCGACGGTGACATCGCCGTATTCGGCGGTTTCGGAAATGGAAAAACGCATGCCGGAAAGGCCGGATTCGTTCATAAGGTCCACCGTGAGCTTGAGCTCATGGAGACACTCGAAGTAGGCCATTTCCGGCTGATAGCCGGCCTTGACCAGCACCTCGAAGCCAGCCTTGACGAGAGCGGCGGCACCCCCGCAGATAACACATTGCTCGCCGAAGAGATCGGTGACGGTTTCCTCGCGGAAGTTGGTTTCAAATACGCCAGCGCGGGTGCACCCGATGCCGCGGGCCCACGCCAGGGCCGTTTCCTTGGCCTTGCCGGTGACATCCTGATGGACGGCGATGAGACCGGGAATGCCCTTGCCTTCGACAAACTGCGAGCGCAGCGTGTGGCCGGGACCCTTGGGGGCGACCAGAATCACATCGACATTTTCAGGCGGGGTGATGGTCTTGAAGTGAATGGCAAAGCCGTGGGCGAACAACAAGGTTTTACCCTTGGTTAGATTTTTCTCGATGTCCTTTTGATAGACTTCCGGCACCACCGTGTCCGGCGTGGCAATGAAGATCACGTCGGCGGCCTTCACCGCCTCGGCCGTGTCCATCACCTTGAAACCGAGCTTTTTGGCAATCGCCCGCGACTTGGATTTTTTGTGAAGACCGATGAGGACATTAAGGCCGCTGTCCTTGAGGTTGAGGGCGTGGGCGTGTCCCTGGGAACCGAAGCCAATGACAGCTAGGGTTTTCTTTTTCAGGGGAGCTATGGAGACATCCTGGTTGGTGTGGATCTTCGCGGCCATGGTGGTTTTTGTTAGGCAGGTTGCAATGGGGCAGGCCGGCGTCTTGGTGACGGCGGCGGGCGGCACACTGGCCCAAGCTCGCGCCGGGTCAAGCTAGAAAGAAACAAGAAACTCGGTTGTGGCGGGTCACCGCTGCCAATAACATAATGACTGGCATTATATTTCGGCATTATATTTCGGTATATTTCAGCAAGCACGGTTGATTCCTGATGCTAAGAAACGGCGTCACAGCGGTTTGGCGTAAGTATCGCAGCGGTTGTGCCACCCTGCGAGCCAGCGTTGCTCGCCACGGGTCGGCGGGGAAGTGGCGATACGGCGGGTCAGCACCCGCTTGGCTGAGGCTGCAAACTCAATGGCCGCGGGCGGCCCGGCGGCGGCGTCGCGCATGCCAGCCAGCACTTGCAGCAGCCCCCAACCTACGCCGTTGTAGCGTTCCGTGGTGAGACTGCCATCGCCCTTGAAGTTGACGTAATCGATCAAGGCATAGATTCCGTTAGGTGTGGTGCCCACCTTGCGGTAGTTGGCCTCGATGCGGGCCCGCTCGCGGGCCGGAGCGGTGGCGAGGATTTTTGGCAGCGCGGCCTGCGATCTGGCGATGATGAAATCCGCCTGCACCGGCACGTGGGTCGCCAGCCACTGGCGCAGGCCCGTCATCTGCGGCGCATTGAAATTCTTTTGGAAGTCCGCCTTGGATTGCCACGGGCTGGCTGGTGCCATGGCCACCACCGGCAACGTCAGGCCCCGCTTTTTGGCAAACGCCACAAACTGCGGCCAGGTCTCATTGAAGCGTCCCCGCACCCCCGCCGGATACCAAATGAAATGCCCGATCCCCAGCGACGGGAATTCTTCCCCCACATTCCACGTTGTCAGCCCGTCGACCGTGCCGCCGCATTCATTGTGCCAGATTTTCTTGCCGATGGCGGCGGGGGCCGGCTTGGCCAGCGGGGAGGCCGGCGCACAGGCCGCGAGAAGGAGAAGGGCCGAACTCACCATGGCTGAGACTTGCATGCCCGAGGTTACGCGCATGCCCGGCCCATCGCAAGCCCGCGCTCAGGGGGCATTCGAACACATCTGCCACGGCCAATACAGTTCGGTTAAGAGTTCATATCTCCCCTCTTCGAGCCAAAGTGAACCGCATTGACCACCCCCGCGGCACCAGCCCACAGGCGTCCCGCCGGTCGGGCAAAATCGCAAGAAATCGGGTCAATTTCCAGATTGGGCTTGCCAAGGGGGTGGATTTTTGCTTTGTCCCGCGTCCGGACTCAGCGCCGCACCCTCCCCCATTCCCTGTTATTTTTTGCGAAGATTGCCCCGTCCGTGTCGCCAGAGCCTATGGTTTTGCCGGTGTTGGTGGGGTTGACTTGGCAACTCCCCGGATCCCCCATGAAAAGCGAGCTCGTCGAAAAAGCCTCTGAAGTTGTGACCGACCCCCTGGTTCTGGTCAATCTGGTATCTCAGCGCGTCCGCCAATTGAATAGCGGGCGCTCCCCGCTGATTGCCAACCGGATTGGCATGGGCGCGGCGGACATTGCCCTCACCGAAATCATCGAAGGCAAAATCCGGCTCATTGTAAAACCCGCACCCTGAGCCGCCCTGCGCCGTTAGCCAGGATCCCCCATGAGTGCGGACATCGCCAACAACCGCAAAGCCGGCCGCGATTTTCACATTCTGGAAAAATACGAGGCGGGCTTGGAACTCAAGGGCACCGAGGTGAAATCCATCCGGGCCGGCAAGGTCAATGTGTCCGATGCCTTCGCTCGCGTCGAAAACAACCAGGTGATGCTCTACGGCTGCGATATCCAGCCGTGGGAAACCGCCGGCCCGTGGTTTAACCACCCCGCCAAACGCCCGCGCCGCTTGCTCCTCAATAAACGCGAAATCCTCAAACTCGCCACCGCTACCGCCATCAAGGGCTGCACCTTGCCGCTGCTCCGGATGTATTGGAAAAACCGCCGCGTCAAAGTGGAACTCGGCGTCGGCAAGGGCAAGACCCACTCGGATCAACGCCAGGCCCTCAAAAACCAGGTGGAACTCCGCGAAGCCCAACGCGAAATGTCCCGCTTCAATCAACGCTGACGCCACGCGCTCACTCGTCCACCGCCCGCGCCCGCGGAATTTCTAACGGAATAAACGCGGCCGGATCCACGGGTTTGGCACTAGGCACGACCGGCAGTTCGACCGGCTCAGCCCGGGGCGGGGGTGGCGGACTTTCCTTCACTGGCACAGCCCGTTTCGGCTTCACCGGCTTCACCGGCGTCACCGGCTTCACCGGCGTCACCGGCGTCGCCTGCGGCGGCGGCGGCGGAGCCTGCACCTCTGGCAGGGGTGAAACGACCTGAGCCTCCGGCGGTGCTGGCAGTGCGCGAGGGACCGGCCGGGCCGGTTCTGGCGGCGGAAGGGTTTTGCGCATGCGGATCTCCACCCGGCGGTTAGATGCCTGTTCCTCCACACTGCCGACCTTCACCAATGGCTCTAACTTGCCCTTGCCGCGGGGGAGGATCTTGTTCCCATCCATGCGCATCGACTTGACCAGATACTCTCTAACGGCCGCCGCGCGGCGGCGTGAGAGCTCGAGGTTGAATTCATCGCCCCCGATCAAATCCGTGTGCCCCTCAATCCAACAATAGAGGTTGGGATTGCGGTCCATCAGCAATCCCAACTTCATCAGGCCCACCTTGGCGCTTTCGCGCAGGGTGTCGCTGTTGTAATCAAACAGCAGATCGCTCGGCAACATCGTCTTCTTGTTGACCAACACGTTGGCAGGCAGGCCGATAAGGTCGTCGAGGGATGTCACGCCGTCCAAAGCGCCGTCTTTCACCTTGCCGCGTGCGCCTTTTTTGAGAATATCTTCGGTGAATTTACTCATGTCCAGGTCGTCCGTTTGCACCGCGCCGGGGTCCACCGTGACTTGGCCGACGGCAGCCGGTGGCAGACTCTCCTCCATGCGCCCCAGCGCCGGCAATTCCGCCTCAATCTCCATCCCGGCGGAGCGATCCGGTGCCGTTGCTTTGGGTTCCCCTGCCTGCGCCGGTTTGGTTATAAGCAACGCGTATTGCGGCTCTAGCACCTCCGGCTTGATGTCGAGCTCTTGGTCTTTCGGCAATTTGGCGAGAATATCCACCTCCTCGAGCAAGGCAGCAGTGTCCTTAGGTGGCACCACCACGTTCTCCGGCGGTGCCTGAGGCTCCGGTTCCTGCGGCCGCACCTCCACTTGCTGCACTTTCATCGGCTGGGTCTCAATCTCCCGCACACCCGCAAATTTTTGTCCGATCTGGAGCTGATCCAGCACCAGAAACACCCCGACATGCAACAAGATTGAAATTAACATGGCTACCCCCGCCCACCACCCAAGATGCTCCGGACCGGGCAACCGATAGGTTTTCCTGTCTCCGCCACGATTCCATGAATAGGCCTCGGCCACAGCCCGACTATACGCCGCAGGGGTCGTCTGGCAATCCTTTCAAATGGGCACCCGTCAGTTGCCGCATGCGCAAGGACGCCAAGCGCTGAAGCGTATGCAGCCGAAACCACGCACATGATCAAGACCGCCATCCAATGTATGGGCGTTGCAGCACTCGTTGCCACCCTTCACGCCACAACTTCCGACGTATCTGCCGCCAGCTTGGATCCCGCGTTGCTTGCGCTCCATCAACGCTCGTTCCTCCACGGCCGCGAGTTCTGGGAGCGCACCTTTGACGACGCCTATGAGCTCGCCTATCAGACGTATGTCATCCTTGGCCTGCGCGATGGGCGGTGGTTCGGCGGGGGATTCGAGCGCTACCATTCCAGCGGCCAATGTGATCAACCCGGTCCGTGGTCGTTTGCCACCTGCTTCATCCTGCGCGCCCAACACGAGGCCGGGGATTTCGCGCACAGCCGCCGCACCCTCGAATGGCTCAATACCGTGCAGGGCGGCCGCGTTGTATTGCAGATACGCAAATGAGTGGAATTGTAATTCTTTCGGGAAATACGGATTTGTCTCGCAATTACTGCAGGTTAGAGTCACCTCCGCGCGTGCCTTGGCGGACCCTCAAGCGGCTGCAAGCTCATTGCCTGCAATGAACCTTCCGAATTTTACGATTTATGGCATTCCCTCTGCTCCCCGTAATTATATGCGTTTCATGCACTCCGCAAATTGATGTTAGGTATGACTTGGCATGTGGTTGTTAGAAATGGAGCCATACCAATGCTCGTGCCACTTTATTTCCCACCCCTGTTCGCCACCTTGTATTTTCTTCCCCATGTCTATTAGCACCGATAAAAGTTTACCAACGGTCAACCGACCAATCCTTAGACGGCCAACTGTTCTGGTTATCATGGCGATGGTAGTTACCATCGTTGGCCAATTTCTGATGATTCTGGATCAATCCAGATCCATTGAGCAACTCTCCGCCGCAATCCATGAGGATTTGGTGAGCGGAGAGTCTTTGCGAGCCTTAATCACAGCTCCAACTCCGCCAGTGCTGCCCTGACCTTGCTCATGGAGTGAGTTTATTGCCATTCCAGAATGATTTCCCGCGGCGGCGGGTGCCTGGAAATTGGCCAATTGGACTTCATCACGCAAATCGCCGCTCCTTGACACGGGACCCCGTTGTTGGCAGACGGATTTAGTGCTGGCCAAACGCAGGGCCGCAGGTAGTCTCGTATTATCAATCCATGTCGAGATCGCCTTTCATCGTATGCTGGTGCCGGATCTCGGACTTCCTGACCCGAGTCGGAAGACGAACGTTGGGGGCGATGCTGCAACTCGTAGCGCAAATCTTCGCCAATGCGTTGGCACGCAAGCGCACTGAGATCGCGCCCCGCGACCACGCCGACAAGTTCCAAACGATCAGCAGCAGCACCACCGCCGGATTTTGGGTGGTGGATAAGAACGGGAGAATCCTCGAAGCCAACGACGAGTGTTGCCGACTCAAACAACAGGCCTCCGCGCTAACCCACGAATTGAGTCAACCGCTCGGGGCCATCTTGCTCAACGCCGAGGCCGCTGCTCTCATGCTGCAGACGGTTACACCCGATTTGGAAGAATTGCGTGCCATCGTCAAGGATATCCTTAGCGACGGCCACCGAGCCAGCCTAGTGATCGAACGGTTGCGGTCCTTACTCAAGCGGCAGACCTTGGACCCGCAGCCAATCGCCCAGCAAAGCGTGTTAGACGAGGTCTTGCCGCTGGTGCATGCCGACGCCAACGCCCGGCATGTGACGCTGGCTTGCTCCGCTGCTGCAGACCTGACAGCGATCCCGGGTGATCGTATCCATGACCTCTAAGCCCATGACCTCTGACCTTCCACCCCCGGCCACTGTCTTTATTGTGGACGACGACGTTTCCTTCCTGCGTTCCGTTGCGCGGTTACTGCGGGCCTCTGGATTCCAAGTGGTCATCCACAACTCGGCGGCCGAATTCTTGGCGGAGTTGCAACCCGCCGTGCACGGCTGTGTGATCACGGATCTGCTGATGCCGGGCATGGATGGGATGGTCTTGCAGGAAACCTTGCACACCGCAGGCAACCTCCTGCCGGTCGTCTTCCTTACCGGACACGGTGACATTCCCGCCACTGTGCAAGCCATGCGCGGCGGGGCAGTGGATTTTCTAACAAAACAAGCGCCGGCGGAGGACTTGCTCGCAGCGGTGCAACGTGCACTAGCCCGCAACCACGAGGATTGGGCTCGGCACGCACGCCTGCTGGCGGTGCGCCAGCCGTTCAAGTTGTTGACCAAGCGCGAACGCGAAGTCCTCCGGCACGTCGTCCAAGGCAAGCTTAACAAGCAGATCGCGGCTGACCTTGGCATCCACGAACGCACCGTGAAACTGCACCGCACGAGCGTCACCACCAAACTGCAGGTGCGTTCTGTGGCCGAGCTCACGCTTTTGGTCCAGGCCGCCGGGATGTTTCCGGCAGACACCAGCCACCAGTGATGGCACCCCGCGGCCCGCGGCCTTGACCTGCCCCTAAGGGCTGTAGACGGCCCTGCGGCTTCTTTGAAATAGTGCACGTCCTTCGATAAGCGGCAAGGGCCGCCCTTCCCACAAGCACCTTCCTAGCAGCCAGTAACCGCAACATCTAACCAGTCATGAAACCACGAGGCCCTCAATTCAAATTCTCCAGTCAACCCTTGCGCAGCGCTATCGCCATTGTGTGCGTGGCATCACTCGCCCCAAGCTCGTCCGTGGTGTTCGGCCAGGACGCCCAGGAACCGGCGATGACGACCACGACGACCACGACGACCACGGCGGCGGCGGCGGTTCCGAAGATTCCGGGCGATCAGCTGGATTCGCTGGTCGCACCGATCGCGCTTTATCCCGATCCGCTATTGAGCCAGACGCTGGTGGCTGCGACCTATCCGTTGGAGATCATCCAACTCCAGCAGTGGATGGACAGGAACAAAACCTTGAAGGACAAGGCCCTGGCGGATGCCGTGAAGAAACAACCTTGGGATCCAAGCATCCAGGCAATAATCGCGGTGCCTGAGGTGGTGCAGCGCCTGGCCGGCAATATCCAATGGACGACGGAACTCGGGAACGCTTTCCTGGCGCAACAAAACGATGTGATGGCCGCCGTCCAGCGCATGCGCGCAAAGGCGCAGGGCACGGGAAGCCTGAAGACCAGCGGGCAACAGAAAGTCGAAACCCAGACCGTCGACGGCGGCCAGCAGGTGATCATCATTGAACAGGCCAAACCGGAAGTGATTTACGTTCCCTCATACGATCCGTTGGTGGTTTATGGCGCGCCCGTCTACCCATATCCGTCCTATATCTATCCGGGCTACGTGCCGGGAGCAGGGCTGGCGTTTGGTGCCGGGCTTGTCCTGGGAGCCGCATGGGGCGGTGGCTGGGGCTACCACTATGGCTGGGGCCATAGTTGCGTCAATGTCAACTACAACAACAACTACATAAGCCACTACAACAACGTCAATCATATCAATGGCCAAGGCAATTGGCAGCACCAACCGGTACATCGCGGTGCCGCTCCGTACGGCCCCGGCGGAGTTGGTGGCGTTGGCGGAGTTGGTGGCGTTGGCGGACCCGGCAGACCCGGCGGGGTCGGTGGTGTCGGTGGGGTTGGCAGGCCCGGTGGTGTCGGGGGTGCCGGCGGTGTCGGTGGTGGCGGTGGTGTCGGTGGGGTCGGTGGGGTCGGGGGGGTCG
>JBAXOF010000142.1:0-9475 GCA_037133375.1 Verrucomicrobiota bacterium | reverse complement strand
GTTCTCACGCACGCGCCTACCAAGACCCGCGTTCTCACGCACGCGCCTACCAAGACCCGCGTTCTCACGCACGCGCCTACGGAAAGCCCCCCGCGATGACGTAGCCCAAGCGCGGGCGATGTTGCGCCGCACAGTCCGCGTCCGTGTTGCAAACCTGATGCCGCTCTGCCACCTGGCTTATTTTGCCTGGGCGGCTGACTCGATGAGATCGGCGGCGGGAAGAATCACATTGGATTGACTCGGGCCCTGATCGCTCTCCTCGCCCTTGGCACTGAAGCGATTGATGCCAAAGCCGACGAATTTCCCATCACTGTTGAACGCAGGCATGCCGAGGCAGGGCGCGCCGATGCGGGCGAAGCTGCGTGGCTTGGTGATCATGGAGATGATTTCGGTGGTCATGATGACCGGTTCACGGTTGAGCTCCTTGCCCAACCGACCAAGCACGATGACATCGTCCTGCATCACCAACGGTGCGGAGTTGGCGATGGCTATCGGGGTGAATGTCGTGCCCTCGGATTTTTCCGGGCGGATGAAGGCAAGGTCAAGGTCGGCGTCTTTGAAGGCCACCTTGGCAGGGATTTCGCTGCCATCCGGCATGATGATTTTGACCTCCTTGGTGGTGCTTTTGGCGGAGATTTTCAGCGGGCCTTTCGGGGTGTTGACCATCCGCCCATCGGCTGCCGCCGCGACATCGAGGGTGGAGAGCGAAACGACGATCAGCCCATCCTTGGTGATGACGCAACCGGTGGTTTCAAGTTTGCGCTCCTCCTTTTTAGACGGTAGATCGCCGGCGGTCATTTCGATTTCGACGGTGGCGCTGAGTTGGAGCACGGAGTCTTTGTTAGACGCGGAAAGGGCGAGGGCCTTGTCCTTGAGCGGACCGGTGGAGGCGTAGGCAAGGGGTGCCGTAATCAAGGCTGATAGAATCAATGAACGGAGTTTCATGAGGTGTTGGGGGTATGGTTTGAGATGGGATGGTGCGCTTACCAGGTGGGCTCCAGTTCAATGTAGCGGGTGTGGATGCCGCGCTTGACGAACAAAACAAACAGGCTGCATTTGGCTTTTTCAAGCTCTTCGAGCTGGGTCTTGAGGGTTTTGATAGAATCGGTCGACTTGTCGCCAATGGACATCAGGATGTCACCATTGGCAAGTCCGCCGAGCGCGGCCCAGCCGGAGTTTTTCACCTCGGTGATGAGCACGCCTTGCAGGTCATCCGGCAGCTTGTCAGAGATGCGGTCGGATTTGGCAATGTCGCGGGCAGTGAATTCGAGGGGCTTGCATTCGAGGGAATCCAGTTCGGTGCTGGCTTCCGGGCTAGTTTCCAGGGCGAGTTTGAGGGCCAGGTCCTGCTGGTCGCGGCGGCCGCTGAGGGTGACTTCGGTGCCTACTTTGTATTGGCGGATCAAGGCGGTGAAGACATCAGAGTCCTCAGGCCGTGAGGCGGATATGACGGTGCCATCAAGCTTGAGAATGAGGTCGCCGATTTTAAGACCCGCCTTTTCAGCGTTGGAGCCTGGATAGATCTGGGTGACGCGGATGCCCTTTGTGCCGGGGATGGCCAGGGCTTCCGCGAGATCGGCGGAGATAACCTGGGTATCAATGCCAAGCCATGCTTTGCGGGCCAGACCAGGCTTGTCGGAATCAGGTTCGGGGCCGATTTTTACGACGGTTAGATAACTGCGTCCGCTGTGTTCGTAGGCGATGAGGGTGGGCACCGGCTTGGTTTTGCCCTCGCTGATTTCAGCGCTGACCCGGAATAAGTCGGCAGTGTTGGTGATGGGTTTGCCCGCAACTTCCAGAATGAGGTCGCCCGGGCTGATCGCGGGTTTGGCATAGGCGGCGGCACTCCCCGCGCGCAGACTTTGAACGACGGCCGCCCGGTTGTCCGCGCGGCGCAACTCTCTGGCGGCCAGCTTGGTGAGATCACGGGTGGTGATGCCCCACGACAGAAGCTCCTTTTCGCGGGGTTCGGCGGGCTCGCGTTCCACCGTGGTGGCTTTCCAAGTCATGGATGCCCCGTGGCGGGTGCCTTCCATGACGGCTTCCGCGCCAATCGGCGATTCTAACAAAATCCGGTTAAATAGCGGAATGTCTTCCGGGGCGCGGGATGCGGCGATGGCGATGCCATTACAACGGGTGATCAAATCGCCGGCTTGCAAGCCGGCCGCCGCAGACGGTGAGCCCGCGATGACTCCGCTGACGAGCACGCCTGCGTCGGTATGAATCGTCTTGAGAAGCGGTTGCACGCCCAAGCCGATCCAACTGCGGCGGACGCCGCCCTTGGCGATGAGTTCCTCCGAAACCTTGCGCGCCAGATTGGAGGGGATCGCCCCGCCCAGGCTGCCGATGCCCACCTCATTGACGCCGACGATTTCCCCCTGAAGGTTGGCCAGAGGGCCGCCGGAGTTGCCACCAAAAATCACCGCGTCATGACCGATCCAGCGCACCAATTCCCCCACGGCCTCACCATCCAGACGCATTGAGCCACCCGGCGCGATCATTTCGGTGTTAGAGACGATGCCCTGGGTGACCGACTGGGACAGTCCGGCCGGGCTGCCCATGGCAAGGACGATATCGCCCACGGCTAGCGTGGAGCTGTCGCCGAACTTGGCCACCGGCAACACCATGTTAGGGTCGCGAAGATCCTTCTTGTCGATCTTGAGCACGGCCAGGTCGGCGAGAGGATCCGTGCCGACAAGGGTGGCGTGGAGTTCCTGACGGTCGGCCAGATTTACCACGATGCGGCTGGCGCGTCCGGCGACGTGATGATTAGTTAGAATATAGCCATCGGGGTGAATGATGGTCCCGGAGCCGCAGGCGCGTTGTTTTTGCATGCGGCCGCCGCCGCCTTCTTCGGACACCACGTAGATGCGCACCAGCGCCGGATAGACAGCCTTGACGGCGGCTTCAATCTGCGGGTCAACCTTTGCCGACAGCGGCATGGAACCGAGTGCTGCCGTAACGGCGGCAGCCAGGACGAGGGGACGGAATACGGACATGAGTGGACTGGGCGCGTGACAACGGGTCGCTTAACTACCGAGGCTGGCTGGGTGGCTTGTCTGGGTAATTTGCAGAATCATTCGGGCTTGGGTGAAGCTGGTGGTGGCGGATTCGCCGGTGGGCTGCCACCGCCGAAGAGTCCATTGAGGAGGCCACCGGCGCCTTGCAGGAGGGTGTCGGGGGTTTTGTCAATCACCTGGGTCCCCTTCTCGATGATTCCGGAATCATTGAGGATGGAGTGGGTGAATTTGAGAACCTTTTCGCCGGTTTCCGGAATGACTTCAAACATGCGACCCTGTGCCGCCGCCAGCAGCCTGGTTGTTAGATCCTCATGCGGGTCGTCAAGGGTTCCGGTGATGCGCAGCGGTGTCCACAGCATATTGCGCTCGCCGGCAAGGAAGACGTCGGTTTCCGCGCCGGGGATGGCGGCGAGCGTGCCGGGTGCCAGCCCCAGGCGGAACGTCCCGTCGAGCTCGCGCCCACGGATGACCAGCCGTCCTTCAAGGCGAACGAGACTCTCGCTGGAGACCACCAGATTGCTGAAAGTGAAGTCACCGGCTTGCCAGCGCCAATCGGCATGAGCCTCATTCAAGGCCAACACGCGGAAGCGGCGGGTGTCGGCATAGGCGGCCAGCGAGTCCAACACCGGCAGGGCGGTGAGCACCCCATTTTTGATCGTGAGCGTGCCTTTGGCGACCAGCGCCGCGCCGTGGCCTTCGATGACAAAGGATGAGGCAGCATCCCCGGCCAGATGCTTCGCCCAATCCGCATTGACCAACTCATCACACTTGACCGATCGGACATTGCCTTCAAAGGAAAATTGTTGGTCCCTGGCATTCCATTCGCCGCTGCCATTGAGTCGGCCTTGCTTGAAAACGCTCGCCGTCGCATCGGTCACAAACAGGCCGCTTTTTTGATAGCGCAGCCGCACCCGGTCCAGGTTGACCTCCGGCAGCCATGACCAGGGCAGGCGGATGCGTCCGTCATTGACCTCCACCAGATAGGTATGCTTGTCGCCAGCCCGGTCCACCCGCACCCGCATGCCATTGGCATACACTTCGCCATTATCTAACAAAACGCGCGCGGCCAATTCGCGCAAGTCCGCGCCATCGACCTCAACCTCGTTAGGCAACCAGCCGTTTTTTCGGGGCTTGACTGGCGGTTCTTCCACAAGACTCGGCACCGGACTGTCGGTTGCCAGACGCTTGCGGGCATCCAGGTTGACTTCGACGCGGTTGACGCTGGCACCGTGAAGTTCCCAGACACCGCGGCGCACGCCGGATAGGTTCACTTCGGCGTGCAGGCGGTCGGCGTGCAGCGAGCGGATCAAGCTATTGCCGGTGGCCTCAAACGCACCCGTCTCCACGACCAAGCCATCCCAGCGGAACGGACTGAACTCACCCTGCATGCCAAGCGCCTTGCTCACCTTTGCCGAAAGCAAATAACGGAACCCGTCGCTGTGCAGGTAGTGCTTGAGCGACCAGTATCCCACGGCCGCGCAAACCACGCACACAAGCAACAAGGTCACGGCCACGCGCCCTGTCCATCCGCTGGAAAGGTTGCCACGGCGTCTTCTGGATCGGCGGCTCATCCGCGCCAGCCTAGCGCATCTGCGGGCGGGAGCAAGCCGGACCCGCAGAAGAATTTGCGACGGCCAGTCTCAGCCTGAAATCCGCGGTCCGATCGGATACGGGATTGTCGCGGTGGCGGTGGGCTCAGCGGGTGACCTCGAGCCGGATGCTGGCGGAGTGGGCGCTGAACTCGGGGGCATACATGCAGCGGATTTCGGCGACCCCGGTTTGATAGGTTCCGGCATGTTGGACGCGGACGCTGGTTTCAAAGACATGGGTGCCGGCGGGCAGGGTGTCGATGAAGAAGTGGCTGGCGGTGTCGCGGGTCACTTGGTAATAACCCAGGCCATCCTGCCAGCGGCTGCTGCTCAGCACGTTGACTGGTTCGGTGCCGCTGCCCCGCTGGTCCTTGAGGTGCACAAACTCCATCGCCCGGTCATTGCGCAACACGAGCCGCGTGACCAATTCGTCGCCGACTTTCACCGGGCCGCTCACCGGTTCGAGTTTGGGCCCTTCCGCGGTGTTTTTTCTAACAAACAAGCCCTTCTCCAGTTTGAGCGTTGTGGCGTTGTGACCGGTGACTTTGGCCAAATCCTCGAGGTATTGCCAATGCACGCTGGCCCAGGTGACGCCGGGGTCGGTCTTGGTGACTTGGATGTTACCCATCTCCGGTTTGATAGCGGGGCCGGCGAAGCGCGCTTCATAAAACCCCGTGCCCGGTTCGACTCCTTCGGGTTTCACAGGGGTGCCGCCGAGGCTTACTTGCAATTGCGCGTCGTTTCCTAACAAATCAGTGGCGTCCGTCAGCAGGGCGTGGATGGCATCCGCGGTGGCTTTGGTGGTGTGCCAGTTGCGCACCTGCAATTGTTTGATGAGCCAGACCTGACAGGCAGCGACGGCTTTGGCGTCGTGATCGATCTCGCGGAACACCTCGATCATCATCGCCTGGGTCTCGATGGGAGCCTGCCACCAATGCCAGCGCTCGTCACCTTCGGTATCCTGCCACGACATGCCGGTCTCTTCGTTAGAAACGGCATGTTCCCTGAGCGAGCGGGTGATGAGGCGGGCGGTGGCATTTTCGCCGAGGCGGTCGAGCGCCAGCGCGGCATGGGCGCGGGACATGCGCGAGTCGAGACTCGGCCAGAATTGTTTGGTCTGGGCAGCGAAATACTCGAACGCCTCCTTGTCGGCGGGCGCAACGGTGCGGTCCTTGAGGAAAAACGTGCGGGCATAGAGGTGATGGGCGACCTGTGAATCAAGGTGGTTGGCCTTGAGGGATTGCGGGTCCTTCTTCGCGGCATGTTTGATGGCGGTGAGTCGGTTGGTTAGATTGGCATCGAGTTGAGATAGCGCATTCAGGGCAGGCGTGACGTCGGTCTCCACGCCGAGCGAGCGGAGGCGTGCAAAGCCGGTGGCGATGTAAAGCGTGATGGTTTCGTTGCCTTGACCGCCGGGAAACCATGGCCACAAGCGGTCGCGGTCCTGCATCTCGCGGAGTTGTTCTAGGGTGATACCGAGTTGTTCGCCGAGCTGATTGTCGTCAAACAAGAGACCTAGCTTGCGGCGGGCTTGGGATTGATCGCCCGCCTCGTTGAGCCATGGAGTTTCTTCCAGCAGAATTCCCTTGAGGTCGGTGTTCTTGGTGAGCGGGCTGTCGAGCGCCGGCGTGTTCTTCCACAGGTCGAAGATGCGGCGGATTTTCGGATGGGTCGTGGCGAGGTGGCGGGCCAGCGCGTTGGCATAGTAGCGGTTGAACGTCTGCTCCGCGCACTCGTGGGGGAATTCCATCAGATAGGGCAGCGCCAGCACCGCATACCACGCGGGCTGCGACACGACTTGCACTTGGACCGAGCGGTTTTCCAGGGTGGTGGACTTCCCGCTGTCGAGGAGTTTTGGAAAAGCGAACTCCTTGGTGCCGGCGTCGCGGACCGGCAGGGCCATCGATTCCGTTAGAAGAACGCGCCGCGGGATGACCGGCAGCCAGCCTTCCTCGCCATCCGACAGCGTGCCGCTGGAGGCCAGCGCCTTGTAGGTGAGAAAGCTGCTGCCGTCCGGCACCGTTAGGTGCCACGCCAGCGTGCGCGATTCCTTGGCGGGAACGGTCCATGGCTGGTCGGACGCGGCGATTCCGAGCGCGGCGGTGGCGTCCTTTTGCGTGGTGCCATCGGCGAATGTCAGACGCGCGATGCCGGCTTGTTCCTTGTCACTTTGATTGGTGATTTTCACTGTGAAATCCAACGCGTCGCCCTCGCGCAGGAAGCGCGGCGGGTTCGGTTGCACCATCAGGTCTTTGGCGGTGATGGTCTCGCCCACGAGCGTGCCGGTGCGCAAGTCCTTGTCATGGGCGAAGCCGATGAATTTCCATTGGGTGAGCGCCTCCGGCATGGTGAAGGTGATGCGGACCTCACCCTTGTCATTGCTGGTTAGATGAGGATAGAAAAACGCGGTTTCCTGGAGGTTCTTGCGGGCGGCGACCTGTTGGAGAGTGCCCGTCAAGGATGGATCAGATTTCGCCATGAGGCATGAGGGTAAGTATCCGTGTCCCGAGTCCCTCATCTTGCCTCTGCTGTCCGGCAGGTCATCCCCGAACCCCAAAACATTCTGATCGGCTTTCGAGTCGCGAGTCGAAGCGTCTGTCATCCGTGCATACTTGCGGTATGGGCTCTTGAACCCAAACCTCACCTTGGGTTGCCAATCCGCTCCCTTCTTGAACATAACGGTGGCAGGGTTGAGAGAGGCAGTTCGTGAATATCCAGATTGCAGGCGGCCCAGGCTTTCGAGGCTTGGGAAATCATAGCGGGCGATGGCATTGAGCGAGGCCATCATTTCCACGTTGGCCGGATGGCCATTGGGGTCGGTGACCACGGCTGTCCAGGTGTCCTTGGCACCGGGTGCGAGTTTGGAGGTGAGGTGTTCCCAGCTGAGTTTCAGATCCTTGTTGTTCAATGGGATTTCAAGGGTCTTGGCTAACTTCCGCATGCGGTTTCTGCTGGATTGATAGACCAGAACCCCGATCCCTCCCCGCATGGATTCATCCGGCGTGAACTGGAAAACCTGCTGGGTGCGGTTGGGCGCTGACCACTCGCGCTTGAGCAGGGTCTTGTCTCGATAGAACTCAACGCAGGCGCGAGCCGTCGGATAACCGCTGCCCCAAAGCACGCTGATAGGTTGGCCAGGTTCCAGTTTTGTGGCGGAGACGACGGCAAAGAACGGGATAGGGGTTGGAAACTTGTCAGAAGACAGATCAATCACTTGAAAGCCGTGGGTTGCCCGGGCCTCCCGCCCGCTGGCATCCTTGGCGGTGAACACGGCACGATAGATCCCTGCGGGCAGCGGCGTGGAGATATCGGCCTTGCCGGCCACGTCGCTCTGTTCTTTGCCCGTGCTAACCGGGATTTCCCGCACCATTTCGCCAGGCTCCCATTTGTCGGTATCGATGGTATCGCCAGCATCACGATCGAACTCATGATAGCCATCGATATTCTGAATGCCGCCATTGAGGCTTGGCGCGGGTTCCTTGAGTTGGTAAATTTTCAGGACACCCACAGCCGGCCGGCCATGGTCGGCGTGAGAGTGGGTGAGAACCTTGAAGACCACGGGCTTGCCCACCTCCAGCCATGACTCGGTGGTGAGGTCGGCCTCGAGCGTGGCATAGGCCACTCTAACTTCCGAAGATGCCGAGATTGTCTCGCCGGCGGGTTCGGTGACGTCCGCATTGACGTCATAGGTATAAACTGGATTCATTTCCGGGCCGATGTTGGGATCGGGCTCGGCGGGAAAGCGGATGCGGAAGCTGCCATCGGCCGCGGTGGTGTTGGTACCATGGGCGATTTCCTTGTCGCGCCTTGGCGGATGGGGTTGCAGCCATTCAGACCCTTCAAGATAACTGGAACGGGTGACGCGCCAGGTGACCTTCGCACCATCACCCGACCCGCTGGTATAATTTGCGGCATGGCCGATGACTTCGACGAATTCGCCGGGTGTGACGGGGACCGCCGGCGGCTTCAGTTTCACGCGAAACTTAGGGCGCTTGTATTCTTCGACTCGCACGGAGGTGGCTCCCACATCCTTGACGGAAATGCCATATTCACCGCTGCGGCCGCCAGTTGGTGCGGTGAACGAGCCGGAGAACGAACCGAACTCATTGGTCACCACGTCAAGTTTCTCGATTGGTTTATCATTACAGCCGGAGAAAGTGACGGTGGCCGCCTTTCCGGCAACGATCCGGGGGTTGTTTTTTATCAAATCTCTAGCAGACCAAACACCCTTGAAATGCACCGTTTGTCCGGGGCGATAGACGGGCCGATCCGTGAGAAAAACCAGATTTTCCCCGGATCTTTGCGAAGGTGAAGGCTCGCGGTCTCGCAGATAGGACCTGCAAATACTCTGGTTCTCATGCTCGCCAGCCACGAGGAGAAAAGAGAACTCTGCGCCCTTGGAGATGACGGTGAGTATGAAATGACCATCGGCATCGGTCGCGGCGGAGGATGTGGTGGTTTCTAACGAGTCCTTCTCCTTGGACCACATCACGACGCGGGTTCCACCTTGCGGGGCACCACTGAGAGCATCGGTGACGCAGCCTTCAAGTTTGTTTCCGGTGTAGGAGTTGAGGGCGAGGGCAAGAGTGGTGACACGGACCGGCAGCCAGGAGATCTGGTTGTCATTGGGTGTGAAATCCCCGTTGGCACTGGCGACAATGATATAGTAGCCTGGAGCAAGCTGTGCCGGGGCTAACAAGGAGCTGATGCGGACGCGGGAATCCTTGTCATCGGGCAACGCGGTGTCCCATGCAAACGCGGGCTTTTGCTCCAACAACCCCTTTGCGTCCTGCAAATTTTCCGGCGCCGGATCCCGGAGCAGAGTGTCATTGCCGGGAGCCCAATCGCGGCGGATGGCGCGGAACC
>JBAXOF010000141.1:0-9639 GCA_037133375.1 Verrucomicrobiota bacterium | reverse complement strand
ATGATCGTGCTGCTGGTCATCTGCATCGGCTGGGCCTACATGAACCCGGCCAACCACTCGCCGATGATCCCGGCCCGCATCTCCGAAGTGGTCAATGGCCACACCCTCCATCATTTCGGCTGGCAGGGGGTACTCACCGGCGCAGGCCTCATTTTCTTTGCTTACATCGGGTTTGACGCGGTCTCCACCGCCGCCCAGGAGGCGAAAAACCCGCAACGCGACCTGCCCATCGGCATTCTCGGCTCGTTGTTTATTTGCACGATTCTCTACATTTTGTTTTCCTGGGTCATCACCGGACTGGCCCACTACACCGAGTTTCGCGGGGTGGTCGACAAGCTCGCGCCGGTAGCCACCGCGCTCAGCCACCTGCCCAAACAATACCTTTGGTTGCAGCAACTCATCATCCCGGCGATTCTCGCGGGGTTTTCCTCGGTGATCATGGTCTTGTTGTTAGGCCAGAGCCGGGTGTTCATCACCATGTCGCAAGACGGCTTGCTGCCCAAGATGTTTTCTGACATCCATCCGACGCGCCACACCCCCTGGAAATCCAACTTGTTGTTTGCGGGGGTGGTGGGCACGGCGGTGGCCTTGCTGCCGGGCAACGCGTTTGGCGAAATGTGCAGCGTGGGCACCTTGCTCGCCTTCGTGTTGGTCTGCATCGGGGTGATCGTGCTGCGCCGCACCAACCCGGATTTGCCGCGCAAATTCCGCTGCCCGTGGGTGCCGCTGGTGCCCATTCTCGGGGCGTTGTTGTGTTTGGGAATGATGGCGTTCCTGCCCAAGGACACCTGGTGGCGGCTGTTCATTTGGATGACGGCCGGCCTGGTCATCTATTTCTCTTACAGCCGCAAACATAGCAAGCTCCAACAACAGGACCCGTGAACGCTTGACTCCCCCCCCGCGTTCACAATTTTTCGTTTGCAAGCCGGCCCGCCAGACTTATCCTCACGGCCGCCAACTATCAACACCACCCTAACCATGGGACCTATCAGGAATGCCTGAAATATGCACCTCGCCCGGCTTGCAAAAGACCTGAAAATCCTCCCCTGTGGAGCGCGGACATGCGTCCACCCGCCTTGCATCCAATCGGCCGCCTTCCTTGCCGCACTGGGATGTGCCCTCGCTCTGCTCACCACGCCCGCCTGCGGCAAAAAACACGCCTCCCCCGCATGGAACAGTTCCGCGGAACCAAGCCACACCGCGCCCGCCGCCACCCCGCCCGCCGCCAAATCTAGCAAAACCGCCAAGCCGCCCCACGCCACCACCACCGCGGCGGAAGCCACCACCGGGCTGCGCTTCATTGCCTACAACGTGAACAACTGGCTGACGATGGACCGCGTCATCGACCGCACCAAACACCAAAGCATCCCCAAGCCGGCAACTGAAAAGCGCGCGGTGACCCAACTGCTCTGCCGCCACACACCCGACGTGATCGGGATTTGCGAAATCGGCACCCGCGAGGATCTAGCCGAACTCCAGTCCGCACTCCAAGCCGGCGGATTGGCACTGCCCCATGCCTATTACACCGGCGGGGGCGATGAACAGCGCCATCTCGGCTTGCTCTCGCGGTTTCCTATCACCCGTACCACCCCCCCGGCCCATCTGCAATTCAAACTCAATGGCACCCACTTCACCATGAGCCGCGGCATCCTCGACGCCACCATCGAAGCCCGCGGCAAATCCTATCACTTGTTAGGTGTGCATCTCAAATCCAAACGCGAAGTGGCGGAAGGCGACCAGGAAGCGATGCGCTTCAATGAGGCCATCTTGCTGCGCCAGCACGTCGATGCCATCCTCAAGGCCGAGCCCGACGCCCGCCTGGTTGTTTACGGGGATTTCAACGACACCCGCGGCAGCGCCGTGCTCAGGACCATCACCGGCAGTTCCAATGATCCAACTTACCTCACCCCCCTCCCCGTCCAGGACAAGCAGGGCCAGCGCTGGACCCATTTCTGGAACCTCCATGACATCTACTCACGCTTCGATTTCATCGCCGTCAGCCAGGGCCTCAAGCCCGATGTGAATTTCAAAACTTCCCGCATCCTTGATGACCCGGAGTGGATCGACGCTTCCGACCACCGCCCGCTGCTGGCCATTTTCAACTGATCTCCCCTAACATACAACCCCAACCACCCCATACCACCATGTCTAACAAACCACTGAATGTCGGATTAGTCGGCGGAGGCAAAGGCGCCTTCATCGTTCACCCCCATCAAAAAGCCATTCATATGGATGGCACCCGCCGGATTGTCGCCGGGGCGCTGTTCCCCGACCCGAAGATTGCGCTCGAAGAGGCGGCCAACTGGCCCTATCCGATCAAGGGTTACGGTTCCTACGATGAGATGATCGCCGCCAACGCCAGCCTGCCGGCGGCGGAAAAGCTCGACTACATCCTGATTGTGACGCCCAACTTCGTGCATTACGACCCCGCAATGAAGGCGATGAAGGCCGGCATCGCCGTGTTCTGTGAAAAGCCCCTCTGCCTCAATGTCAAGGAAGCCACCACTCTAGTCAAAACCTCCCGCAAACTCGGCGTGCCCTTTGGCGTGGCCCATACCTACATCGGCCACTGGACCAGCCGCCTGAGCCGCTACATCGTCCAGAGCGGATTGTTAGGTGACGTCCGCTGGGTGGATAGCTACTACATCCAAGGCTGGCTCGCCACCAAACTGGAAGCCACCGGCCAGCAACAGGCAAGCTGGCGGGTCGATCCGAAACGCGCCGGCGGCTCCGGTTGCGGCGGCGATATCGGCACCCATGCGCTCATGCAATTGCGCTACGTCACCGGCCTGGATGTCACCCAACTCTCCGCCCACATGGAAACCTTCGTCGAAGGCCGCCAACTCGACGACCACTTCACCATTTATTGCAAGTTGAGCAACGGCGGCAAAGCCCTCGTCCGCGCGTCGCAAATCTGCATCGGCCACAAGAACGACCTCGGCATCACCATCGCCGGCACCAAGGGCACCCTGCGCTGGCGCCAGGAAGACCCGGAATGCCTAACCGTCTGCCTGCCTAACCAACCCGACCGTGTCTATTGGCGTGGCGCGGTCAGCCCGGGCGATGGCTTCCTGCCGAAAAACGTTCCCGCCGACCTGATGGCCGAGCCGACGATCCCAGCCGGTCATCCCGAGGCGTTTCATGATGCATTTGCCCGCCTCCACCGCTGCTTCGAAGCCGATGTGCGGAGCTGGAAAGCTGGCAAAAAGTTTGTCAGCGACGGCAGCAAATACGCCAACGTCGAGGACGGCTGGACTGGTCTTGCCTTCATCGAAACCTGCGTCAAAAGCAGCCAGAAGAAGGGCGCATGGGTCGCCATGCCAAAGAAGATCTAGCACTGCATCATTCACGATAGCCTTTTAGCCGGCACCCTTTTCAGCAACGCGCCGCGGTTGCCGGAAAGGGTGCCGCAAAAATGCCCGGCTTGAAGGCTCAGGTGCCCTTGCCAAGTGTCACTGCTCCTGCGGGGGGGAAAGACGGAACTTGGCAAGTCCCGCTCGGTGACTGCCGGGCATGGCGGTTGCAAACCGCCGCCACGCTCAACGTGGCTGTCGCGTCTCGCGGCAGGCCGTGAGTGCGGCGTCCCGCCGCAATGCGCAGACTTGGAGCGTGAAATCCGTGGTTTCTGTCCCCATTGCTGGAATTCAACTGCGGATTTCGGGTCCAGTGGTTTTCTTGGTCCGCAGCGGGCCAAGCCCACCGCGTTCTCACGAACGCGCCTACAAAGAGCGAACCAAGCCCGGCACCTGGCAAGTCATGGCCTCGACAGTTATGGCCTCGATCCCCGCCATTTCCCAAGAAACACCGGGCCCGGGTGTCTTATGCGTTGTGTGGGAAGAATCTTTCTGACAGATTCTTGTCACAAATAGGTGTCCTCGCGCCAATTGCATCTAACCCGTCTGCCCCCCGTCATGAAAACATCCAGCATCCCAGCCGTCCTTTTGCTGACCACTCTCATCGGTTACGCTGCCCCGCGCGACGCCGCATGGAATCAGGTCAAACAACACCTCAGCAGGGACTTGCCAAAGTCGGCCGTTGAGGTGCTGAAAACCATCGACACCCAAGCCCGCGCGGAAAAGGCGTGGCCGGAGGCGGTGCGGGCCACCGCGCAGCAGGTGTTGTTGGAGGGGCGCATCGCGGAAGGCAAGGATGCCATCGGGCGCATCAAGGGCATGGACGCGGAACTGGCCACGGCCCCCGCGGAAATGCAGCCGCTGCTCCAAACCCTCCAGGCACTCTGGCTGTGGGAGTATTTCTATCAAAACCGCTGGCAGATCATGGAGCGCACCCAGACGGCCGGCAAGCCCGGCGACGACATCCAGACATGGGATCTCAAACGCATTCTGGCCGAGATCGACGGGCGCTTCAACACCTCCCTGACAAATCGCGAAGCGCTCAGGAAAGCCGCCATCGGCGACTATGACATCTTGCTAACAAAAGGCAGTGCGCCGGATGCCTTGCGGCCCACGCTCTATGATTTTCTGGTCCATCAAATCCTCATCTTCCACGCCACCGAAGAACAGGTGAATGCCGCAGCCGAGGATGCCTTCACCTTCGATAACGCCTCCCCCGCCTTTGGCACCACCGCCGAGTTCCTCGCCTGGCAACCGCCAAGCACCGATGAAAAATCCTCGAAACTCAAGGCGGTCAAACTCTATCAGGAATTGCTGGCATTCCACCAGGCGGATGTTTCCGCGCGCATCCACGTCGATTTGCAGCGCCTCGGCTGGGCCAAAACCGCCGTGACCGGCGAGCACGCCGACAAGCGCTTGGAAGAACGCCTGCGCGAAATCATCCAGGCCGCCGAGGGCAACGAACTGCAATCATTGGCCCGCGCGAATCTGGCCCACTTGCTCATCGGCCAAAAGCGCATGACCGAAGCCCGCGCCATCGCCATCGCCGGCCGCGACGCGTTTCCCGAGTCTTCTTTCCGCGCGATGTGCGTCAATGCCATCGAGGCCATCGAACAAAAGGAATGCACGGTCTCCACCGAGTTGGTGTGGAATGCCGCCAAGCCGCAGTTCGATCTGCAATACCGCAACATCACCAAGCTGTGGTTGCGGCTCTATCCGGCCAAGTGGAGCCCGGAACGCGACGATTATCGCGACGACAAGACCTTGAAAAAGTTGCTGGGCAGGAAGCCGGTTAAAGAGTGGTCGGTGGACCTTGAGGCCACTGCCGATTTTCTGGCCAAGACCAAGGCCTTGGACGCACCGCTTGATATGACCAAAGGTTATTACGAACTGGTCGCCAGCGCCAACGCGGATTTCTCGTTAGGAAAGAACCATCTCAACTATGCAAGCGTCTGGGTTTCCGATCTGGCACTCGCCACCCGCACCTCGCCGGGCCGCTACGGCGGCATTGTCACCCACGCGCTCACCGGCGAACCGATCCAAGGTGCCAAGGTCGAGCTGTGGACCTATAACAACAAACCTGACAAGTGGACGCTGGGCCAGACCCAGACCACCGATGCCAACGGGTTCTATTCTGCCGCAGACGGGGGGCGCGAGCAGGTTGTCCCGCGTGTGATCTGTGAGGACGACTCGCTCGCGGGCGAGCAAGGCTGGGGTTCTGACCGGAACCAGGATGACTCCGACGACGCGGTATATTTGTTCACCGATCGCGCGCTCTATCGGCCGGGGCAAACAATCCGCTTCAAGGGCATCGCCGCATCCTTTGATCGCAAGAAAAACGACTATCACACCCTCAACAATCAAAAGTTCGAGGTGGTGTTTCAGGACATGAATGACAAGGAGATTGCCAAACTCACGGTCAAGTCCAATGACGTCGGCTCCTTCAGCGGCAGCTTCACCGCCCCCACCGACCGTGTGCTCGGCATGGCGATGCTCGTGTGCAACAACTCCCAACAACGCGTCCGGATCGAGGAATACAAACGGCCGAAATTTTACGCCGAGGTTGGCCCGGCCAAGGCCGAGCCGAAGCTGGGAGAAAAGGTCGTGGTCACTGCCAAAGCCCTGTCTTACACCGGAGCCGCGATTGATGGGGCCAAGGTCAAGTGGAGCGTGACCCGCATACCGATATGGCCCGACTGGGGCCGCTGGTGCTGGTGGTTCATGCCGAGCAACAGTGCGGCCAAACAAATCGCCCACGGCGATGGGGTCAGCAAGGCGGATGGCAGCTTCGACATCGAATTCATCGCCGAGCCCGACAAGGACATCGCTCCGTCCGAAGAGCCGGTGTTTTCCTATCTGGTGAAGGTTGATGTGACCGACAGCACCGGCGAATCCCGCAGCGCCACGCGTGCCGTCAAGGCCGGCTATGTGGGCGTCAAAGCCGCACTCGCCGCCGAGGAGTGGCAGGAAGTATCCAAGCCGGTGAAACTCACCATCACCACCACCACCGTCGATAACCTGCCGGTGGCCGCCATGGGCACGGTGACCGTGCACCGGCTCGTCCAACCCGCGACCGTCCTGCGTGCGCGCCTCGACACGCCGTGGCCGATTTCAGATAAACGCAAGGCTGACAAAGATCCAGCCTACCCCAACAGTTGGGAGCTGGGTGGGGTGGTGCAGAAAAACGAATTCGCCACCGACAAGGACGGCAAGGCAGTCACCGAAATCAAGTTGGCCGCCGGTGAATACCGGGCCCTGTTGGCAAGCACTGATGCCGCCGGCAAAAAAGTCACCGCGCTACTGCCCTTGCGCGTGCTCGACCCGGAGGCCGCCAAGTTTCCCGTTAGAATTCCCCATCATTTTGCAATGAAGAGCAAGAAAGTCATTCCGGGCGAGGAATTCATCGCCGTGTGGGGTACCGGCTATGCCAAGGCGCGGGTGTATTTTGAGATCGAGCAGCGCGGGAAAATTTTACGCAAGGGCTGGTCGGATGGGTCAAAAACGCAGGAGTTGCTGCGTTTCCCGGTGACCGAGGCGCATCGCGGCGGCTTCCAGGTACGCCTGTTGTTTGTGCAGGAGAACCGCTCCTATAACGAATCCGTCACGGTCGATGTGCCATGGAGCAAACACGATCTCACACTCAAGTTTGAAAGCATGCGCTCCAAGCTCGAACCCGGTGCCAAGGAAACCTGGTCGGTCATCGTCGAGGGCGCGCAAAAACATGCGGTCGAGATGTTAGGTGCGATGTATGATGCGTCGCTGGATGCCTTCGCTCATCATGACTGGACCACGTCGCTGAGTGGGAATTTCTATCATGACAGCGACCGGGTCCGGCTCGACAGCGTGGGCGGGCTGGTATCATTCCAACAATGGGACCGGAATTGGAATCCGCACACCGGCTACAGCCATCCGAGTTACCGGCATTTTGTCATGGAAGTTTCGAGTGACTGGTTCAGCCGGTCGGATGCCTCCGTGTGGTTTGAAGCGGGCCGGGGCAAGGGACGGGGATTAGGCAACGGCTTCGGCTGTGGCGGTGCCGATTTTGTTGACGCGAAATCGGGCAAACGTGCCGCAATGCTGGAATGCGACCCATTTGGCGTTGCCGCTCCGGCGGCGGCGAGCAAGCCGATGGCTTTGGCAGGAGTGTTTACTGCCGGCAATCGCTCGGGCGACGCGGTCCTGACCCGCAATTCCATCGACGCAATCATGAATAATCCAGAGCGCAGCGGGCCCGTCGCGCCGGATCTATCAAAGATATCCGCGCGCAAGAACCTGCAGGAGACCGCGTTCTTCGAGCCGCATCTAACAACCGATGACAAGGGCATGGTGAAAATGACCTTCACCATGCCGGAGGCGCTGACGAAATGGCGGTTCATGGGCTTTGCCCACGATGCCAAGCTGCGCTCTGGCTACCTCGAAGGCGAAACCGTCACCGTCAAGGACTTGATGGCGCAACCGAACCCGCCGCGCTTCCTGCGCGAGGGCGATGAGATCGAGTTCACGGTCAAAATCACCAACCAAAGCGACAAGCCCCAATCCGGCAAGGCCAGGCTTAGCTTTGCCGATGCCGCCACGCTGGAGGCGCGCGACGCGGCGCTGTCTCTAACAAATCAGGAGCAACCCTTTGAGATTCCGGCCAAGGAATCCAAGACCTTGTCGTGGCGGATCAAGGTGCCGGATGGCGCGGGGTTTCTCACCTACAAGGCGGTGGCCGCCACCGACGCTTTGTCCGATGGCGAGGAGGGCATGATCGCGGTGCTGTCAAAACGCCAGCTTGTCACCGAGTCGATCACCCTGCCGATCCGCAATGCCGGAGCGCGCGAGTTTGAAATGAAAAAATTGTTGGATAGCGGCAAGTCGGACACGTTGCGGCATGAGGCGTTGAGCGTGCAGGTGGTGTCGCAGCCGGCGTGGTATGCGGTGATGGCGCTGCCCTATCTGATGGAATTCCCGCACGAATGCGCCGAGCAGGTGTTCAACCGCTACTATGCCAACCAACTGGCGCGGCACATCGCGCAGAGTGATCCGAAGATCCGCCGGGTGTTTGAGCTGTGGCGCAACGCCCCGAAGACGCTGGAAAGCCCGCTGCTCAAGAACCAGGACCTCAAGAGCCTCATGCTAGAGGAAACCCCGTGGTTAAGAGACGGCAACTCGGAAACCGAAGCCCGCAGGAATGTCGGCGTCTTGTTCGACGACAGCCGGCTCGACAGCGAGATGACGCGCGCCATGAAGCACCTGGAAGACATGCAACTCGACAGCGGTGCCTGGCCGTGGTTCCCCGGTGGCCGCGCCAGCGATTACATCACGCTCTATATCGTCACCGGCACGGGTCGCCTGAAGCACCTTGGCGTGAAAATTAACAACGACCTCGCGCTGCGCGCGCTGGATTGGCTCGATGGGCAGATCCGTCAGACTTATCATGAGATCAAGCGCAAGGATCGCGACCACAACCACTTCAGCCCGTTCATCGCGATGTATCTGTATGGCCGCAGTTTCTATCTGGATCAACGGCCGGTCGCCGACAACAACAAGGAGGCTGTCGATTATTTCCTCAAACAAGGTGCCAAGTACTGGATGGACAACCCGAGCCTGATGACGCGCAGTCACACCGCGCTCGGGCTGTGGCGCTTCGGCGACAAGCAGACGCCGCCGGCCATCATCAAGTCGCTGCGCGAGAACGCACGCAACACCGGGGAACTCGGCATGCATTGGCGCCTCAACGAGGGGTATTATTGGAACGAGGCGCCGGTGGAAACCCAGGCGATGATCATCGAGGCATTCCGCGAGGTGGCTTCCGACATGCAGGCGGTCGATGATTGCCAGGTCTGGCTGCTCAAACAAAAACAAACGCAAGGCTGGAGGACCACCAAGTCCACCGCCGACGCGGTTTACGCGCTTTTGTTAGGCGGCGATGTCAAACGCCTCGCCTCGGATGCGCTGGTGAAGACCGAGCTGGCGGGGGTGGCGATCAAGCCGGAAAACGTCGAACCGGGCACCGGGTTTTATGAGAAGAAATTCCACGCCTCCGAGGTCAAGCCGGCGATGGGCAAGATCAAGCTCACCAAGACCGATGCCGGGGTGTCCTGGGGGTCGCTGCATTGGCAGTATCTGGAGGATGTGTCAAAGATCACCCCGCACGAGGGCAATCCGTTGGAGGTGAAGAAGTCGTTGTTTGTCAAACGCATGACCAAGGACGGTGCCACCCTCGAAGCCGTGACCGGCCCGCTCAAGCCCGGCGATGAAATCGTCACCCGCGTGGAAATCCGCGCCGACCGCGACATGGAAT
>JBAXOF010000140.1:0-9743 GCA_037133375.1 Verrucomicrobiota bacterium | reverse complement strand
GTCCGCCGAGTTGTCCGCCCGCACGGGCGGTGTGAGGGCGCGGATCTGGACCGCATAAGGCTATCTCAGCCGTTGGCCAGTCACGGCGCGGCGAGGCCGCCACGCCCTACCGTAACAGGTCAGAACACCTGCGCCTGGAAATTCTCGCTATTGGCGATGGAGGTGATGCCATCCTGGCATTTGAGCACCCACAAGCCGTTGCGGAAGGCGTAGCGATCGCTTTCCTCCTCGAAGGTGAGGGCCGCCAAGCCGCCCTGCACGTCCCACGTCGCATATTCGCTGAACGCCTGCTTGAAGCGCTGCAACTTGTCGAGGTGCCAAGTGACATCTTCGACCTTGCAGGTGGTCTTGACTTCCACCACCACGATGGTGCCGCTATTGACCAGGGTCATATCCACTTCGATCTCGCGACCGACGTGGTCCACCCCGGTGCGGCGACCTGTCATTTGGCTGACGACCACCCCGCGTGCCTGGAACAACTTGACCGTGCCGGGGCGCATCAACGCCTCCACCAACTTGCCCCACTGGCTCGTGAACAAGCCGCTCAACGCCTTGATTTTCTGGTCGGTCTCCTGCATCTTGCGGTCGGTCTCCTTCATCTGGCGATCCGTTTCCTGTTGGGAATGGGCCAAGCGCTCGACGATTTGCTGGAGTTCCGCTGTGGACATGGCCGCAACCTAGCATCTTAGGCATAGGGTGTCAACAAGACCGGAGGCGCGCTGATCTCGCAGTGGCTGCCGCGTCCCGCGCCAGTCTCCCAAAATCCATCCTGCCTCAGGGCATCAGTTCTTTTCAGGGGTTGTCTTGGCCCGGACACCCCAAGAAAGTTTGCACACGAAGGAAGAGTTCGGAATCCATTCAGTTAGCTTCATGGCTCCATTCCACTTCCTGTTGCAAGTCTATGGGGGAACGACCCGCCCCGCTTCAAGTCCATTCGCAGTTGGAATCACCTACCCATGAATATTCTCTCAGTGCAATCCAGCGGGCTGTGCTGGCGCATCGAAACTCCTCTCCCCCTCGCGGATTGATCTGCGGTTGCTATGCTCGATCTTGAGCCGCTGGAGGTAAAAGTCTTCACGCTGCTGGTCCTTTTCGCATGGAGTGAACTCGGCCAGATCCCCACGCGGCTGCTTGTCGAGTGCATCCTTGCCGGCCAGGATGAGTGCCAGTGACTCATCATATGGGCGCGAAGCCCTATCGAGTTTTGCAAGGCATGGCGAAAGCTCCGGGCGCTCGAAGCTGATCCATGGGCCGCTGCTGGAGGCGAAATTCTGCTGGGCGTCCCAGTTCACGCCGGTCAGCTTACCGAGCTGGTGAAGCTGCTTGTTGTTCAGTGGAGAACGACCACCGGGGTTTAACGGGTATGCGCTGTAATAGGTGGGGTAGTATGGTGCGTTGATGTCTATCCATGTGACAATGCGGTCGAAGCTCTCCCTATCCAGTTTCAGCTGGTCCCGGGTGGGGCCACCGCTGCCAGCAGGGTGACCCTCCCGGATGATCTTTACAATGCGGCTGGAATGAGATCCCCACGCATACGCCTGCTGAATGCCCGCAGGCCCTGCGCCGATGGCCTTTATATACCCCTTGCGCCACAGTTCCGTATATGCGGCATTGAAGAACGGATCCCGGTCGGCTGCGAGCACGAGCTTTCTGCCTGCCGGCTTATCGAAGTCGTGACATTGCACGCAATTTCTGTTCAGCACAGGTTGAACTTCGGCCATAAAGCTGAACATTCGCGGTGGGCCGTACCATGGCGTAATCACGCTTGGCGTACGCTTGAGCGCGATCGGTGTTGCCTGGTGAGGCGGCGGTGCGGCCAACCGGTTATCGTGGCACCCCAAGCAGCCGGTCTGTTCGCCAGACTGTACGACCGTGCCGCTGCGCATCGAGTGAATCATCATGTCATTCTCGTCCAGAAGCTGGAAGAAAATGAAGGTATCCGCAGGCACGGAGAAATAGGCACTGCCGTCGGTCTCTACCGGCACGGTGCCCAGAATCCGCTTGGCGGTGAAGTCATGCCAGTTCATGCCTGGCGCCTGGAACCCCTGGCCGAACCACTTGCCTTCTGTCCCCCTCGTTCCGGACCAACCGCGCTTCTCGGGGGACTCGATGATCCGGAGCCTCTTCACCGCGCCGTTCTTTACGCCTTTCATGTGCGTGCCCTCGTATACGTTGGCCACATACATGAGGCCTGTATCGTTATTGAAATCGCGCCGCGCGGGTATGACCGGCGGCGGCAGCGAGGCCACAAGCGGCATGGCACTGAAACAACCCGGCGCGGCGCTGTGCACCAGGAATTCATTGCCAAAGACGTCAATGAGGTAGATTCCCATCCTGTTTTGCGAGTCGCTGCGTGAGCAGAGGAAGTATTTATCGCTGAGAGGGAACGGATCCTCATACTTCGGGTTCACGCCGCCCAGTCGATCGCAGTCGAAATCATCCTTGTCCCTGAGGGTTGCGCGGACGTTGGCAGGCCAGGTGCGGAGTATGGACGCGTTGCGGTCGGTGTCGATGCGGGGGTCAATGATGGCCAGCGCACCCCACATGTGCATGTGATGTGTGCCCAGAATGCAGAGCAGCTGCCGGGAGCCAGGAATGATGCGCGGATAGTAGACGGCTGCCGGGTCCGCCTTGTTGTTGCCCCACAGGATCGACTGAGCCGTTCCGTCGGGGTTGACAGTCCAGAATCCGTGGGCATCGCCGAAATTCCGGTCAACGTATTCCCACCGCTTATAGACGATGCGCCCGTCAGGCATAAGGCGGGCCTGGTTTTCAAAAAGGGTGCTTTTCGTGATCTGGTGGATGTTCGCCCCGTCGGCATCCATGCGAAAGAGATTCGCTCCGATATCCTGGCTGCACATATTGAACTTCGGCTCACGCGTGGAGGAGAAGACGATGCCGCCGTCCGGCAGGTATGCCGGGTCAAAGTCGCTCACGCCCTCCGCGAATGTGAGCTGCTTTAATCCAGTGCCATCGGCATTGATTTCGAAGATGTGGTAGTTCTCCTTCGATGTGTGCCGCATCGCGAAGAGAATTCTCCTGCCGTCAAAATGAACGCATGGGCTGCGCACTTTTCCCTGCGGCGCGTCGACAAGGAGACGTGTTTGCCCGGTCGCTGCATTCAGCACCTTCAGAGCACCACCCGGTCGGAAACTGTCATGAAACAGCAGATCGGTGGATTCTCCCGTTTGGAACAGCGTGTCGATCGCGTGGTACTCAGCCTCGAAGTACTGATCCCTCGCCACGTAGACGATTTCCGGTCCGCTCACGAGCGGATTGGCCAGCAGCGCCTCACGTTGCAGCGTCAGAAAGTCGGATGATCCGCCGGATGCAGCCTGCTTTTCTAGCGCATCCAAGCGCGCCAGAAACTCCTTCCCTCCAGCATATCGGGTGCCGAAAGCTGCAATCAGATCCTGCACGGCCAGGCGCAGGGCGCTAAAGCTGGCGCCGGAAGGCGGGGGCAGTTCCTTCGTGTCCTGCGGCGCCCCCCTGAGAATATCGGCGCACAGAAAACCTAGCAGAGCAACAAGCAAAGACCCGATTTGTGTGCTCCTCGTCGTTCCGCGATTCACATTCAGCGGCCGCTGCCAGATTCCACAATTCATTCAATTGCTTTCCCGGTGAAGGCCGTTGAAAGAGCCGGTGGCCGGACCGGAGGGCGGGGCCAAGGGGGGTGAGGGGAAAAGGGGCCAAAAGGCCGGAACGTGTGGCGAGCCGTGTCAAACGCAAGGCTCCATAGTGCGAATTTGGGCAAGGGACAGTGGTTTGCGGCCGGATTCATGGTGGAATTCTACAAGCGCAAAAATACCCAGCCGTTCGGGCATGCCAAGAATATTGTTGGAAATTTTTCTGCAGCCTGGGCGCTGGATGTGCGCCGTTGTCAGTTCGTTAGACCCCAGTCTGACCACCCGCCAACCTGCGGCGCGGCCTCAAGGTGTTATGCCCACCACCATAACAGGCTTGCCATTTGGATACGCAGCGGATCGAATGCCGCCGTGGGCAATTACCCGCACCTCTCCCCCATGAAAAATTTTATGACCCATCCCCACCTGGCAATGCTCAGCATGACCCTGCTGCACGGATTCTTAGTCTGCCAGGGAACGTGCGCGGAGCCGGGCGATGCCGGACAGATACGCACCGAGTTCCAGTCCCCGCCGTTTCACTATCAGCCGCGCCCCTTGTGGTTTTGGAACGGGGCGCTCAACGAGGACAAGACCCGGACCATGGTCGCCGCCTGCAAGACAGCGGGCTACTGTGGTATGGGCATTTTGCCATGCAAGGACATGGGCTTCAACTTCATGAGCGAGGGGTTCCTTCATCAATACAAGGTGGCGGTGGATGAAGCCGCCAAACTCGGTATGAAAATGTGCCTCTACGATGAATTCTGGTTTCCCAGCGGCGCGGCCGGCGGACTCCTGGCCAGCCGCCATCCCGAAGCGCTTGGCAAGCGTCTGGACATGCTCGCGACCGATGTGACCGGCCCCAAGGAGTTCACCCAGACCGTGCCGGCGGGCACCCTGATGGGTGCGGTGGCCATGGAGGCAGCCACCCAAAAGCGCCTCAACATCACCACTTCGGTTAGGGATGGCACCCTGCACTGGAAAGTGCCGGCCGGCGAGTGGAAGGTGATGGTCTTCACCTGCGTGCGTGACGGTGGCGGCGGCTTGGTCGATTATCTGGAGCCCAAGGCCGTCGAAGCCTTCATCGGCCTGACCTATCAAGCCTACCACGACGCGATGCCGGAGCACTTCGGCACCACCATTGACGGCGCCTTCTATGATGAGCCGGCATTCTATCACATCAAGGGCGGGCGGGCGTGGACCGAGCGCTTCAACGAGCGCTTTCGCGAACGTTACCAGACGGATCCCCTGCCCCTCTATCCAGCGCTGTGGTTTGACATCGGCCCGGACACCGCCGCGGCACGCAACGCCCTCTTCGGCATGCGCACCGAGCTCTACGCCACCGGTTTCGTCAAAACCATCAATGACTGGTGCGCAAAACATCACCTGGGCCTCACCGGACACGCCGATCAGGAGGAAGTGGCCAACCCGGTGATCGGCACCGTCGGCGACCTGATCAAATCGTTCAAGTATCAAAGCATGCCTGGCATCGACCAGGTGTTCGCGTATGGCCGCGCCTCCCGCGCCTACAAAATTGTTAGTTCTGCGGCTAGCAACTACGACCGGCCGCAGGTGATGTGCGAGTGTTATGGCGGCATCAACAACATGCCCGTGGCCAACTTGTATAAGGAGGCAATGGACCAGTTCGCCAAGGGAATCAACACGATGGTGCCGCACGCCGTGTGGTATGACCAGGCGAAGATCATCTTCAAGCCGGATCTAACACCCGAGTCGGCCGCCTATGGTGCCGCGTTACCGGCCTACAACAAGTATATGGGACGCCTGCAGCGGATGTTGCAGGCCGGCCGGCATGTGGCCGACATCGCGGTGCTCTACCCCATCGCCACGCTGCAGGCAGGGTCGTGGTTCGGCCCCGGTGATCCCTATCAAGGATGTGTCGAGGTGCCGGAAGCCGATTACATGCAGGTGGGCGAGGTGCTGGCATTGGGAGTGCGGCGGGATTTCACCTTCATCCATCCCGAGGTGCTCGACGACCGCTGCGCCGTCGAAGGTAACTCGCTGCGGCTTAAAAACCCGGTCAATTGGGAACGTTACCGTGTTTTCATCATTCCCGGCTCGCGGGCGATCAGCGTGAGCAGCCTGCGCAAGATCAAGCAGTTTTACGACCAAGGCGGCCAGGTCATCGCCACCACCCGCCTGCCCGACACTGCGGCCGAGTTCGGCAAGGACGACGAAGTGCGCGGGTTGGTGGCCGCCATGTTTGGTGATGGCACCCGGACCACAGGCCAAGATGGCACCGTCACCGGTCCTAACAACACCAAGGGTGGCCGCGCATGGTTCATTCCATCGCCCACCTCCGCCGCCCTCACCTCCGTTCTCGACGAGGCACTGCCGGATGCCGACGTGGCTATCCAGCACGAGCAACCGGTGACGGGCGGCAACCTGTCCTATATCCACAAGGTCAAGGAGGGCCTCGCGATCTACCTGATAGCTAACTCGTCCAACGAGGATCTGGACATCCAGGTGCGGCTGCGGGGCATGCTTGCACCGCAACTCTGGGATCCGCACGACGGCAAGATCAGTTCCATCGAGTATGAGCATGTTGCCGGCAAGACCGGTAGCGTCACCCGCGTAAGAGCAAAACTGCCGGCGGCTCATTCCGTATTCCTCATTGCCGCCGACACCACTGACAATAACGACAATTGACATGAAAACATTGCTCACCAGCGCATGGATGGTTTTGGCTTTATCGCTTGTGGCACGGGGCTTGGAGAATGACCCGCGGGTGGCGGAGTTTCGCCAGCCGCCGAATCAGACCCGGCCATGGTGTTATTGGTATTGGATGAGTGGCAACATCAGCAAGGATGGGATCACCAAGGATCTGGAGGCAATGGCCAAGGTGGGCATCGGCACCGCTTTCATCGGCAACATCGGCGGCCAAGGGCCGGCCGTCGGACCGGTCAAGGTTCTATCCGATCCATGGTGGGACATGATGACCCACGCGGTCCGCGAGGGCGGCCGCACCGGCGTGGATCTTGGCGTGTTCAATTCGCCCGGCTGGAGCCAATCCGGCGGCCCCTGGATCAAGCCCGAACAGGCAATGCGCTATATCATCCAGAGCGAAACCACGGTCAAGGGACCGCAGAAGTTGGTTGCCAAACTGCCGGTGCCAAAGCAACCGTTCATGGATCTATCTGTGCTGGCGTTCCCGCGCCCGGCCGCCGACGACGACAACCTAACCACCCGCAAACCGGAAGGCACGTGCCCCAAGGGGGATGTGCCGGCCAACCTGTTTGATCAAAATTCCACCACGGTGTGCACGTTTGCCGCCAATGGCGACGCGGCCAATCCCACCACCCTGGCGCTCGATTTCAAAACCCCGTTCACGGCACGCAGCCTCACCCTAACACCCGCAGCCGCCAAGATCAAGGTGCGCGTGCAGCTGGATGTATCGGACGATGGGACCACCTGGCGGGCGGTGCGCACCTTCGTGGTGGATCGCAGCAACAGTGATGTCAATGTCGGCCCGATAATCTTTGGCGCGGTGTGCGTGGTGTTTCCCGAAACCACCGGACGCCACTGGCGGGTGGTGTTTCCCGGCCCGACCGGCAGGTTCGCCCTGGCGGAACTCGATCTATCCGCCGCCGCACGCACCGAACATTTCGTCGATAAGCAACTCGGCAAGATGTATCAGGAACCGGTCCCGGCATGGGACTTTTACTCCTGGCCCGCACAACCCGCTCTAACACAACCTGCGCTGGCAATCGACCCACAGCAGGTGCTCAACCTCAGCTCCAAGATGGCGGCGGACGGCACGCTCACCTGGGATGTTCCCGCAGGCGAGTGGGTCATCCAACGCCTCGGGCTGACGCCAACCGGAACCCGCAACTCGCCGGCCAACCCGGAGGCCACCGGCCTTGAGTGCGACAAGATGAGCAAGCCACATATCGCCGCCCATTTCGACGCGCACCTCGGCGAGTTGCTGCGCCGCCTGACCGGGAGTGACCGCTCGGCGTTCAAATACTGCGTGGCCGACAGTTATGAGATGGGCTCACAAAACTGGACCGACGGCCTCGCCGAGGTGTTCAAAACCCGCTACGGCTATGATCCCCTGCCCTATCTAACATCCATGTCGGGGCGCGTCGTGGGCACGCCCGAAATGACCGACCGGTTTCTGTGGGACTTGCGCCGCCTGGTGGCCGATGAAGTGGCCGACGGCTATGTTGGCGGCCTGCGCGATGTGGCTAACAAAAGCGGTCTCAAGCTGTGGTTGGAGAATTACGGCCACTGGGGCTTTCCTGGCGAGTCGTTGCTCTATGGCAAAAACTCCGACATGGTTAGCGGCGAGTTCTGGTATGGCACCGGTGATAACCTCGGCTCTACCGAGTGCCGCCTGGCGTCGTCGGCGGTGCATGTCTATGGCAAGAATGTTTGCTTTGCGGAAGCCTTCACCAGCCAGAATGATTTCAAGCGCACCCCGGCCCAGTTGAAGACGCGCGGGGATAACATGTTTGCGCAAGGGGTCAATCACTTCGTGTTCCATGTCTATGTCCATCAACCCGATGACAGCAGCAACATCATCACGCCTTGGTTCGGCCTGCCGATGCACCGCAAAAACGCCTGGTTCTTCGAGGCGAAAAGCTGGGTCGATTACCTGCGCCGCTGCCACTATCTGCTCCAGCAGGGACGTTACGTCGCGGATGTGGCCTACTTCTGCGGCGAAGACGCGCCCATGATGAACGGCCCGCTGGAACCCGCACTGCCACCCGGCTATTCGTATGACTTCATCAACGGCGACGCCATCATGAACCGCCTCACCATGCAAGACGGTCGCTTCACCTTGCCCGACGGATTGTCCTACAAATTGTTGGTGCTGCCACCGATCAAGACGATGCGCCCCGAGTTGCTCGCCAAGTTGAAGACGCTCGTCGACCAAGGCGGCACGATCTATGGCCCTGCACCCGAGCGCTCGCCGAGCCTCAAAAATTTTCCTGCCTGCGATGAACAACTCCGGACCTTGGCCGCCAGCATGTGGCCCGCACCAGCCAAGGATGGGGCAAGCGCCGCTGCCTTCCGCCCCGTGGGCACGGGCCGGGTCCAAACCCGGGGCGGGTTGGAGGCCGCCTTGCCGGAAGTCGGGTGCCGGCCCGATCTAATCGGCGGCGGCACGCTGCGCTGGATCCACCGCCAGACCAGCGATGGCGACATCTATTTTGTGGCAAATACGTTAGGGACGCGACTGCAAGAGGCACCGGTTTTCCGCGTGGATGCCACCTCGCAACCGGCATTCTGGAGCGCGCTTGACGGATCGGTCACACCCTGCGGCCTGTTTGAGTTTGCAGTTGAGGCCGGCGGCGTGCGCGTGCCGCTGACGCTGGATCCCGGTGAGTCGCGCTTTGTCGTATTCTCCAAGACACACCGGGCGCAAGTGACCGGGCTTGCCGCCGTTGGCAATCCAGAGCCCGCGCTGCCCGCGCCCGCAGTGACATCAGACCAGACCCAAGCGACCCTCGTCACCTGGCAAAACCAAGCGTATGACGTCACCTTGCCTAACAAACAAGTGCTCCGTGTCGAGGCTGTGGATTTGCCGCAGCCACAGGTGTTGGCCGGCACCGCCTGGCAGACCACTTTCCTCGAAGGCACCGCCGGCACGGCCCAATCCCGCACGGTGTTTCAATTCAAGCAAGCGACCCTTGGCGGCCTGCGCACCCGTGTGATGCTTGACCTCGGACCCGTATCTAACATGGCACGGGTGGTCCTGAACGGCAAACCCTTGGCCACCCTCTGGTGCGCGCCTTACCGGTTGGATGTCACCGGCGCGATCTGCGACGGCGACAACACCCTCGAAGTGTTGGTGACGGGCACCACCGCCAAACGCCTCGGGCCCAAGGACCCGACGCCAGCTGGCTTGCCCGGCCCCATCCGGCTTCTGGTCGGCGCCGAGATCCCGTTAGCGCGGAAGTAGCGTGTAGCTAAGAAATGGACATTGATCGCAACTTGCCAAGTCCCGTCCATAGGACACCCACAATGACGAATTGGTCAATACTTGAGATGTGGGCGGGACGCCCAATACTGGCAGTTTAGCAGGAGGACAGGCGTCCCGCCTGTCATGGCCGACGGGCGTCCCGCCTGTCGTTTCATCGGCGGACAGGCGGGACGCGC
>JBAXOF010000139.1:0-9768 GCA_037133375.1 Verrucomicrobiota bacterium | reverse complement strand
ATGCGCCACATATATTCACCGGCCTGAACGATGCCGGTGACTTCGCAGCCGCTCGTCGCACCCAGCACCAACGGCAGACGGCTGTAAACAAACAGATAACCTTCGCGCGCACCCGCATCGGTCAGTTCGATTTGCATCGCACCACGCCCGCAGCTGACCCGCTTGGTCTCGGCGGCGCCACAGAAAATGTGCAGGTTGGAACCGACCAGCACCGGCTTGTTAGGCGTGCGGTCCAGATCGGTGAAGCACAATTGTTGGGACGCCGACGGTGCCAGCGTCGGGGTGATCCATGAGCCTTTGGCCACCCCCAGATAGCGGTTGTCCCAAAACGACCAGACCGCATAGCGACGATGCGGGTCCATCCCGGCCTGCCCAAAATCCAGGGTGATGGCCGCCTCGCTGGTGCCCGGGTTCCACAGCAAGGCGACGGTGGAGTCGCCCCAGTCGCGCCGGACGTGACTGACCAGGCGCGGCCATTCCTTGTTGGTGCCCAGATCGAGCACCTCGCTGCGTTCATGGGCCGGCGGGGTGAGCACCTCGACGTTGCGCCAGTTAGGTTTGAAGCTATCCCAGTGCCAGGGATCGGAGGTGGTGGCCGCTCCACAGGACAAGCCCACCATGCTCATCCACGTGCGCACCAGCGGCCAACCGCCGGCCACCGCGCTGACGTTGGTGATGTCGGTTCCCATATAATAGTTGCCATTGTCCACCGCGAACCAACGGTCATGGAGTTGATAGGACCGCAGCACCTCGGTCATGGCACTGCGGACCCCGTTGCGATCGGCCGCCACCCCGGTGCGGCTCGCGTCCACCAGCCCCACCGTCGCCCGGTCCGCTTGAAAATTGCAGTATAACAGATAGGTATCATCCCCGGCGGCTTCCCGCAGTTTGGCAAAGCCTTCGCGCATCACCTCAAACGAGGTTTTTTGCGGATCCTCCCCGGTTTGGATCTCAACCCCATAGAAATTGACCTTCAGATAGCTGAAACCTCCGTGGACTGCATGCCGGATGCGCTCGGCGAGACCAACCCACCCGGCCTTGCCCACCAGCGTCGCTTGCCCGCGCTTGGTCGGAAATCCCAGTTGCAACCCGGGCCGCGCCTCCGCCGCCGCGATGCGCCGCGCATAATAGGTCAGACCTTGCGGAAACTTCTCGTTCGCTTCCTCCTCGCCGCTCAAATTCTCATACCCCTCGTCGATCTGAATCACCTCGGGCCGCAACCGGTCGGCCGACCCCGCCGCCGCCTCTGTCACATCTAACACATCTTTACCGGTCACGCCACCAGCCAGGAAATACCAACTGCTCCAACCGGACAGGGCACCTTTGGCGGTGCGCGCGTGATGGGTTTTGCCGACCCACGCGGCCCACCGCGCCAAGGCCGGCTGCGGTGGCTCGAGCAACAGCACCACCTGTTGTGCCCAGCGTGTCTCGCCCGCAGCCACCTGCACTCCCGTCATTTGCGCTGTTAGATCAAGTGTCACCGCGCGTTCGCCGGGGTGTGTGACCCGGGCATTGAGGTAAGCGCACGGCGTGCCCACCGGCCCGAACAGCAAGCCGGCACCATCCCGGCGATACAGGCTGCCATACTCCCACACCTGCAGCGGCGCGCGGATCTCGCCTAACGATTTTTCGCTGCCATTGACCGGATCCATGGCGGTGACCAGCCAGTCGGCCTCCGCGCCGGTCACTTGCAGCGCCGCGGCCACCGGCGTCACGGAAAGGAGGGTGACCGGTTGTGGGCCGGCGTTACGGATGCCGGCTTGCGCCAACACCCCCGGCACGCCGGCCACCCTCCCGAACCGGAATAACAAGTCCACCTGCGCCTCCGCAAACCGCAGCGTTGTCTCGCGCACCTCCGCCTGCCCATACGGCGTTTCTTCGGTGAGGGGTTGCGGCACCCCCGCGGCCGCTCCGCCCGTTGACTCTAACACATATTTGTGTCCACCCACCTTGATGCTGGCGGAAAAACCGCTGCGAAACCCACGTATCCCTGGCGCTGTCACGCTGAATGACCGGCCGTCAGCGGCGAGCGTCGCGCCCACCGCCGCGCCTCCTGCATCCGGTGCCGCGCATGTCGGCCGGCCCGTGGTCAACCACACCAGCACCAGCAAGCACTTGCACCAATGGCCATTTGTCACTGCTCCACCTGTGGGCGAGCACGGCACCCAAGGCAAGCGAATACGGATGTTTTATGGGCATGGGCGGATCGGAGTCCGCCCCTCCTTGGGGTCATGCCCGAATCGCAGGAACAAGCCCATCGTCAATAAACACCCGTGATGTGCGCCTACAACCGCTTCACGTGCAAGGTGAGCGTGTGGCGGTTGGGTAGGGCGAGATTGGCGAAGACGCCGGTGGCGGCGGCTTGCGAGATGTATCTATTCGTTAGATCCAGCCTTCGGCACGGCGGGGACTTCGCGTGTGAACAAATCCGTCAGATAGGTGGCGGACAGCAGCTCGGGGGTGATGATGGGGGGTTTGCCGGGAATTAGCAGCACGTTGACCGGGATGGCGGAGCGGCCGAATTCCCGCAGCTTTGCTTCGATGGCCGGGTTGGGACGGGTCTTGTCGGCCTTGAGTGCGGCGATGTTTTTTGCCTGCATCAGAGCGATCACTGCCGGCGTGTAGGCGCGTTGCTTGTTGAGTTGGCAGGTGAGACACCACTGGGCGGTGAAGTCGATGTAGACCGGGCGGTTCTCATCTAACAATTCGTCCACACGTGTCTGTGACCAGGGTTCCCATTGCAGCGCATGGGGTTTGGGCGGCAGGGCCAACAGCACCCCGCCCACGGCGAGGGCCAGGGTGAGGGCGAGCGCGGTGGCGCGGGTGGCGCGCGAGCGGTGGGGCAGGCACCAGCGGCCGTAAATCCAGGCCGCCATGGCGACCAGGCTGAGACCGAAGATCGGGCCTAACATATTTTCCAAGCCGATTTGGCCGCCATACACCCACAGCAGGTAGCCGGCGGTGGCAAACAACAGAAACGACATGGCCTGTTTGAAGCTCTCCATCCAGGCACCGGGGCGAGGGAGCAGGCGGAGTAGGTTGGGGAAGGCGGAGAGAATCAAATACGGCAGGGCCAGACCGATGGCCATGGCGGCAAAGGCGGCGAAAAACGCCACGGTGGGCAGCGTGATGGCCGCGCCAATGGCCGCTCCGAGAAACGGACCCGAGCACGGCGTGGCGACGACGGTGGCCAGCACGCCGGAGAAAAACGAACCGGCGAGGCCGTGTTTTGACTGCAGTTTGCCGCCGAGGGAGGCGGCGGAAGTGCCGAGTTCAAACAGCCCGCACAGGTTGAGTGCGAGCACAAACATGAGCAGCATCAAGGCCAGCACGACCCACGGGCTTTGGAGTTGATAGCCCCATCCGATGTCCGCTGCCAAACGTCCGGCAAACAAAACTCCGCTGAGCACGCCAAAGGCAACCAACACACCCAGGGTGAAGAGGATCCCGTGACCCATGATTTTCCGGCGGTCGTCGCCCGCTTGTTGGACGAAGCCCATGATTTTCAAACCGATGACGGGGAACACGCAGGGCATGAGATTGAGGATGAGCCCGCCCAGCAACATGCCACCCAGAATGCGGAAAAGCTTGGAAAGCCCCGGCGTCTGCGCCGGGGCGGCGGCGATCTTGGTCTCGGGGAGGTGGATGGCATAGGCATCAGAACCATCGGCCGCGCCGCCGAGCAGGATGCCGGAGAGGGTCTTGCCCTGAGGGATGGGTTTGCCGAAAATGTCCACGGGGTTGCGTTGCAGGGTGATTACCCAGCTGGCACCATCGCGGGCGACGGCACCGCCAGCGCTGAGGGGGTTGAGGAATTGCTCGTTAGGGATGAAATCCAGCGGCGGGGCCTGGGGCGGCGGGGCACCCGTGCGCGGACTGAGCCGCAGGACAAACCGGCTGTCGGCCGCCTGCGCGGTGACCGACCACACCGTGTTGGCCATGGGAATCTTGCCGCGGGCCCGGGCAAAAAACCCGGCTTGCGCGGGATCCACCGCGCCGGTGGCGGTCACCGGCAGGCTCAGGGTGAAATCCTTCGTTTCATTCAGGCACAACTCCGCACAAATCTGCCAACTCGCTTTGGCGGTTAGAATGACGCTGGTGCCGGCTTTCAAGCTGGCGGGCGCGGTGATGTCCACCAGCAATACCGGGCTGCCGGTGTAAATAAAACTTTTCCCGGAGTAGCCGTCCTTGACGGATGGGGTCGGCCATTGGATAGGGCCGGCGGTGAATCCGGCGGGCAGTTGCCACTCGATGGCGGGGGAGTTTTCGATACCACCGGAGTTGAGGTAATAGCTGTGCCAGCCTGCCGGGTGCTGGAGTTCCAGGGCCAGCGTGAATGACTCGCCGGGGGCAATCGCTTGGGCTTCCGCCACCAGGCTGGCCGTGGTGGCGGAGGTGGCTGGCGCACCATCGGGGGGGCCAAACTGGGCCCGCGCAGAAGACGTTGCTAGAATGATCGTAGCTAACAGAATTGAGGCAAGGCGGGGCATGAGGAAGACTAAAGAAGCTAGACTGGAAGACACAAGACACAACCGACCATCCCCGCCAGCAGCAGGCACAGCGTCACGCACCAGGCCGCGCCCGTGCCCACGACTTGCCATGCACCTCCTGCTTGCAGCGTTTCCCACACGCCCCATCGGTAACTTATCCCGGTGGGTCCTGCAACCCCATCTTCAAGGCTGCGGCTGCGACTTGCCTACACGGATAAATTCAACGACCGCAAACGAGGGCTTGCGCCGGGACGAAAACTGTGAAATGTGTGCGGCGTGACAGCGCGATTCTCTTGCCGTGTAAGGGTCCGAGGGCGCTGAGCCACCCGCTATTCCACCCATGCGAGAAACCCTGATTGTCGCCGGACTGTTCGTGCTTGCCGTGGCATTGCGAAGTGCCCGCAAGGCGTTTGTACGGAAATTGGGAGCGCTGACATTTTTGATAGGCACGTTCTGGCTCGGAGGCTTCCTCTCCGGCAGCAAGTTCGGGGGGGGTGCCGCCGTTGCGTGCTGGTTTTTCCTCCCATGGTTCGAGTTGCTCACCCACATCCGCCGCTTGCGCTTGCCACTCAACAACCGCCTGCAACATCGGCGTCTCCCCAACCCCGCGTTCTTTCCCCATGCGCTTGAGGCCGGCACCGCCATGGAAGCCGTCGGCTTCGAGCATGTTTCGGATTGCGGGTGGAAATGGGCCGGCATGCAGCAGTTTTTCCGCTTCTATTGGCATCCGGAAGAGCGCGCGATATCCGCCATTTGCCTCTGCGAACAGAGTGATGTGGCATTCGCCTTCATTTCCGTGACCTCTCATGATGACCAAGGTCGCACTTGGCGCACCACCAATTTCCCGTTCTCCCTCACCCTGCAATGCACGCCGCACATTCGATGGAATTATGTCCCCTGTGAGCGGCATTGTTTTCACCACATCCTGCGCAATCACCATGAATTCCTTGAGCGCAACAAGATCACCGCCGATCTCTTGCGCGTGCCCGATCCCGAGGATGTTGAAGATTCGCTCGAGCGGGAAATGCGCCATCAGGTGGAATTCAACCTCGCCTCCGGCATTATCTGCCTCACCGGCGACGGCCATTTCCAATACTCCAAGCGGGGTCTCATCTTCCTCTGGGGCCAATTCGTCAAGGATATGGTGCGGCTCTGTTAGCAACAAACAGGCAGCCAGCCCATGGATCTATGGCGGTTGGGCCAGGCTCAATCTGGCCAGCGACTTCCAACAAATCATCCGCAACGACTTTTACTTCGACCTCGCGGCAGGTGCCGGCTACATGGTGAACGACAGGCTCATGCTCGGCGCGGGCGTGGCTGCGCTCCTACTCGGCAGCGATGGCTATGTGCTGCCAGGTCCAAGTTTCTATTGGAAACCCAGCGACGAGATTGACGTCAATCTGATCGGGGCGCTCTTCAAAGACGACCTCAGTGGCGGTCTATCCACATCCATCGGCCTGCGTCTCAGAACCTGGTAGCTCGCCCGCTGCTCCCGGTCACGCCAGTCGTTTCATCACGGCTTGCGAGAGGGTCTTGCCATCGGCACGGCCGGCGGCTTTCTCCTGGGCCAGCTTGATGACCTTGCCTAGGTCGGCCTTGCTGGTGGCACCGGTCTCGGCGATGGCGGCGGCAATCAGTTCCTCGAGTTCCACAGTTGTTAGGGCAGTTGGCAGGTAGCGCTCCAGCACGGTGATTTCCGCCTGCTCGATGGCGGCCAATTCGGGGCGGTCGTTGGCGGCGTATTGCGCCAGCGAATCGTGCCGTTGCTTGACCTGCTTTCTAACAACAGCGACGACTTCGGCGGGATCCAAGGTGGTGCCCAAGCCGCTTTTTTCGATGGCGGCGTTGGTCAGCGCAGTTTTCAAGGCGCGCAAGGCATTGAGGGCGACGGCGTCCCTGGCCCGCATCGCGGTTTTGAGGTCTTCCTGAAGTTGCGGGAGAATGTCTGACATGGCCTGACACTGGCCCGGATGGTTGCGAGGCTCAAGCAGAAACCAACTCCAGATACGTCTCAATTTCGCGGGATGGATCGTGGGCGCGCATGAGCGCCTCACCGATGAGCACGGCGTTGGCACCGGCATCCAACACGCGGCGGGCGTCCGCGGGCGATTTGATGCCGCTCTCGGAAACCAGCAACACATCCTCCGGCACTTCCTCGGCGAGTCGCTCGGTGGTTGCCAGATCGACCTCGAACGTTTTCAGGTTGCGGTTGTTGACGCCGATGAGGTCGGCGCCGAGGTCGAGGGCGCGGTCCATTTCCGCCAGGTTGTGGACTTCCACCAGCACGTCGAGTTGGAACGATTTCGCTTCATCGTAGAGCCGCCGCAGGGTGGGGTCGTCGAGCGCGGCGACAATGAGCAGGATGGCATCCGCCCCGGCGATGACCGCCTCGTGAATCTGGACTTCGTGAATGGTGAAGTCCTTCCGCAGCAGCGGGGCCGGGGAGATTTTGGAGATGTTTGTTAGGTAGCCCAGCGACCCTTGGAAATATTTCTCATCGGTGAGGATGGAGAGGCAGGAGGCGCCGCCTTCGAGGTAGCGGCTGGCCTGGCGGATCGGATCGAAGTCCGGGTCGATGAGACCGACCGAGGGCGAAGCCTTTTTGACTTCGGCGATGACGCCGAGGCGGCCGGGGCCACGGTCGAGGGCGCTGCGGAAGCCACGGAAGTCGTTGCGCAGGAGGGCGGCGGCGCGCAGCAACTCGGCCCGCGGCAGCAGGGCGGCGACTTCCAGGTGCTTGGTGGCGATGATTTCGGCGAGTTTGTCGGACATGGCGCGCGGGCAGCAAAGCCTAGCGGAGCAGGCGCGTCAAGGAAGCGACGGTTTTATGCTGTTCCGGGCAGATTTTTAACCACTGAAACACTGAGGACCACTGAAACCACTGAAATAAGAATGAGGTTTCTCCCAGAGAACTGTGTGATGCTCAGTGTCTCTGTGGCATTTTTTCTGCGCACACTAGAACTCCGCGGCCGCCATGCCCACGCCCCCATGAAGTGACTCACCTGTCAGCGGGCCGGAATGGCTCACAAAAATTTTCAAAAATTTGGCTTGCACGGGGGCGGGATGGCGCTAGAACCTGCGCACGCGTTTTGCGACGCGGGCGTAGCTCAGTGGTAGAGCGCCACCTTGCCAAGGTGGATGTCGTGAGTTCGAATCTCATCGCCCGCTCCAGTTTAGCCCGCCTATTTCCCCCATGTTTGTCTGGTCCAAACTCTCCGGTGCCAAATGGATGGATGCTTGGGAGGAACGTTTTGCCGGCAACCCGAATCTGGTCATCGAGCTTATTAAAGGCGGTAAATCCATCCGCCTGCGCTTGTTTTGCCAATCGAAAAAGGCAGCGGCGGCCATAGTCGCGCAATTTGGCGGCAGCATCAGCCAGCTCGCCCATGCGGAGTGGACCAAGCCGGTAGCTCCGCCGCGTCCGGTGAAAGTGCGCAAGGCCTTGTTGTTGACCCCGGAGGTCCGCCCACGTGAACTTGCGCTCATTCAAAAGGATCATCCGCAGCGCCAAATTATCATGATTCCGCCGGAGATGGCCTTTGGCACCGGCGACCACGCGACCACCTCCACCTGCTTGCGCTTGCTCGTCGATGTGGCCAAAGCGCGGCGCGGAACAAATTGGTCGGTCGCGGATTTGGGCACCGGCACCGGGGTGCTGGCGATTGCGGCACGCAAGCTCGGGTCGGGCCCGGTGTATGCTTGCGACTTTGATCCGTTTGCCGTGGAGGTGGTCAAACGCAATATCGGGCGCAATAGCACCGGCGGCATCGAGGTGATGGAACAGGATGTGTTGCTATGGAAACCTCGCAAAGCAGGCTACGCTGTGGTGATGGCCAATTTGTTTTCCACGGTGCTGATTCAGGCATGGCCGGTGATTGCCAAGGCCTTGGCCACCGGCGGCGACCTGATCGTTTCCGGGATTCTCGCCACCCAGGCATGGGACGTCTTCACTGCCGCTGCGCGCGAAGGACTGGGATTCACCCAGGTCATCCGCAAGGGCAAATGGGTCACCGCACGTGGCGGCCACCTAACGGATTTGATCGCGGCGGAGTAGTTGCGGCTTCCAGCCGCAAGCAATTCGCCCCTGCGCGGCCTTGAAGCGGCGGTCTGTGACCGTCGCTGGCCATTGTATGGCGGGTGCCGGGCATTGTAGCGGCGGTCTGCGACTACTTTTCCCCTGCGGGAAAAGTCGCTGGCACATGCATCGAGCCTCTCTTTCGCATCGACGCTCATAGAGCGCCGCTACAATTCGTCCATGCATCGCGCCTCTCTTTCGCATCGACGCGGCTTCCAGCCGCAAGCATCCGGTTCAAGGAGATGACAGGGCTGTCTCAAGGATGCTTATCCGCAACTGCTGATGGCGCGCACTCACCCGCGACCAGACGCCGGGTGCCATCCCTTTGCTGAAGCCGCGCGCATTAAGCCATGTTTCCAAGGCGCTCAGATCATTCTCATCACCTAACAACTCCGCCAGTTTCTCACAGGTGTCATCCGGCGCTTCCCCTAACAATTCCAGCGCACCCAGCCACGCCTTCAACGCCTTGCGCACCTCGTGAAACGCCGGGGCGTGGTGCCGCCTCAAGCCCAAGCGTTGCATGCGCTGGTGCACACGCTTGCGGAGTCGGCGCAACCCGCGCGGCAACGCCGCTTGCAATGCCGCCTCGGAATGCCGCTCCAACAGTGCGCGTGCTTCCCCGAGCCTCGCCTCCGCCCAACCGACGGCCTCTGCAGGTGGCTTGCGGCCGGCCGAATGGGCCAATTTTTCCAGCATGGCTCCCACTGCGAGCACGGCGGGATCCTGCCCTTGCGGCCCCTCGTCCCAGTTCAGACGTTGCCAGGTTTTGAGCCTAGACACCGCGTCGCGCTGGCCCGCCAGCATGCGGGCCACCGTGGCAACGGCGCGCACGCAGGCCTTCGGCATACCCACCAGTGTCATTCCGCCGCGCAGGGCTTTGCCGAGCTTGCGGGTCTCATGCACGGTCTCGGACACCCGCCGCTTCGAGTCGCGCAACCCGCGCAAGTGCGCCACCATCGCGTCGCAAAGCGCCAACAGGCGCTCCCGTATACCGGCATCCACTGGTGGCATTGTCTCATGCATCGCCCACGACCCTACACCCACTTGCAGGACCTGTCAGCAGGAAATGCGGCTTGGTCCCGCGCGGAGGACAGTCGTCAGCACTCTTCGTAGGCGCGCTGGTGACAGCGCGGGGGCGCGATGCCCGACGGCTCATGGACGTTCCATATCACCCAAGACCGCGTTCTCACGAACGCGCCTACA
>JBAXOF010000138.1:0-9790 GCA_037133375.1 Verrucomicrobiota bacterium | reverse complement strand
TTGGCACCGCCCATGCGGGCGAACAAGTCGGCGGACCGGGCCGATCCGCCCTACCCTGCCCGGCAGGGCGTGGCGGCCTCGCCGCGCCGTGACTGGCCAACGGCTGGGACAGCCCATGTGCGGTCCATCCGCCGCGCCTTGGCACCGCCCATGCGGGCGGACAAGTCGGCGGACCGGGCCGATCCGCCCTACCCTGCGATGCCGCCGGGCCTCGGCAAGTCCCGTTGGATGAGTGCCGGGCATGCCGGTTAAATTGAACTTGCGGTGCCCCACGGGTCCTGCCGTAGCCTATCCGCATGCAGGTGAAAATTCGCGGGCGGGTGAAACATTTCAGAACGGTGGCCTTTGATGTGCCGGGCAACCAGCTGCGCCTGATCGAACAGCGCTTGCTGCCGCACGAGTTCCAGGTGGTCAGCACGCGCGACTTCCGCGAAACCGCGCGCGCCATCCGCGACATGGTGGTGCGCGGCGCTGGGGCCATCGGCGCCACCGCGGCTTACGGCCTCGCCCAAGGGGCGCGCGCATTCCGCGGCGGCAACCTGTCGCGCTTTGACGCGCATGTGCAGCGCGTGTTTGAGATATTGCGCGACGCACGACCGACGGCAGTCGACCCGCTCAATGCAATGCTCGAGGTGCGGCGCAAGATGCAGGCTGGCAGCAGCGTCGCGGAGCAACAAGCGCTGGCCCTAACCGTCGCAGAGGAATTCGCGGACGAGGACGTGGCGCATTGCCGTGAACTCGGTGAGGTGGGGGCGCCGTTGATCCGCGACGGGATGCGGGTGCTCACTCATTGCAATGCCGGGTGGCTGGCCTTTGTCGATATCGGCAGCGCCACCGCGCCGCTCTATGCAGCCCAACAACTCGGGCGCGCTTTCCATGTCTATTGCGATGAAACCCGCCCGCGCTCGCAAGGTGCCACTCTAACCGCATGGGAATTGGCGCAACAAGGGATATCCCACCAAATCATCGCCGACAACGCGGCAGGCCTGTTGTTTGCCCGCGGCCAGATTGATCTGGTCATCGTCGGCAGCGACCGCACACTAGGCCGCAGCGGCGAGGTGGCCAACAAAATCGGCACCTACACCAAGGCGGTGTTAGCCAAGCGCCACGGCGTGCCGTTTTATGTCGCCATCCCGCTCTCGACCCTTGACTGGAACCTGCGCTGCGGTGCGGACATCCCGATTGAGGAACGGGACGCCGCGGAAGTGTTAGGTGCATGGGGGCTAACGAAATCAGGCCGGCGCGAGTATGTGCGGGTGGCCAACCCGACGAGCGGCGCTTACAATCCGGGCTTTGATGTGACCCCGCCGGAACTCATCACCGGCATCATCACCCCTGCCGGGATTTTCCGCCCCAAGGAATTGTGGAAAAACCGCGGCCTACTCGGCGGCTGATGGAACCCAATCGCCGCGGTTTCTTGTCGTCGGGATCGTGACAGGATAATCACGAAGGCGCGGGCTATACATGGGGCGCGATTGGGCACACATTGGCTGCGTGACGATAGCCACCGTAGTGGAACCATCCAGATAGAAACGGTCACCTTTGTTCAACTCCGCGATTGCGCCCCCCCCCAAAAAAAATGCCATGTCCCACATTGCCACCCCCTCTTTCTATAGAAACCAGAAAGCCAGAGATCACAGCTTTCGGCGCGTAATGCAATACCTGAAGCTCACATTTTTCAGTGGTCCCAAGGTTTTGTTCACGTCGCAAATCAGCGTAAAATGCGCGGCGGCCATGGTCACAATGTGTGCGCCAGCGTTGGCCTTTTGCGCCATTCTCACGCTCCCGGCGCTGGTTTTCCAATCTCCGCAACAGAACGCCTACTTCTATTTTGCGCGGGTCCTTAACGAGGATCCAACCTGTTGGATCGTGCTGGTTCTCACCGGTCTGTGTGTAGTTCTCTCGCTATCGCTGCCCGCCACCATGGCTGGTCCCCGCAGCGCTCGATGAAGGCCTGCCGGCATCACAGGCCCGCCAACCACAGGGCGGCGTGGATTTTAAAATCGATGGCCAAACCCTCCGCTGCGCGGGCGGCCAACCATGGGCGGAGGCCGACCAGCGGCACCAGATGGACGACAATGTCCTCGCCACCTACGCCGCCACCGGCGTGCTCGCGACTCAACCCGGTGGCATGGAAAAGATGCAGAAACTCTGAGGTCATCCCCGCCGAGGTAGGCGTGGTGAGCAATTCCGTCATCGTTTCCGCCCGGAAACCGGTTTCCTCGAGCAGTTCGCGGCGGGCGGTCTCGGCCAGCGATTCCCCTCGGTGCTCGACCTCATCGCCCACCAAGCCTGCCGGGATTTCGATCACGCGGCGTTGCACCGGGATGCGGAATTGTTCGATGAGCACGATCTCGGCGGTCGGCGTGATGGCGAGGATACCGACAGCGGAATCCGCTTGGGGGCGGCGCACGTAGTCCCACGCGCCAATGCGATAAAGACCGAGCCAGCGGGATTCAAAAAGCGTCTCAGGATGGGGCATAGGGTAAAAATGCTTCAAAGAAACAATGGCGCAACCGCGTAAAGAACGCTACCTCTGGCGCGCGCTGATGTCCCGCCACGATTTCCAGATTCCAGTTCTTTTCAAGCACCGTGTTGTTTTCACGCGAAATGCCTTTGCGCCGACAAATCCGGAGTTGGCCGATATTCTGCGCGAAGGCGGGGGCCGGCGCGCCATTGCCTTCCTTGAGGCAAGCGTCGCCGCCCTCTGGCCTGGATTGCCTGCCGCCGTAGAGGCTTACTTTGCCGGTCTGGATGTGGATTTCTGTGGCAGCAGCATTTTTCCGGGTGGCGAGGCGGTCAAGACCGATGAGGCACTGGTGCGCCGCATTTGGGATGCCATCGATGCCGCTCATATTGATCGCCATTCCTATGCGCTGGTCATCGGCGGCGGTGCATTCTTGGATGCAGTGGGGTTTGCGGCAGCCACGGCGCACCGCGGCGTGCGACTCATCCGGTTTCCCACCACCACCTTATCTCAAGACGATGGCGGCGTGGGCGTCAAATGCGCCATCAATGGCTTCGGTAAAAAAAACTGGATTGGGTCCTTCGCCGTGCCCTTTGCCGTGATCAATGATTTCGAGTTTCTCCGCAGCCAGAGCCCTCAAATCTGCCGCGCTGGCTTGATCGAGGCGATCAAGGTAGCCTTGGTCAAAGACCCGGAGTTTTTCGCCTGGATCGAGGCCAATCTAACTGCGCTGGCCGCGCTCTACCCCGCAGCGCTCAATCCCTGCGTGGAGCGCTCAGCCCTGTTGCATGCCAGCCACATTGCCACCGGTGGTGATGCCTTCGAATCCGGATCGAGTCGCCCGCTGGACTTCGGCCATTGGGCGGCCCACAAACTGGAGTCCCTCACCGGCTACGCGCTTTCCCACGCACCAGCGGTCGCAATCGGACTGGCGCTCGATACGCTTTACTCGATGCATTGCGGCTTGCTGGCGGCGGACTCCGCCGGGCGGATCCTGCGGGTGCTCGATGCGCTTGAACTCATCACATACCATCCGGCCCTGGATTGGACCGACGCCTCCGGCCGCCGCTGTGTTCTCGCCGGTCTGGATGAGTTTTGCGAACATCTGGGAGGCAAACTCACCGTCCTGCTCCTGCAAGATCTCGGCGTTGGCGTCAACGTCCATCAGATGGACGAGTCCCTGCTATCAACCTGCATCGATCAACTCCGCGAGCGTTCACTTGATCCCCACCGCGTATCTTGACCCCACCGGTCGCCATCCGGGAATTTTTTAATTTTTCCTTGCCATGACCGGTTCCCTCGATAGATTGACGGCCATGTTGATGAAATTATCCCTGCTGTCGTTGTGTTCCGTCCTGCTTACCGCCCAGCTTCAAGCTGCCGTTTCGCTCCCCATGGGGACTGGAACTGAGACCTCCGCCACCGATGCCGAAGGGCCAGCCAAGGAGGCCCTCACCGCCTTTCGCGAAGGTCGCCACGCCAAGGCCATCGAACTTGCCAAGCCCCTTGTGGAGAAAGGCAATGCCGCCGCCATCTATCTGATGGGTTACGCGTATGAAACCGGTCAAGGCATTGAGGCGTCCCGCACGCTGGCGATTGAGAACTACCGCAAATCCTCCGCTGCGGGCTACAAGGATGCCACCTATCGGCTGGCCGCCATTCTCCTTGCCGCCGAAGACGAAGCCGAGCGCACCCAAGGTGGTGATATCCTTGAGAAAGCCGCCAAAGACGACCCCAGCGTAGCCGGACGCCTTCTCGGCGAAGCCTATCTGCGCGCCCGCCTCACCAAACAAGCGGATTTTGAGAAGACCGTGTTTTGGTGGACCCAAGCGGCCAATGCCGGCGATGTTCAAGCCCTCTTGCTGCTCGCCCGCCTCCACGAAGGACAATTCGGGTTTGCCGACAAGAAAGACCCCAAAAAGGCCATGGATTTCTATACTAAGGCTGCGGGTCTGGGTGACGCCCAATCGATGGTGGCCCTAGGCTCCCGTCTGCTCAATGGCGACAAGGACAACCGCAATGAGGAAAAAGGCCGCGAGTGGCTTAAAAAGGCCATCGACATCAAGGAGTATTCTGCCTATCTGGCCCTGGGTGATTTTGAGGAATTCGTCAAGAAAGATCCCAAGGCCGCCCTCGCCCTCTACGAACGGGGCAAAGACGCCGGTCAGGTCGATTGTATCCTGCGCGCCGCCGATGCCTATATCCAAGGCAAGGGCACCGACAAGGATCCCGGTCGTGGGTTGAGCCTGCTTGAAAACGCCGCTAAAGCCGGCAGCGCCGTGGCTCACTACCGTCTCGCCGTCAAGGGCCTGTCGGCCGAGAAGCCGGAGATGCTGCTTGGCTATAGTCACCTGCTGGCCGCCGCTACCGGTGGACTTCCCGAAGCGCAAAACGAGCTTGGACTGCTTTATCTCTCCGGCAAGCTCGCCGCTGACGGCAAGCTCGCAGACGCCCCGGCCGGTGTTGCATGGCTCACGCGAGCCGCCCAAGGCGGACTGGCGCTAGCTCAAAACAACCTTGGTGCCCTCTTCGAACAAGGCGCTGGCGTTCCGCAAAACCTCGGCAACGCCGGCCAACTCTACGCGCTCGCCGCCAACCAAGGACATGCCGCCGCCACCCTCGCTCTCGCCCGACTCTACTCAAAGGGCGTTGGCACCGCCGCTGACCTCCCCAAAGCTTGGGCCCTCGCGACCCTAGCCAGCGAACGGGGTGAAGAAAGTGCCAAAAAAATTGCCAGTGACTTGTTTGACAAGCTCGACGAGAAACAACGCGCCGATGGTGCCAAAGCCCTCGATGCCCTCAAAACCGGCAAGCCGACCGAGATCAAGCCAACGGATGTCGGCACCGAAAAGCCGGTGCTGCCAAAACCGACACTGCCGAAACCGACCGATGTCAAGCCCGGCACCCCATCCAAACCTAAGGGCAAGTAACGCATGGTTCAGCGCGGCGGACGGCCATGTGCCTTCGCCCGGTTGACTAGCCAATCCACAAATTACACTCCTTTTCCCTCCCTTGGATGCCTTTGGCCTGCGAGGGAGGGATTTTCGTTAGTCAGCAGCGTCACAGATCACGCCGGCACGCTCCGTCGTCATCTGACCCGCGAAGAGGCTTTCAGCAAGCGCCCGCCAAAACCGTCCCCCGCTGAGGCGCGGCCCCACATAAAGTCGCGATTTTTTTTGCGTGTCATTACCCGCGAGTCTGATTGACTTTGCGCAACGCAAAATGCCGGAGAAACCTGCAGAAGAAACCATGTTGTTGGTGGATCCCGATCTCGATTTCCTGGATTGGGCCACCAAGCATTTGGCGGCAGAGGGTCTCAGAATCCTCCGCTGCGATAACGCGGAAAACGCCCTCAAGGTAATCACCAAAACCCCGGTCAACTTGGTCGTGGCCGCATTTGAGTTGCAACCTTTCGATGGCATGGACCTGCTGACCAAAATCCGCCTGCAAAGCCCGCAGACCATGGTTATTCTCACTGCGGGCTTTCCCACCACCAGCCAAATCATCGAAGCCACCCAACACGGTGCCCACGATGTGCTGCGCAAGGAATCGCTGTCGTTTGAGTTGCGCCACATCGTGGAATCCGCCCTGCAAACCCAGGAAAACCGCCGCAGCGCCGGCAGCCTGAAAGCCGAACTGCCCAGCCACGATGGCCGGGTCAAAATCATTGGCACCTCCCGCGCCCTGCAGGACGTTTTTAAACTGGTGGGGCGTGTGGCCCGCACCGATGCGCCGGTGCTTATCGTAGGCGAAAGCGGCACCGGCAAGGAACTCATCGCCAAGGCCGTCCACGAATATAGCCCGCGCCGCAAACGCGAAATCATCACGCTCAATTGCGGGGCCATCCCCGAAAATCTGCTGGAAAGCGAACTCTTCGGCCACGAAAAAGGCTCCTTCACCGGGGCCATCGCGCGGCGTGCGGGACGCTTTGAGCAAGCCGACGGCGGCACGCTCTTTCTTGACGAGATCGGCGATATGCCCCTCTCCATCCAAGTCAAACTGCTCCGCGTCCTTCAAGATGGAACCTTTTCCCGCGTCGGCTCGAATGAAACCCTGCGCGCCGACGTCCGCCTCATCGCCGCCACTCACAAAACCCTCACCGAGGAGGTGGCCAGCGGACGTTTCCGCGAAGACCTCTACTACCGCCTCAACGTGGTGGAACTGCGCATCCCCACCCTGCGCGAACGCAAGGAGGATATCCCCTTGTTGGCCGAGTATTTCCTCCAGCGCATCACCAAAAAACACGGCATGGCCCAAATCCGGATCTCCGCCGAAGCCATCGCCGCCCTCCAAACCCATCATTGGCCCGGTAACGTCCGCGAATTGGAAAACACCATAGCCCGTGCCTGCGCCCTAGCCTCCTCCACCATTCTCCTACCATCGGATATCCCTCTGGCCATGGCTCCAGGCAAATTCCAACCGGGCCTCACCGACAATCTCGACCGACTCATCAATTCCGCTCCCGGCGGCGTTGACGTCATCGCCTGGCTCTCCAGCGCCATCGCCGGACGGGCCATCGAACGGGCCGATGGCGATCTGAAAACCGCTGCCATTGCCCTTGGCATCCCGACCGCCGATGTGAAAAAATTCCTCTCCCGTCCATCTTGACCTGCGCCACATTATTCCGCCAACCGCCAATCGCCTGCACCGCTTCGCTTCCCCATTGGATCTGCTCATCATTTTGCCTCTCCCGCAGCTTCGCCAGATGCGCCCGTATCTCCTCATCTTGCTCTTGACCATGCCCCCTGCCACCGGCGCGGCAGAGGTCTCCGTCGCCTTCCAACAAGGTGAGGAAGCACTCAACTCTGGATTGTGGGAGATCGCCGCCCGCCGCTTTGAAATGCTCCTGCAAGACCCCGCCTTGGCGAACCCTAAGAAATCCCAAGTCGCCATCTGCCTTGCCGAGGCGTGGATTCGCGGCGGCAACCCCGCTGATGCACTCAACCTTCTCCGCCAGTCGGTAGTCGCCAAAGATCCGGCCACCTATTTCTGGAAAGCCCAGGCCCTAGCCGCCAGCGGACGCTTGGCAGAAGCCGTGACCACCTTTGACCAAGCCCTTGCCCCCCCCCAGACGCCCTATCGCAAGGAAGCCCTCCTCTCTCGCGCCAACCTTCAACTCGCCCTCAACCAAAGCGCCGCCGCTCTCCTTACTCTCAAAACTCTCGCCAGCGATTCCGATCCCGCCACGGCGGCCCAAGCCCGCCTCCGCCAAACCGAAATCCTCCTCGACTTGGGCGACCCTCAACCCGCCAGGGCTGCCATGCCAGTGCCGGAGTCCATCGCCCCTGTCGATCACTCCCACGCCGCCTTTCTCGAAGCCCGGTTGCTCCTTGTCGAGGGCAAGTTGGAAGCCGCCATTGAGGCCTTCGCCGAGTTACTTGATCACCCGGAAGGTCAAGCGCTCACCCGTCATCACGCCGCTGCCATCGGCCTTGCCGATGCTCTTGCCGCCCAAGGTGCCCCTCCGTCCGCCTCCAAATCCCTGCTTTCCTTTATCCAGGCCCACCCCACTTCCCCGTTGTTAGAAGCCATGTTCAAGCGCCTGCTGCAATGGCTTCCCGCGGTGCCCGCTCCAACCGACCCCACGCTCGAACAACTTGCCCAGTGGATTCCCCCGCTACCTCCTCCTGCGGCCAGCGTGATCAATACCAGCGGTGCCAGTGTCATTGCCGCTTGGCCGGCCCTCACTGAACTCTCCGACCTCGCCGCCTTCTCCCTCTACACTCGCGCCGCCGGACTGCACCGACTCAAATCCCCAGAGGCGAAAGTGGAAGCCAAGCGCCTCATGACCCGCCTGCGACTTGAAAACCCAAGCCATTTTCTCGCCTCCCGTGCCTTGCTTCAAACCGGGCGCTGGTTCCTCGAGGCAGGCCACACCAAACAGGCCCTCGCTGTGCTCGCCGCCGTCCGGGAAACTTCCAATGCCCCAGCCCTGGGCGGCGAAGCTGCTTTCCTGTCCGCTCAAGCAGCCTTCGCCGATGGCGATAGCAAACAAGCCATCAGCTTGTTTGATGCTGCCACCAAATCCCTTTCCGCTGAGGCGGCCGACACCGCCCGCCTAAATGCCGCCATGGCCCGCCTCCACCTCGGTGAAATCATCCCCATCGCCACTCATGAAAGCTCAGCGATGAGTCCCGGCACCCTCGCGGATCTTGAACTCGAGCAGGCCCTTGCCGCCACCCTGCCTGCAGTCGCCAAAACGGCCATCGAGGCCTTTCTCACCCACCACCCGGATCATCCGCGCAGTGGTGAAGCCCGCCTCGCCGCAGTCGAAGCCGCCCTTTCCACCGTCCCGCCGGACCTCTTCATGGCCCGCGCCCAACTCGATGCCATGGGCGTTGCCCAAACCTCCATCGAGGCACTCTCCCCCGCACGCATTGCCCTCGCCCGGCTCCGTTACAGCGACTTATCCAACGACCCGAAGGCCACCATTGCCGCCGCCCGCGCCTTCCTTGAATCCTTCCCCAACGAACCCACCGCTGCCGATGCCGCCCTCGTTCTCGGCCGCAACCTCTTCCAAGCTGGTGACTACAACCCGGCCCGCATGACCCTTGAAAAATCCGCCGCCACCGACACCACGCCCACCCGCGCCCAAGCGGCATGGCTGCTGGCCGCTCGTTCCGCCGCCCTCGTGCCCTCCCCTCAATCCCGTGAAGAAGCCCTCATCCTCTTCGAGCGTGCCATCTCCATCAAGGGACCACTCGCCCCCATCGCCCGTCTGGAAAAGGCCAGACTCATGATTGATCTCAACCATCTTGCCGAGGCCGTCGCCTTTCTGCGCAAATGGCACGGCACCCTCGCCAAAGACGACCCGCTCCGCCTGCCTGCCGGATTCCTGCTAGGCGAGGCCCTCACCGCACAAGCAGATAAAAAGCCCGAGCTGTTGCCCGAAGTCCTTGATCTCTATCAAAAACTTCTGAGCCATCCCAAAGTGGACCCTGCAACCCGTCACCGCCTCCAATACCTCCGCGGCCAGACGCTCGAACAACTCCCCAACCCCAAGGATCCATCCACCAAACGCGTGGCGGAAGCCCTTGAAGCCTACTATTCCGTCTTGGAAGCCGCCGCCAAAGAACCGCCGGCCGAATGGACATGGTTTGAACGCTGCGGCTTCCGCGCCCTTGAAATCTACGAAGCCGCCCACCGCTGGCAACCAGCCATTGCCATCGCCAAAAAAATCGCTTCCTTTAAAGGGCCCCGTGCCGATGAAGCCGCCGCCCTCGCCCGCGCCCTCCAACTCAAACACATGGTCTGGGAAGACTAACAGAAAACGCTGAAACGCTGAAACGCTGAAACGCTGAAACGCTGAAACGCTGAAACGCT
>JBAXOF010000137.1:0-9937 GCA_037133375.1 Verrucomicrobiota bacterium | reverse complement strand
CGGGGCGTTAGATCCGGCGCCTGCGGTTCAACCGGCAGCGGCTTGGTGCGGGGCGTTAGATCAGTCGCCCGCGGTTCAACCGGCAGCGGCTTGGTGCGGGGCGTTAGATCAGTCGCCCGCGGCTCAACCGGCAGCGGCTTGTCGCGAGGCACCACGTCCGGCTTGCGCGGCTCGCCTGGCAGCGGCCTGGTGCGGGGCGTTAGATCCGGCGCCTGCGGTTCAACCGGCAGCGGCTTGGTGCGGGGCGTTAGATCCGTCTTGCGTGGATCGAGCTGCGGATTGCCCGTGTCGGTGCCCGTCTGGCGACCCGACGTGTCAGATTTGGGCAGGACCCGCAGATCGGTCTTGGGGGTCCTGGGTGTTTCAGGCGGTTTCTCGTCCTTTTTCAACTGATTGGCCGTCCTGCCCATAATCGGTGACTTGGGGAGCTTGGTGGTGGCCGGTTGCATCACCTCACCTGGCTTGCGGGTGACCACATCCGCGCCAGCGACTTCCAAGGTGCGGCGCTCATCGCGCGATTTCCGAACGTCCTGCCCCCGTTGTGCCAGTTTCTGGCGGTCCTCCTGAGGCACCGCTTGGAACCGTTGCTGGCCGTCTTTGCGCTTGGCCAGTTGGTCGATGGGCGTGGCCACCACCGCATGATCCCGCTTGGATTCCGGCGTGTTTGAATCGAGTGTTCGCATAGCCGCCCAGGTGCGCGGCGGCCGCGCGTTCTCGTGGTCGCGGCGATACTGATAGGATTCTTCCACGCGCCGCTCCCAGTCCCGGTCCTGCCGATGTTCCCAGCGTTGGTGGGAATAGAGCGGATCATAGCCGAAGCGATTGGAGCGGTAGGCAGACGCCGCATGAAACCCGCCTTGGACATAACCCGGTGCATAGTAATCCCCGAAGTAATAGTGGTGATAGTGCGGTCGCAGGAAGAGTTGCTCGGCGAAGAGGGCCAGATTGATCGCAAGGGACGGCGAGTAGGAGAAACCTGACCGCGCATACACCCCGGACTCAAAATAGACCGGCGCAAACACGACGCCGCGCCGAGCCACCGAGTGATCCCAATAGCCATCGACAAAAATGTATCCGCGCGGCGTCCACACATAGTGAGCCGGCATCCACGCCCAATCGGCGCGGCCTTGTGTCCAGCAGCCGGGCCGCCAGGCGTATCGCGTATCGCGCCAGACCCAGCACCCCGGCGTCCATCCGTAGTCGCGCGATGGCGCTTCGATGTTAGGCCCGCTTTCCACTGTCGGCGGCGGCGGCGGCAGATAGGTTGTCTCCTGGGCAGCGGCGTCAGCCCAATAGCCGGACGTCCACTGGAAACCTTGCGAGGTCTGCCCCCAATAGCCAGCGATCCATTGGCGGCCGGGCGGCAGTGCGCGCCAGATCCCGCTGATCCACAGGAAGTCGCTTCGCTCGTCATCCCATGCCCAGTAGCCAGGGATCCACGCGACGTTATCGCCCTCCGGGCGCTCCTCGGGCGGAATTTCTTCGATCGCCTCGGGCGCTGCCCTTGGCACTACGACTCCCGGTTCCGGGTTGAAGGTGACGATGCCTGCAAAGGCCTCGTGCACCGGCCCGCGGGTCAGCACTTGGGCACCTTGTTCATCGGCGGACGCTTGTTGGGCGCGGCAGATGGCCGGTTGCCAGGTGATAGCGATGAGACTGACGACGCCTGCCACCAGCCAAGCTTTGGAAGCGTGATGCATGGCACCTGCCCCGTGCGCTTGGAGGTGTGACTCCTGCTGCTGGCAGTCCGCCGCAACTGCGATGGCGGACAAGGGAGTGGGAAGCAATGGTTGAGTTTTCATGACGTTGGGCGCAACCTACTCCAAGTGTGGCGGTTTGCAATCGGTTTAAGTCGGTCACCGCAAGAAAATTGTTGGGGTGTGTGCATGAAACCTGCCCCCCGGATAGGGCCTGTGCCGCCGTCGAGGCTGGTGATCTCGGTCAGGGGGTTGCCGGAACAAACGTCAAGCCGCCGCCGTTGATGCAGTAGCGCTGATCCGTGGGTGTCTTGAATCCCTCGCCTTCAAACACATGCCCGAGGTGGCCGCCACAAATCGCACACAGCACCTCGGTGCGCGTGCGGCCCATGCTGGCGTCCTGTCTGAAGCGCACATTCTGTGCTTTGGCCGGATCGTAAAACGACGGCCAGCCACAGCCGGAATCAAACTTTTGTTCCGAGGCAAACAACAATGCCCCGCATCCGGCGCAGTGATATGTTCCTTGCCCATGTTTCTTGAATTCCTCGTAAGCCGTGCCATGAGCCGCTTCGGTGCCCGCCTCGCGCAGGATGCGATACTGTTCGGGCGTGAGTTGTTTTTTCCACTCGGCGTCGGTCTTGACCACTGGCGTTGTGGGTTCGGTGGGAGGAGTTTCCATGGCGTGTTTTTTTGAATGCCTCGCACAACAGGTCAACAGCAACAGGGGCAGGGCCAGCGCGGCGAGAGTCCGTGATGCGTTCATGCGCGCACTCTCCGTGGGCTCGCCGATAAATCAAGCATCCTTGGGTGATTTTTCCCGCCGCCGGGCCGTTGCTCAGCCCACCAACTGCTCGATGAACATGGCCTTCATGTAATCCCGGTTCATGCGGGCGATGTGTTCGACACTGATTTCCTTCGGACAGGCGGCTTCGCACTCATATTGATTGGTGCAGTTGCCAAAGCCTTCGGAGTCCATCTGGCTGACCATCGCCAGCACGCGTTTTTGGCGTTCCGGCTGACCCTGCGGCAAGTGCCCGAGATGGGACACCTTGGCCGACACAAACAACATGGCCGAGGCATTCTTGCAGGCTGCCACACAGGCACCGCAGCCAATGCAAGCCGCCGCATCAAACGCTGCATCGGCATCCACCTTGGACACCGCGATGGCATTGGCATCCACGGGCGAACCGGTGCGCACGTCCACATAGCCACCCGCCGCCATAATGCGGTCAAAGGCACCGCGGTCTACGATCAAATCGCGGATGACCGGAAAAGGATTGGCGCGGAACGGTTCGATCCAGATGGTATCGCCGTCGGCGAACTTGCGCATGTGAACCTGGCAGGTGGTGATGCCGTGCTCCTTGCCATGGGGAATGCCATTGATGGTGAGCGAGCAGGTGCCGCAGATGCCCTCCCGACAATCGTGATCGAAGTGGATAGGCTCATCACCCTTTTCGATGAGCCCCTCGTTGACGATGTCGAGCATTTCGAGGAAGGATGCCTCTGCGGGAATGGTTTTGGCATCATAGGTGACAATGCGGCCTTGGGCCTGCGGGCTGGGCTGGCGCCAAACTTTGAGCGTGAGATTCATGGTCTTTCGATGAGGTTGCGGGAGAATGGTCACTCGGCACCGGCAAGGCATCTGCCGCCAGACCGGTTCGCGCGGTCAGAATAGACAGCACTGCTCAACGTGCGAGGAGAAAAATCAAGAATCCTTTCACATCGCAAAATCCGCGCATCCTTTGCAGAACGAAGCGGCATGCCCATCGCAAAAAAGCCCGCATACCCGTCATCCTCCATGTGGGTATCAGTGGGTGCCGGCACTATCTTGCAGGCCGCGCTGTTTCCATGCGTGGAGCAGGAAACCTGCCGCTATCAGCAACATAAACAGCGACAAAAACTGCCCTTGGGTCAAGGGACCCACCAGCGCCGCATCCGGCTCACGGAAGGACTCGGCAAAAATCCGCAGCACCGCATAACCCCCGAAAAACAAGCCGGTCAACACCCCGTCGGGCGCTTTCTGAAAGCGCAGACGCACCAGCCACAGCACGGCAAACAGCGCCAGACCCTCGAGCAATCCTTCATACAACTGCGAGGGATGGCGCGGCTCAAGAAACGGCCCGAGCGCGGCACCCACCTCCGGGGAGTGACGGTTGGCCACCAGAATTTCCTGAAACATGGCCCCCCGCGCCGCCACATATTCTTGCGCCCCCATCCCGGCCTCCATGTTGACGCGGCCCACCTCTAACGCCTGATAGGCCGCCGACAAGCCGGGTTTCACCGTTGCGGCCGCCGCCGCCGCCGCATCAAAGCGCATGGCTTCGGGGGCCTTGTCATCGATCAATGCCAAGGGGAATTTCACCGCCCAGCTCACGCCGCTTGCCACCCGGCCATAAAGTTCGCCATTGATAAAATTGGCCATCCGTCCAAAAAACAACCCCAGTGGGGCCACCACGCAGAGGCCATCGCCCAAGCCAGCCCAGGTCACCTTTTCCCGGCGCGCGTAGATCCACGTAAAAATGAGCAAGCCTAAAATCCCCCCGTGGCTCGCCATCCCGCCCTCCCACACGCGAAACACCAACAACGGATCCGCGGCCAATGCCGCACAGCCTTCCTTGGGGAGAAAATAAAACAGGATATAGCCCAAGCGCCCGCCCAAAAATACCCCGAACAAGGCCGCCGCCGCTATGAAATCCGCCGTCTTGTCCGGCTTCAGCACCCACAGCCCGCGCCGCGCCAAATGCCGCAACAGCAAAAATCCCACCACAAAGCCCAGTAAGTATGCCAGTCCATACCAGCGCAGCGCGAGACCCCGCCACAGCCCGACAATCACCGGATCCAAGTTATGCACGTAAGTTGCCAACACGCCCGCATCCCACACCATGACTGCCGGTTCCGCAAGCCGATCCTCACCCGCGCGGGTGGAATTGCTTGTGCACCGCCTTGAGCCGCTGGCGGTCCACATGCGTGTAAATCTGGGTGGTGGCGATGTCCGCGTGACCTAACAATTCCTGGATCACCCGCAGGTCCGCGCCGCCTTCTAACAAATGGGTGGCGAACGAATGCCGCAGCAAGTGCGGATAAACGTTTTGGGCAATCCCCGCCAATGCCGCCCGCTCCTTCACAATCTGGCGCACCCGGTCCGGCGACAATGCCGTGCCCCGCACGCTGAGAAAAATGTGGGAGGCGCTGCGTTTGGACACCAGCGCGGGTCGCTCGTTTTTCAAATAATCCGCCAACGTCTCGCGAGCCTTGGTCCCCACGCGGACGAGGCGTGTCTTATTACCCTTGCCGGTGATGCGCAGAAAACCTTCGTCGAAGTCCAGCAATTCCAGGCGCGCCGTGCACAATTCCGACAAGCGTACGCCAGAGGCGTAGAACAATTCCAATATCGCCAGGTCCCGGCGGCCCAGCGCCTGCGCCGGGTCAATCGAATCTAACAATTTTAGAACTTCGGTTGCGTGCAGGGTTTCGGGCAGGGTTGGGTCTGGGCGGGCGGCAATGAGCGGTTCCGCCGGATCCATTGGCAACCGCCCCTGTGCCACCAACCAGCGGAAAAACACTTTAAGATGGACCGTGGTGATGCGCAGCGATGCGGCGTTGAGCCCCTCACGCTTGCGTTGGCTGAGAAAGGCCGCCAACTCTTCCGTCCCCACGTCGCGCAAACTGCCGCCACCGCGCCGGAGCCAAGCCGCCAAGGCATCCAGCGTCTGGCGCACCGAAAGCTGATAGGCTTCGGACAACCCCCGCTCGGTCGCCAGAAATCGAATCAACGCATCGCTTGCAGCCTCCATCGGTCGCCCTCAAGCCTGAGCACAGTGCGTTCGCCGTGCAATGGAAACTTCCGTGCAGCGCCCGATTCTTTCGCCCGTTTCTTTCGCTTGACTCCCGATGGCGGAGGGCTAGCGTCGCGCCGCATGAAACGATTTGCCCTGTGTGTTGCGGTGCTGGTGGGGGTGTCCGCACTCTCGTCGTGCAATATTGCCAAGGGCCTTGTCGGCACCTCCACCCGCTTGGTTGAAAGCGCTGGCCGATCGGTGGGCATGTGAGGGCGGACCTCAGGCCATGTGCGACACCGAGCGACTCTCATCGGGCTCGATGGTGATGCGTAACCAGAGGGTATCCTGCGGCAGCAATTCGGCGAATTTGTCGGCCCACTCGACGATGATCAGCCCCCCGGCATCGAGGTATTCATCCCAACCCAGGGCGACGACTTCCGCCGCGGTCTCCAGACGGTAAAAATCGAAGTGAAACACCGCTAGGCGCCCGCCCCGGTATTCATGCACCAATGCAAACGTGGGGCTGGTGACTTCCGCGTGACTGCCCAAAGCGGCCACCACCCCCTTGGTCCAATGGGTTTTACCCGCGCCGAGGCCCCCTATCAAGGCGATGACCGCGCCGGACCTTGCGTCCCCTGCGGCCTGCCGCCCGAGCTCGGTCATTGCTGCTGCTGATGCTGCGCGTCCCTGCATACTCATGGGCGCCACTCTAATTTAGTTAGCGCCGGCAATCAACCCATCAATGCTTGTGTTCGACGAGGCGGAAGCGCGTGTGATAGGAGCCGTTGTTGTATTTGCGGCAGCAGGCGTAACAGGCGACCATCCGGCGGATCGGCTTGACGCGCTGCATCGTGATCAAACAATGCGGACACACATAGCTGTAATTGCGCTTCATCTTGCGACTCTTGAAGGGCAAGGTGTGATACGGCTGTTCATTGGGGATCCCCAATTCGGCACAAGCAGCTTGCCATTCCGGTCCGTGGGGACCGGTGTGGTGACGACCCGCCCGTTCATAGGCGACGAGATGAGCCAACTCGTGTTTGAGAGTGCGCCAGAGTTCTTCGGGGGGCAGGGTTTTGAGCTTGGGATTGAGTTCGATGATGCGATCCGGCCACCAGGCACGCCCCGCGGTGGTCCGCATCCGCGAGTTCCATGACACCCGGACGCGGCGCGATAATTCCGGCAAATTCAAAAGTTTGGAGGTCTCCACACACCACGCCGTCAGGCCGCAATCCGCATGCACGGAGGGCTCCGGCAGCGAGCGCGGGGCGGCACGCACGCGCAGCCATGAGACCCAGCGGAATTCAAGTTGTGGCATCACACGGCCCATGGCCAAGAGGCCTAGCAGCATTCTCGCGGGCTGGCAATACGTGCCTCACAATTGCCACGAAAAATTTTCATTATCCGTGCGCGACGCGGGCCGGGCCGCCGCAAGGTCGGCGGTTTTTGCATTCTTTTCCATTTTTGCATTGCCACCTGTGGCAGGACGGGTCACTCTGCGCGCCCCGCGACTCAATCCCTCTTCCCACGATGTCCAAGCACAACAGCCTTAAATCCAGTGCCACCGTCGGCGGCAAACGCTCCGTCCTCAAACGCTTCGAGCGCGTCAAACTCCTCAAGGAGCGTGGCGAGTGGAAAGACGGCCGCTCACCGGTGGGTCTGCCAAAAACGAAACACGAGGGCTAAAGCCCCCGTGGCTTGTCGTTGTCCCACGCGCGAGGATCCAACCGGGCTCTGCGGTTGGTGTGTTTCAAGCCTACCGCCATGCACGACGGAACCCGCCTCAACAAGTATCTCGCGTCCTGTGCCGTAGGCTCCAGGCGCGCCTGTGACGAATTGATTCAGGCCGGTCGCGTCGAGGTCAACGGCAGTTCCTGCACCAAGCTCGCCACCCGCATTCAAGCTGGCGATCATGTCAAAGTGGATGGCCGCCGGGTGGCCCCGAGGGAACTCACCATCGTGGCCTTTCACAAACCGCGTGGCTATGTTTGCTCGCGAGAGGATGAGCTCGGCCGCGACACCATCTACACGCTTCTGCCTGGAGCCCTCCACTCCCTGCACCACGTCGGACGGCTGGACCGGGATTCGGAAGGTCTGCTGATTCTAACAAACGACGGCGATCTCTCGCAACGCTTGATGCACCCGTCCAAATCGGTGGAAAAGGAATATCTGGTCACTGCGAACCAGGCCTTTGAAAACGTCCATCTTGATCAGTTTCTGGAGGGGGTTTACACCGAAGGCGGCAAGCTCCGCGCCAAGGCGATCGAACGTCTTTCCGCCCGCCGCATCAAGGTAGTTTTGGATCACGGGGCGAAGCGTCAGATTCGTTTGATGTTTGAAACCATGGGCTACACCGTCACCAAGCTGCTGCGCGTCAGAATCGGCCAATTGTGGCTCGGTGATCTGGAGCCCGGACAATGGGCAGTGCTCACCCCGCCGGAAGTTGCCATGCTACTAGGCACCGTCACTCCCCAAAAAAAACGCGCACTCCCGCCTGCGACCCGGAAAAAATCAAGATGAACGCCTGCGTCCTCTTGCCACTGGCCTCATGCTCGATTAGGGTCGGACGACTTCTGTTGCTATGACCACCACCCGCTATTTCATTGCCCGGCTGGCCCAGGCTTTCGGTGTCTTTCGCCGCAGTCAGCGCATGGGCGATGCCGCCAGTGAAATGCAGCTGCTCCGGCAAGCGGAGACCCAACTCGGCATGGCAATCTGGCAGGACGTCGCGTCGATCGAAAAACTCTCCATCGAATACTGGAACCTGCGCAAGCTCGTCAAGGATCGGGAACTGGTGGTGACCCGCCTCGCCCACTGCGAACAACAGCTGGAAGACGCCCATAAGGAGCGCTCAAACATCCTTAACACCCAGCCGCCCATGCAACAGGGCCTGCAGGAGGAACGCCTCGTCGCCCTCAACAAACTCGAACAACTCACTCACAAGCGCGACGAAATCGTTATCAAGGCCCGCGACATCCGGCGAATTTACGACGGTCTCAAAATCAAACTCGAGTTTCTCCACCAGGAAAATTCGCTGCCGTCGCAACCCAGCGAAGATCTCGACAAAGTCAAACACCGCCTGAGCGAACTCAAGCAGCAGTTTATCGAACTGAAGAACGAGCGCAGCCAAGTGGGTGAAGAGATTGAGGAGGCCGACGGGCAACTCGATCAAGTTGATACCAAGATTGAAGAGATCAGGCAAAAAGGCTACGCGCAAGCATCGCGCACATTTCAAGCCATCGGCGAGACCAACCGTGAAGTCTCCACCCTGCGTGCCGAGCTTAGCGTGTTAGACACGCGCATGCGCCAGCTCTATAGTGAGATCGGCCGCTATGTGAGCCGCAAGGCCTTTACCGACGCGCCTTGCGCCAAGGCGGCCAACCCCCACCATAGCCTCGTCGATGTGATGCGTGCCCTGCGGCGCTCCGTCGCCCTCAATCACCGCCTATCCGGCATATCCTGAGGGTGGCTTACCCCCGCATCACCGTCACCACCCACACCCGTTTGAAACCGGCACGCCGGAGACTGGAGGCACATGCATCCACCGTCGATCCAGTGGTTAGAACGTCGTCGATCAAAATTACCCCAGCCGCAGATTGCGCAAGCTGGCGCCGCCCTGCGGCAGTTAGAGCAAAGGCCCCCCGCAGGTTTTCAAGCCGCTGCTTGCGGCCTAACAACGCCTGGGTGTCCGTGCAGCGGGCGCGTTTGAGTGCCGCCAGCAGCGGCAATCCGGTATATCGGGCCACAACGCGGGCGATTTCCGCGGCCTGATTGAAAGTCCGGTGCTGGAACCGCGAGCGGTGCAAGGGCACCGGCACCAACGGCCAGTTGGCATCCAGCGCGGGCCGCAGGCGCTCGTCGGCGAAGGCTTCCGCAGCCAACCGCCCCAACTCCGCCGCGAGATGAATGGCCCGTCCGTATTTCAACTGATGGACCAAGTCCCGGGTGCTGTCGTCCCAGCGCATCGCCGACCGGGCAAACTCAAAGGAAAACGCCAGTTCGCTACAATTCCGGCATTGAAACTCACTCTCGATGCGCCCATCGAACGGTTCGGCGCAGATGGCGCAGAACGGCGGCTTGAGCCGCGGCAACTCCCTATCACAGGCATCACAGAGCGAACGCCCATTTTTCAAGACAGCCCCGCACAGCGCACATTGCGGCGTGTAGATGAAGTCGAGCAAGCCCGACGCCATGGCCGTCAGCCATGGTTTCACCTGCCAGCATGCCCCTGCCTCACTCATGCACCAAGCCTAACACCCTGCCAAAAAATGGAAAGCCTGATGAACTTGATCTCCGAAGTTTAATTTGTTAAATCGGTTAGATTAACCACGGATTGCACGGATTATCATTGGTTCCATTTGCAACTTCTCCGAAGTTGCAAATGGCAGGAAGTTCCTTATCAAAAAAATCCGTGCAATCCGTGCAATCCGTGCAATCCGTGCAATCCGTGCAATCCGTGCA
>JBAXOF010000136.1:0-9960 GCA_037133375.1 Verrucomicrobiota bacterium | reverse complement strand
ACTTGCGGGCTGGTGGAGTAATTGGCGCTGGTGGCGGCCACGGCGCTGCCGAGGGCTAGGGCTAACAAGACTGCGGCTGTGGGATGTGTTTGCATGTTGAATTAGGGGATGGCAGCTCGTTGCAGCCCTGTTCCAACAGAATAACAGCCCAGGGAGTCCCTCGGCTCATTCCACGGTTCGTCGCGCAACAGGTTTCCGCGACGCGCGCGAAATCGCAACCTATAGCAAAACGTGTGCCAACCCTACATGAATCTTCGATATAAATCTAATTATTGGCGCGGGCGGCGCGTGGCAACGCCACAGACCTAGAAGGCAAGGCGTTGGAGGCGCGCCTCGGGCGGCGCGTGGTTTCCGGTTAATCCGTTAGAAAAAGCGGTTAGTGCAAGTGGTTGCCCGCCATAAACATCAATTGCTGATGCAAAGCGTGCGCAGATTTGCAGGTTTTGCGGCCGTGACATGGAGGCGCATTCCGCCCGCCGCTACCGCGCGGGCTGGAGATAGCGGCGTTGGGCGGCGGTTTCCGGATTGTGAGGCTCTGCCGCGGCATCCGCGCGGGTGTCGGCCAGCAATTCATCGCGGAACTTCGCGATGATCGCTTCCACCGGCCAGGACGAGGCTTCGCCAAAGGCGCAGACGGTCTTGCCGTCAATCTGATAGGCAACCGCTTCGAGGGTGGTTAGATCAGCCGGGGAGGCATCGCCACTGACGAGGCGGTCGGAGATTTTTTTCATCCAGGTGGACCCTTCGCGGCACGGCGTGCACTGGCCGCACGACTCATGGGCGTAGAAGGCATTGAGGTTGTTGAGAACCCAGGACATTTTACGCGAGTCGTCCATGACGATGACGCCGCCGGAGCCGGCCATCGACCCGCAGGCGGCAATGGTGTCGAAGTCGAGCGGGATGTCCCAGAAGGTCAGCTCACGGGCCGATCCATCAGGATTTTTGAGAGAGTAAGTCTCGTCGCAACGCAGGATCTTGGCGGAGGAGCCGCCGGGAATGACCGCTTTGAACTCGCGGCCGGCCTTGGGGCCGCCGCACAGGTCATATAACAACTCGCGCATGGTGAGCTTGCCGACCTCGATTTCAAAGTAGCCGGGATTCCTAACATCTCCTGACACGCACAGCAGGCGGGTGCCGGTATTGCGCGGCACGCCGAGTTTGGCATACTCATCGCCGCCCATGCGGATGATGTGTTTGACGTGGCACAGCGACTCGACGTTGTTGACGATGGTCGGGCACATATAGAGGCCGAGTGCGGCGGGGAAATACGGCGGCTTGATGCGCGGATACGGGCGCTTGCCCTCAAGCGATTCGATGAGGCCGGTTTCCTCGCCACAGATATAGGCACCCGCGCCGCGGTGCACGTAGATTTCCACGTCGAAGCCGGAATTGAGGACATTGCTGCCGAGGAAATTGCGGGCGCGAGCCTCCTCGATGGCGCGTTCCAGAATGAGGGCCGCCTGCGGGAATTCCTCGCGGATATAGATATAGGCGGTGTGCGCGCCGACGGCATAGGCGGAGATGACCATGCCTTCCAGCAACTGGTGCGGATCCTGATGGACGATGTAGCGGTCCTTGAAGGTGCCCGGCTCCGATTCATCGCAGTTGCAAATGAGATAGACCGGCTTGGTGTTGTTAGGCGGGATAAACGTCCACTTCATGCCGGTGGGGAACCCGGCACCACCGCGGCCGCGCAGCCCGGATTTTTTCACTTCATCAGTGATTTCCTTGGGTTGCATGCCCATGGCCTGTTTCAATTCCTCGTAGCCACCATCGCGCAGATAGCAGTCAATGGACGCATCCCAGCCCTCGCGGTCCACGTTCTTGAAGATGAGCCGGTATTCGCGCGGGTGAGGTGGTTTGGTGTAGGTGATCATGCGGTGACGCTCCGCCGCAATGTTGGCAGCGATTGCTGCCATGCAAAACCCCAAAGTTGCATTAATTGCTCAGACCGGGCAATTTCCGGCCCGCAAAAGTTCCATATTCTTGCTAACGCTTGTGTTCGGTTGTCTTTGGCCATAGTCTGGGCTCCGCCCCGAGGGCATTATGCACGACATCATCCGCCAGCTTGAAGCGAAACGCGCGGCCGCCCGCCTAGGCGGGGGGAAGCCGCGCATCGACGCGCAGCACCGCAAGGGCAAGCTCACGGCACGCGAGCGCCTTGACCTGCTGTTGGATCCGGAGTCCTTCGAGGAATGGGACATGTTCAAGGAGCACCGCTGCACCGATTTCGGCATGGACCAGCAATTGGTCCCGGGTGACGGCGTGGTGACCGGCTATGGCACCATCAACGGCCGCCTGATGTTTGTCTTCAGTCAGGACTTCACGGTGTTCGGCGGTGCGCTGTCTGAAGCCCATGCCGAAAAAATCTGCAAGGTGATGGATCACGCCATGAAGGTCGGCGCGCCGGTCATCGGGCTCAACGATTCGGGCGGCGCGCGCATCCAGGAGGGCGTCGCCTCGCTCGGCGGCTACGCCGATGTGTTCCAGCGCAATGTGCTGGCCTCCGGCGTGGTGCCGCAACTGTCCATGATCATGGGTCCCTGCGCCGGCGGCGCGGTGTATTCCCCCGCTCTAACGGACTTCATCTTCATGGTGAAGGATTCCTCCTACATGTTTGTCACCGGCCCGGAGGTGGTTAGAACCGTGACCCACGAGGAGGTCACCGCCGAGGAACTCGGCGGCGCGCTGACCCACGCCACCAAGTCCGGCGTGGCCGACCTCGCCTTCGAGAACGACGTCGAGGCGTTGATGATGCTGCGCCGATTGGTTAGCTTCCTGCCCGCTAACAACCGGGAGAAACCGCCGGTGGTGCCGACCGAGGATCCGGCCGGGCGCCTCGAGATGTCGCTCGACAGCCTGGTGCCGGACAACCCGAACCAGCCCTACGACATCAAGGAGTTGATCAGCAAGACGCTGGACGAGGGGGATTTTTTTGAGTTGCAGCCGGACCATGCGAAGAACATCGTCATCGGCTTCGGGCGCATGGTCGGCCATACCGTGGGCATCGTCGCCAACCAACCGCTGGTGCTGGCCGGATGTCTGGATATCAAGAGTTCGATCAAAGCCGCGCGCTTCGTGCGCTTCTGCGACGCGTTCAACATTCCCGTGGTCACCTTCGTCGATGTGCCCGGTTTCATGCCCGGCACGGCGCAGGAATTCGGTGGCATCATCAAACACGGCGCCAAGCTGCTTTATGCCTATGCGGAGTGCACCGTGCCCAAGGTGACGGTGATCACGCGCAAGGCTTATGGCGGCGCCTACGATGTGATGTCATCCAAGCACTTGCGTGGCGACGTCAACTTTGCCTGGCCCTCGGCCGAGATTGCGGTGATGGGGCCGCGGGGCGCGGTGGAGATAATTTTCCGCGACGAGAAAGGCGACCCGGCCAAGATTGCCGCCCGCACCGAGGAGTATAAGGACAAGTTCGCCACGCCCTTTGTCGCCGGCGCGCGCGGCTTCATCGACGACGTGATCATGCCGCACGAGACGCGCAAACGCATCTGCCGCTCGCTGGCCATGTTGTTGGAAAAGAAACTGGATAACCCGTGGCGTAAACACGGGAATATTCCACTCTGAAAGCCGAGCCCAATCATGTTCCATAAAATCCTGATAGCCAATCGCGGCGAGATCGCCTGCCGCATCATCAAGACGGCCCGCAGGATGGGCATCCAGACGGTGGCGGTTTACTCCGAGGCCGACAAGCGGGCGTGCCACGTCGGGTTGGCCGACGAGGCAGTGTGCATCGGCCCGCCGCGTGCTCAGGAATCCTATCTGGTGGCGGACAAGATCATCGCCGCCTGCAAACAGACCGGGGCGCAGGCGGTCCATCCGGGATATGGCTTCCTCGCCGAGAACGCGAAGTTTGCGCAGCGTCTGGAGGAGGAAGGCATCGTCTTCATCGGCCCGAAGCATGCGGCCATCGCGGCCATGGGTGACAAGATTACCTCAAAATTGCTGGCGCTGGCGGCCAAGGTCAACACCATCCCCGGGTTCAATGAAGCGATCGACACGCCGGAGCAGGCTCTAACCATCGCCAAGCGCATCGGCTATCCGGTCATGATCAAGGCGTCTGCCGGCGGCGGCGGCAAGGGCATGCGCGTCGCCTTCACCGACGCCGAGGCGCAGGAAGGGTTCAGCAGTTGTCGCAAGGAGGCGCAAAACGCCTTTGGTGATGACCGTGTCTTCATTGAGAAATACATCGAGGAGCCGCGCCACATTGAGATTCAACTGTTAGGTGATGCCCACGGCAACTGCGTCTATCTGCACGAGCGCGAGTGCTCGATCCAACGCCGACACCAGAAAGTCATCGAGGAAGCACCCTCGTGCGTCCTCGACGCAAAAACACGCAAGGCGATGGGCGAGCAGGCCGTCGCCCTGGCCAAAGCGGTCGACTACCAATCCGCCGGCACGGTGGAATTCGTCGTCGGCAAGGACCAACAATTTTATTTTCTGGAGATGAACACGCGGCTGCAGGTGGAGCATCCGGTGACCGAGTTCATTACGGGGCTGGATCTGGTCGAATGGATGATCCGCGTCGCTGCCGGCGAGAAGCTGCCGTTTGCGCAGAAAGATATCCAGCTCAACGGTTGGGCGCTGGAATGCCGCATCAACGCGGAAGATCCGTTTCGCAACTTTCTGCCTTCGACCGGACGCCTAACCCGCTTCGTCCCGCCGCAGGAAGACACCGGCGTGCGGGTCGATACCGGCGTGTGCGAAGGTGGCGAAATATCGATGCACTACGATTCGCTCATCGCCAAGCTCATCACCCACGGCGCGAACCGTGAGCATGCCATCGCGAAAATGCGCGATGCGCTCAACGCCTTCGTCATCAGCGGCGTGTCATCCAACATCGCCTTCCTCGCGGCGTTGATGCAGCACCCGCGTTTTCTAACAGGCGATCTCACCACCGGCTTCATCGCCGAGGAATTCCCCAAGGGATTCAGTGCGGATAGCCTGGTGCATTCCGATCCGCTGCTGCTGGCCGCCGTGGCCGCCTTTGCCCGCAGCCACTACATCGAGCGCGCGGTGCAAACCAGCGGCAAGTTGGCCGGTCACGACCGCAAGCTGGGCAATGCCTGGGTGGTGTTGCTGGGCGACCAGCAGTTTCCATTAACATTGGTAGCCATCGCGGGCGGCTATGCCGTCAGCCACGCCGGCCGGACTTGCGAACTGAAGTCCGCCTGGCGGCTGGGCGAGCACTTGTTCCGCGGCACGTGGAACGGTGAACCGGTGTGCCTGCAGGTCGAGCGCATGGGCATCCGCTACCGCATCGCCCATTGGGGCACGCGGGTTGACATGATGGTCATGACCGCCAGCGCGGCGCACCTGCTCTCGCTCATGCCGGTCAAGCCCAAGCCGGATCTATCCAAATTCCTGCTCTCGCCCATGCCGGGAATGCTCACCGAAATTTCCTTGCAGCCCGGACAGGAAGTTAAAGCCGGCGAGAAACTGGCAGTCATCGAAGCCATGAAGATGGAGAATATCCTCAAGGCTGATCACGACTGCACCGTGGCGGACGTAATGGCACAGCGGGGCGACAGTCTGGCCGTGGACCAGCCGATCGTGCGTTTTGTATGAGCCTCAGTCCGCGATTTCCACGATGAGATTGATTTCCACGGCGACGTTGAGCGGCAAGGCGGCCGCGCCTAACGCGGTGCGTGAGTGCCTGCCCTTGTCGCCGAAGATTTCGACTAGCAACTCCGAGGCGCCATTGATCACTTGCGGGTGTGCATAAAAATCCGGCGCGGAATTCACAAAGCCTGTTAGAGAGACGATTTGTTTAACCTTGTCGAGCGAGCCGATGGCATCCTGGATGACGGCCAGGCGGTTGAGCACGACCATGCGCGCGCCCTCCTTGGCCTCCTCGATGGAGACCTCGCCGGGCACTTTGCCGATGACTTTCCTGTCGCCATCGAGCGGCAACCCGCCTGATAGAAAAAGCAGGTTGCCACTGCGCACATAATTCACATAGGCCGCCACCGGCGCAGGCACGGCAGGCAGGGTGAGACCGAGAGCCGTGAGTCTTTCAAGAATGAGGGAGGTCATAACGGGCGAAAGTGAAAAAGCAGGACGGCGGAAAAGTAAAGCGAAACCCGCGGGAGGCTTAGGGGTCAGAGTGGATAAGGGCGTTCCATCCGCCAAGACGCATTCTCACGAATGCGCCTACGAGCGCGGCCGCACTCTTCGTAGGCGCGCTGGTGACAGCGCGGGAGGGCGATGCTCGACGGTTTAAGGACGTTCCATCCGCCAAGACGCATTCTCACGAATGCGCCTACGAGCGCGGCGGCACTCTTCGTAGGCGCGCTGGTGACAGCGCGGGAGGGCGATGCCAGTAAATTTTGATTTCCTCAGCGGGTAGGACGATCCATGCTAACGCCCATGCCAGAGCGCGTATTTCTCGGATGGGACCGGCCGTTTCTGCAGCGGGCGGTGGCATGGTTGTTAGAACGGCGCGACGAGCTGCCGGGCATGCTGGTGGTGGTGCCCACGGCGGAGAGCGGGCGGCGCTTGCGCGAGGCGCTGGCCGAGACCGCCGGGGCCGTGCTCTCACCCGGAATCGTGACTCCTGGATCATTCCTGAAAATTGAAACGACGGCGGCGAATGTGGCGCCGGACTGGGCCGAACACGTGGCATGGGTGGAAGTGTTGGAAGGGGTGGACGATTGGTCGGCGTATGAGGGATTGTTTCCCGAAGCACCGGAAACCGGCGGGGATTGGGCCGGTGGCCTGGCCGGGGAAATGGTGCAACTGCGCCGCAACTTGCAGGAAAATGCGCTCACCCTGGCAGCCGCAGCACGCCGCTTGCGCGAATCCGTGGAGGCCGAGCGCTGGGACGCCCTCGGCAGGCTGGAAGGGTTGGTGGAGAAATTGTTGGGTCACTGGGGGTATCAGAGTCGCAGCCGGGCGCTGGCGGCGGGCTTGAAGCTTCCTGTTGGAATTTCTAACATTGTGCTCGCGGGGGTGGTGGAAATGCCACCGCTGGTGGAGCGGACGTTGGTGGCGTGGGAGGATGACGGCCCGCCTTGTAGCGGCGCTCTGCGAGCGCCGATGGCCAATGATGAGCGTGCCGTTGGCAGCGACGGTCATAGACCGCCGCTACAGGGCGATGACGATGGCCTGCCTTGTAGCGGCGCTCTGCGAGCGCCGATGGCCAATGATGAGCGTGCCATAGGCAGCGACGGTCATAGACCGCCGCTACCATGCCTAACAATCTTGATCGGCGCGCCGGTGGCTGAGGCGGACGGATTTTCCGGGATCGGCCGGCCGTTGGAGGCATGGTGCCAACGCGAGATGCCATGGCCGGATGGAGCCCGGGGTTCGGTGCGTGTGGCAGCCGATCCGCGCCAGCAGGCGGTGGACGCATTGCGCCTGATTGGCACCGAACAATCTGCCTCTAACGAAGTCGCGCTGGCAGCGGCGGATGCGCAAGTGGGCGAAGAATTGGTCCGGGTGCTGACTCGCGCCGGGTGGCCGGCCTTTCATCCGGCGGCAGTGCCGGCGATGGCAGGTTTGGCGCGCTGGTTCAAAGTCTGGGGCGGGTGGTTGGCCGATCCGACGCTGGCGGTCATGGCGGATCTTTTGACGCTGCCGGAAACCGCTGTGCTCATTGGCGGGCGGCGGGCGCAGCACGCCGCATGTTTGGCGCAACTGCGCGACCGTTGGATGGTGCTGCGCACGGAGGACTTGCGCCGACGTGTGGGTGGCACCAGGATCCGCAGCGAACAGGAACAAACGGCCGCAGCGGAACTGCTGGAGGCGGCTAATGTGTTAGAAAAATGGCGGACACGCTTGCTTGGCGACGTCTTTGAGAGGCCGCTGTTGGAATTGTTGGATGCACTCGGACACGCGGGTCCGGCGGCGGCTGAGACGGCAGTCGCCATGGGCGAATGGCTGGCGCAGGCGGCACCGGTGAGCGGGCGGGTGCAACGCGGCGTGCGGTTCTGGCTGGATTTAATGTTAGAGGAAATGCCCGCGCCCGCGCTGCTGCCGCCGGAAGGCCGGGTGATCGATGTGCAGGGCTGGCTGGAATTGTTTTACGAGCCGGGGCGGCATCTGGTGATGTGTGGCATCAACGAGGGGCAAGTGCCGGCCCGCAGCGGCGGCGAGCCATGGCTCGGCGAAGCCGCGCGGGTCAGGTTGGGTTTGCTTACGGATGGGGTGCGGGCGGCGCGGGATGCCTTTTTGTTCAAGGCCATGGTGGAGGCTCGTCACTCGGACGGACGGGTGGATGTGATTTGTGGCAAGGTGGGTGCCGGGGGGGAGACCTTGCTGCCGTCGCGCGTGCTGCTGGCTGCGGAGCGTGCGGCGCTGCCACAGCGTGTGAAAACTTTGTTTCGCGAGATCGAGCCGCCGGAAGCGGGCCTGCGCTGGCATGCGGACTGGCAATGGCAAGTGCGCCAGCTCGATCCACCCCGGCGGCTCAATGTGACGTCGCTCAAGGATTATCTGGCCTGTCCGTTCCGGTATTATCTCAAATACGTGGTGGGCATGCAGATCTCTGAAACCGCAAGGGTGGAGTGGAACGCCAGGGATTTCGGCATCGTGGCGCATGAGGTGCTGGAACGCTGGGGCAAGGATGAGGATGCACGCGAGTTCGATCAACCCGAGGTCCTGGCCGATTGGCTCACAGCCGCACTCGACCGCATTGTCGCCGAGTGGTTTGGCCAACGTGTGCCGTTGGCTGTTAGAATACAAACCGAAGCGTTGCGGGCACGCCTCACCTGGCTGGCGCGCATTCAGGCCGGTGAGCGCGCCGCGGGCTGGCAGGTGGTGGACGTCGAGCGCAAGGTGGAGATTCCGGTGGGGAACGCCATGATTGTGGCGAAGATCGACCGGATCGACCGCCATCGGGAGAGCGGGGAGTTGCGGGTTGTTGATTACAAGACGGGCGCCGCGGACGGCGTGGAGAAGCAGCACCGCACCAGGATCATCGCGACCAGCGTGTTGCCGTCACATCTAACTGATTCACCGGCGCTCTATGCAGGGGTGGCCAACGGCAAGCCGGTGAATTATCGCTGGGTGAATCTGCAACTGCCGCTGTATGCCAGCGCCTTGGTGCGGCGCAACGAAGCGCTTCCCAGATTGGCATACTTCACTCTGGGAGCCACCGCGGGCGATGTCGCGGTTCAGGAATGGGAGGGTTTCACGCCGACGGACCTGCAGGCCGCGGAAGCCTGTGCCGAGTGGGTGGCGGCCCACATTGCCAACCGGGTTTTCGGCCCGCCTGCGGAAAAGGTGCCCTATGATGACTATCGCGTCCTGGCGGCGGGTCGCCCGCTGCACGAGGCGATGGCGGGTTGCTGAGAGGGAATCCGCAACGGGTTCATTGGGCCGCATACTTGGCCAGCAGCTCTGCGGCCTTGTCGGCGCCAACCCCCTCATGGAAATCATCATTGACCATGCACACCGGCGCCGTGCCGCACGACGCAAGGCATTCGGCAAACTCAACGGAAAAATTTCCGCACGGCGAAACCGCGATCGGATGGTGGTGGGGGTCGAGTTGAGAGCGGTCGATGCCGGTGAGCTCGCACAGCCGTTCCATGAGCTCATGGCTGCCGCCCATCGCACACGACAGCGTGCGGCAGACGCGAATGTGATACTTGCCCGGCGCACTCTGGCGGAATCCCGGATAGAAAGTAACCACTTCCAGCACCTTGATAGGTTCCAGGTCGAGCTTGGCGGCGACCCAGTCGATGGCCGCGGCGGCGATGAAGCCGAAGCGGTGTTGGACGATATGCAGCAGCGGCAGGGTGGCCGATCGTTTGTTAGATGGATAGTGGGAAATCCGCGCGTCGGCTTCCGCCTCCAAGTCCGCAGTCACGGCGAATGGCACATAATGCGGCGTGCCAGGCGTCGGGTGCGAGGCGATGGCTTCTTCAAGAGGGGAGGGGGACACGGCGGGCTAGGTAAAGAAGTAAAGAAGTAAAGAAGTAAAGAAGTAAAGAAGTAAAGAAGTAA
>JBAXOF010000135.1:0-9972 GCA_037133375.1 Verrucomicrobiota bacterium | reverse complement strand
TGGCGAGAGGTTCCACGGTGACCGTGCCGAGGCCGGTGTTGGCACCATTGATATACAACGTGCCCGTGTTGACCGTGGTGGCGCCATCGTAGCTGTTCGTTCTGGAGAGCGTCAGAGCACCCGCACCGTTCTTGGCCAGGGTTTGACTGCCCGCCGCGGTGATATTGCCACCAATCGCCAGCGAGCCGCTGGTGACTGCAACGACCACATCGTTAGCCAAGGCGAGCGGCGCGTTGATGATCTGCGCTCCGGAGGTGACGGTGATGCCGGCCGACGTGCCCGCCAAGGTGAGACTGCCCGCACCAATCTCCAGCTTGTAATTGCTGGCACCGGTGAAGTTCAGCGCATTGACGTTGACTGCCGTGTCCACGGTGACGGTGTGGCCGCCGGCATCAAAGGTGGCGCTGTCCACGCCTGCAAAATTACTGTCTGTGCCCGGGGCGGCTTGCGCACCGCCGCCTACCGAATCGGTCCAGTCGCTACCCGTGCTCCAGTTGCCCGTGGCACCACTCCACACCATCTGGCCGGAATAGACGCCGCCGGTGGTGGTGATCACTGCTGGCGACCCCACCACGGTGGCGGTGGCGTTGCTCAGACCGTCCACGCCATTGGCATTGCTGGCGAGTGTTAGAATCGCGGTGCTGGCAAGACTGCCCGGAGAGCTGGAGTCCACATGGAAGCTCAGGTTTCCAGTCGTCGCCCCGCTGTTGCTTGCCGCCAGCGCGGTGAAACCGGTGGCCGTCACCTTGGTATTGGTGGTGGTGGCTGCCACCTCCAGCAAGTCCTGATAGTTCAAAGCGGTCACTGTCTGGTTGCCAATGGCGATTGCCTGGCTGGCCACGCTGGCTCCCTGATGGACGTTGCCAAAGGCGATGGTGGTGCCGGTGTATTTTGCGTTGGCAAAGTCATATGCCGCGCCGCCCATGGCCACGGTGGTTGTGCTCAGGATGGTGTCACCGTAGACACCCGTGTTAGTGGACTTCAACACCACGCTGGCGCTACTGCTTTGGGCTCCCGCCGCGCCGGTGGTTTTGCTGAAATTGAGGGTACCGTTGGCACCGCCCGCCACTCCGCTGAACCCGCTGCCATCGCCGCTGACGGTTGCTTTGAGGAGTTCCGAAAATCCATCGCTGGCTGCCATGTTAGAAACTGTTGCGCTGCCTATCAAGTTGCTGCCCACGCGGACATTGCCTAGGTTGACCGAAGCTGCCGGAGCGGCTGCCGCCGCCAACCGGTACACATTCATGTCCACGCTCTTCGCGGCGTCGTTATAGATCACGCTCTCGTGCAACGTCGCACCCAGCGGGTTGCTCACGCCGGCGAAGGTGCCGCTCAATGCGCCGCTGAAGGTCATCAGACGGTAAGCACCAGCCCCTAAAGCGCCCTGGCCGTTGCCTCCCGCATTATCGCTCAGGGCGAGGGTGCCGCCAGTTAGTGTTAGATTGCCGGTCACAGCGGCGCGGTCGGCAACACCGGTGATTGACGTGGTGCCAGGGGTGCCCAGCTGCGCGGCGTAGGTGCCAGCGAGTGATAGACCGGCGCCGAAACTCAGGCTGCCAATGGAGGCGTTGCCCGGTGCCAGCGTGTTGTTAGATGCTACCGTGACGAACTGGGTAATGGTGCCGGTGCCGCTGAGAACGCCACCGCTGCCGCTGAACGACACGCTTTTCGACAGGGCGGTGGCGGAGTTGTAGTTGAATTCCCCCGCACCGATTGACACTCCGCTGGAAGTATTGATCGTGCCGGTGGAGCTGATGGTGAGTTTGCCGCCACTCACCGTCGTTAGACCGGTGTAGGTGTTAATGCCGTTGAGGGTCCATTGGCCGCTGCCAGCCTTGGTCAACGCGGTGACACCTGCGCTGCTGTCAACGATGGTGCCGCCGAGCACGCCGGAGCCGGCCGTGGATCCCTGCAAGGTCAGGGTCTTGGCACCCGCGACGGTGGCGGTGATATTGCCGTTCAACGTCAGCACGCCGCTGGCACCCGACTGGTCCAGGGTTGCCCCGCCGGTCGTGCCGGCCAAGTTGATAATGCGGGTTGTGGTGTCGCCCGTACCGGTGTACATCAGCGTCGCACCGGTGGTCAAGTCGCCGATGTTAATCGTGGCATTGGCCAAGGCGGGTTGCCCGAGCGAGTTGGCCGCACCGCCCACGTTCTTGATGGTATTGATGCTGAGTGTGCCGGCCTTGATCGTGGTCGAACCGGTAAAGGTGTTTGCGCCGTTGAGCGCCTGAGTCCCGATGCCCGTCTTGATCAGGGTCATGTTGGCGGCACCACCGCTGAGGACGCCGGTATAGGTCTTGGTGACGGCCAGCGTTGGATTGAGGGTGAAACTTGTGATACCACCCAGACCGACGTTCCCGCCGTTGAAGAGGCCGCCAATCGTCGGTGCGCCACCTAATCCAGGGATGGCCCCCGACGTGTCGATCGCACTATTCTGAAGGCCCAGGTTGCCCACGGCTAACGTATTGCCACCGGTGATCTTGGTGTCACCCGTGAAGGTATTGGCGCCATCAAGCCACATATATTGATAACCGCTGGTCCCGAACCTGATAAGTCCGCCAGGGCCACTGATAACACCAGGGATACGGAAGTCGGAGCCAGCACCGCTAATAGACTGCATGCCGGGGCCCAGATAAATCCCGCGGTTGGCGCTCAAGTTACCCAGGTTGTCGCTGCCATTTCCTAGATTACTCAAGAACGAACCGCCGTTGAGGATGGAGATGTTGTTCGCCACAAACGAGGAAGGGGCGGCACCCAACTGGTTATCGTAGTTAACCTGCAAGCGGCCACCGTCAATGACGATGTTGCCGGTGAACGAGTTGCTCCGGTTGTCGAGGATCAGGGTGCCGGAACCGATCTTGTTCAAGCTCACCCCGGTGACGCCAGCGCTGCTGGAAATTAAACCCGAGAAGGTGGTATTGGTATTGTTGCCGCCTACCGTAAGGGTGTTGCTCCCGAGGATCACGTTGCCACCGTTGCCGCCGCCGCCGGCAAGCGAACCGATCTGCGTGTTGAAGCCCGTGATGTCGAGGGCGGCACCCGTGGTGTTTGCCAGGGTCACGGCGGAGTTGTTGCCGAACGCGCCGCTTATGTTAGGTACGGACGCCACACCGGCCTTGAGGATGCCGACGGTGACGGTCGTCGCGCCTGAGTAGATGTTGGCACCAGAGAGGGTCAACAGGCCGCTGCCGGTTCTGGCAAGTGAGCCGCTGCCGGCGATACTGCCGGCGTAGCTGCCGTCGGCGCTTTGGTTCACCGTGTAGGTCTGGCCATTGGCGATGGTGATGGTGGCGGTATTGGTGCCACTGGCGGGCGTGGCGAGCGACCCACTCAGGGAGCCGCTGCCAAGCGAGCTGTTGATGTTCAAGACGACTGCCGTGCCGCTGCCGGTATTGGGGTTGTTCACGGCCAGGCTGCCGGTGCTGAATGGCGACGTCCCGCTGGCACTCACAGTGCCGGCGGTAAGGGTGGTGCCGCCTATATATGTGTTAGATCCGGATAGATTCAGTGTGCCAAGCCCGGACTTGACCAAGCCGGCGGTGTTGCTGGCGTCGATGCCGCCGGCAAGAGTCACGGTCTGCCCGTTGGTATCGAGATTGATAGGAGCGCTGGTGCTGTTTTTGAGGCGGAAGCCCCAGTCCTGGCCGGCACTGGCGGCGGTGAACTGAAGTGTGCCGCCGCTGAAGGTGATGCTGCCAGCCGCTCCTCCCAGGGCCGTGGCGTTGTTAGCTTGGAGGACGCCAGCGGCGATAAGGGTGCCGCCGGTGTAGGTATTGCTGCCGCTCAGCACCAGGGTGCCGCTGCCAAGCTTGGTCAGCGGTGCGGCAGACCCGCCCGCAATGATGCCGCCGATCGCCAGATTGCCGCCGCCACCGTTGGTGGTGAAACTGGTGGCCCTTTGCAGTGTCAGGTTGAGGTTGATGGTTTGCAGGTTGGAGCTGTTGTTGATCACACTATCAGCCAGATTAACGGCGTTGCCGGTGAAGGTGAACGCGCCGGCCCCACTGGCAAATATAAAGCCCCTGAATTGCCCGGACGCCACATCATTGACGGTCGTTCCGCCGCTGCCCGCAAACGTGACTGCCTCGCTGCCACTCAAACTCACACTCGGAGACCAATTGGCAAGCCGGCTCCAATTGGTATCGCTGCCTCCGCCAGCCCACGTCACCGCAGACGGCTCGGCAATAACCAGATTGATTTTACCGGTGGGGTTGGTGAAGGTGTAGATGTAATTGCCGGTGCCGCTGCCCATGACGAAGGCGCTTTGCGGATCCCAGGGATTGGCCCCGACAGGTGTTAGAGTAGTGTAGTTGAAAAGCGTGTAAGTGCCGGGCGGGAGGTTGGTGGCGAGGTTCACCATCACGCTGCCGGGCGCGGTGGACACGCTGAGCGCGGTGCTCACGTTGGCAGCGCCGCCACTGTAATCCAAGATGCTGCCGGCACTGAGATACATGCTCACTGCGGCAAGCGTGCCACCGCTGCCGGGCAGCAAGTGGCCGCCGGTCGCAACAGTTAGAGCGCCCATGCTGCCGGAGCCACCCAAAGTGGCACCGCTTTGCACGGCAACCGTGCCTGACGGTTTGAGGGAACCTAGCAGCGCCAGGGCGCCGTTGCCCACGGTAGTCAGTCCGCCATAGGTATTGGTGCCGGAGAGCGTGAGCGAGCCGCTGGTCGTCTTGTTCAGACCGGCGTTGCCTTGCAAGGCGGCCGTAACCGTGCCGGACTGGGCGTCGTAGGCCGCGCCGTTATTGATGATGATGCCATTTTGCGTCACGCCGCCCAACAGGGTAACCGTGGCGGTGGTGGTCTTGGTAAAGCCGCCAAGATCGAGCGTGCCGCCGCTGACTGATAGGGCAGTATTGTCGGCCACACCATCCTGCACACCTAACATCAAGGTGCCGGCGCTCACCGTGGTGCCGCCGGTGTAGGTGTTGGCCGCGCTCAATGTGACGCGCCCGCCACCGGCTGCCACCAAGTCGGTCTGACCCTTGATGGATCCGCCGGTGAACCCATAGTCCTTGCCTATTGTGTTAGAAAACACGAGGCTGCGGGGTGCCACGCCGCCCGCTGCAATCTGGATGGCCGTGATGCTGCCGGTGTTGTTGAAGGTGACATAATCGCCCTCGCTATACATGCCGGACGCGCTGCCGCTGAAGTTGGCGGTGGTGCTGACGTCCCAAGCGCCATTGGTGGTGCCGCTCCAAACCAGCGGGGTCCCCACCAAACTGGCCACGCGGAAGCCGATATCATAGCCGTAGCCGTGCCCAGGGTCGCCGCTGAGCGGGGAATTCATGTCGTTGCCACGGGCTGACGACGCCATGCCGCTCGCATCGCAACTGAATGATCCGCCGCGCAGGCCGCGCGCCGAGGCCGCGCCATAACCGGCGTCGTTGTTAGGACTTTCCATCCACTCCCAAGTACTACCCATCATGTCGTAGGTGCCGTTGAGTTCCTGGCTGCCGCTGCCGACTGGCCATGGGCCGGGAGTGCTTGTGGCGTAACCATTGTTATAGAAATTCCAGCCGCTGCCGGTGGTGCCGGTGCCTTGGGTCAGGCTTTCGCCCGCCTTGGTGGCGTAGGTCTGCAAGGTGGTGCCGTTCCAGTAGGCCGCCTTGACCCACTCATGCTCCGTGGGCAGGAAGTAGAACGCATCCTTGTGACGATAGAGATTGGTGCCATTGGCGGCTTCCGCAGCGCTCCACGCGGCGAAGGCGTAGTCGCCGGTCCCTTGGGCGCTGGTGAACTTATAGGCCGCGTGATGACCAGTGCTGGTGTTGAGCCAGTTGACAAACTGGGCCGCCTGATACCAGCTCACGTTGTTCATCGGCACGTTGGCGGCGGTGAAAAACGGGCTCGCGTCATAGGCTGCCCACGGGCTGCCCGTCACCGCCACACCCAGACTGGCGGCGAACTTGTCCCACTGCGCCTTGGTCACCTTGTACTTGCTGATGCGGTAATCGTTAGACACGATCCCGTAACCGCTGGCCGGGTTGCTGGCACCCGATATCGGCACGAAATCAACGCTGATTTGATTGCCTCCCGTGCCGAAAGTGTCGGCCGGCGCAACATGGGTGGAGGCCAGCATGACGAGAGCCACCGCAGTGAGCCGCTTCCAGCTTGGCGCGAGGTGGTGCTTGATCAGGGCGAATCCCGGGCAGAAGAGGTGTTTGGCAGGATGCCAAACACAGCCGGCGGGACGTCGGCGCTCCCCGAAGAAACCATCTGCCAGATTGTGATGTGGATAGGATTTCATGGGACGACTTGGGAGATGGCTGCGGAAGTGCTTGTGTTACAATAGGTGCCGCCGGCGTAAACGACGGTGATCGAATGAGCGCCGCTCGTGAGGGCGGACGTGCTGAAGGTGGCCGCGCCGCTGCCGTTGAGCGTGCCGCTGCCGAGCGTCGCGGCACCGTCCTTGAAGGTGACCGTGCCGGTCGGCGTGCCCGCGCTGCATGCCACGGTGGCCGTAAAGGTCACCGCTTGGCCGACGGATGACGGGTTGAGCGATGAGGTTACCGTGGTGGTGGTGGTGGTGGTGGGAATCGGGTTGCCGGCCGGCGGACTAACAAGCGTGGGCGAGCTGAAGGTCCAGCCGGCAATGTCGTTGTAGGCTTGGAATTCGGCGATGCTTGGGTTGCCGCCGCCGGTGCTGGTGATCCACAGCCGAACCTGTTGCATCTTGCGGCTTACCACCGGTGCCACGAAATCCGAGCCGATGGTTCGTCCGTTGAAGATGCTCATCCACCGCGATTGCCCGGTGTCCCAAGCTTCGATGGCATAGCGCGTGACCGCGGAACCGGCGGCTTCCTTGATCCGGAATTCGTTGACCGTGACCGGCGCGCCGAAATCCAACTGCAGCCATTGGTTGGTGGCGGAGGTAGGGGTCCAGGCGGTGGCGGTGTTGCCGTCATTGGCCTTCGATGCTTCATTGCCTGTTCCCTCCGATAATGCGCTGGCCGTGGCTGTTAGTTTCGGGGAACCGGTGGCCGCGCTGAGCGCCTTAAGCTGGCAATTGACGAAGGACGATCTCTTGGGGTTGTCGGGATCCATAACCTTCATCAGGATTTCACCCGCAGAGAGATAAAACCGCGAATTCCTCCAGGTCGCCGCATTGAGATCGGAGGAATTGACTATTTCACACTTACCAATTCGCCCCTCTGGATTCGCGGCCTTGCCGTTGAGCACGCAATTTTCCATCCGCAGCTTGGTGTGGAAATTCCAGTTGGAAGCATACAGGCAAATCAGGAAGCCAGGGCCGTCGGTATCGTGGAACAGGCAATTGCGCATCGTCATGTTGTCGCAGTTGCCCTCGAAATCGAAGGCCTCGCCATCGCCGCTGCCTCCGCCCCTGCTGATGAAGCCCCACTCGCTGTCCTCGAAGATCCAATCCTTGGTACGGAAAAACATCGCACCGGCCACGCCATTGAAGGCGGTGAATCCCCGGCCGATGTCGACGGTCACACAAGCACGCACGGCGCCGCCAGCCACCCCGCGTATCCCTAACTGCCATTGGTAGCCTTCTTCGAACAAACAGTCGCGGATGACAAAATTGCCGAAGTTGTAAATCCAATCGGCGAATTGATTGAAGTTGTCGGGATTGTTCGTCCAAATCGCGGAAGTCATCCGGCGAAACACGCAGTTTTTGACGGTGATGTCCTTGAGGGAGACGATGTTGTCCCGTTCGTAGCTGAACAGCGAGATGCCCAGGCTGATGTTCTTGGGGGCCGGGTAATTGGCGTAGCTTCCGCCGTAAAGCAGCGAGTCATGGAAATAACAGTCCTCGATCCAGAGGAATTCCTTGGTCGGCACATTGTCGGAATACCGCCCGTAGATGCCTGTCTGGCAACGGTTGAACTCGATCCCTACAATCTTGAAACCCGCTTGGTCGTTCAGGAAGATGCCGTTGCGGTCCTGCGTGTAATCCTGCCGGTCAATCACCGGCTTATTGCCTGTTCCATAGGCGCCGATCAGAATCGGATTGGTGGCGGTGCCGTTGCCTGTGGGATGGAGTTCTTCATTCCAAGTATCACCGCATTTGAGCAGGATCGAGTCGCCGGGGTTCAAGGTGACGGTCGAAGCCTTGGCCAGGGTTTTCCACGCCGCGCTGCTGCTGTCCAACCCGCTGTTGCTGTCATTCCCGGAAGCACTCACATAGTAGGTCTTGGCCGCCGACGGCGCGGCGACGTGCAACTTGATTTGTTTCATGCCTGCCACGCTGGTCGTTAGAATCGAATAGGCGTGGCTCGCGTTTTGGGTGGGCGGGATGATCTGGGTGGCGGGGTCACCTGTTAGGGAGCCGGTGTAAGTTAGAATCACATAGTCGCCATTGGCAAAACCGGTCAGTTCGGTTAGGCCAAGGGTGGTGGTGCCGGTCAGCGTCAGGTTGCCCGTAACGTTGAGGCCATCGCTGATGCCCGGTGTGGCGGCCTTGATATCCAAGTTGGCCGCATTGAGCGTCAACCCATTGTTGAGAGTAAGCGCGCCGGTGGTGGTGGCATTGAGGCCGGGTGCCAGATGGGCGGACGACTGGGCCGTCACGGGTCCGGCCACACTGCCGATGCCGGACAGTTTGGAGCTTGCACCGGTAACCGTGACGGCGGTGTTACCCAGCGTAGCGGCATTGAGCAGCAAGGGGCCTTGGCTCACGCTCGTCGGGCCGGTATATGTGCTGGTGCCGGCAAGGGTCAGCGTGTTGGCTCCGGTCTTGAGCAAACCGCGCCCCGTCTGCGCCTCGGCAATGCCGTTGCTGACAATCACATCGCCCGTCGCGGTGTTGAATGTGCGGTCGCCGCCATCCACGACTATATTGTTAGACAGGGTCTGGACATTGCTGCTGCTGTTGACGACGTCACCGGTGAGGTTGAGCGTGTTGCCATTGAGGGTGAAGGCGCCGCTGCCTGCGGCAAAGCTGATTCCGGTGAACTTTGTGTTGCTGGAAAAGTCGTTGAAATTGCTGGTCAGTCCAGTGCTGGTGGCAAAGGCTAGCACCTTGTCTGCGGCCATGGTGATACCGCCCCAGTTGGCCGCATCGCTCCACACCAATTGGCCGCTGCCATTGAGCGTGCCGGCACCGCTCCACACTGGCGGTGGTGCCATCGCCGGGTGCGTGCGGTCCATGATTTTCGCGATGTCGGTTTCGGCGGTGTTGAATATCGCCACATCACCGAGCAGCCCGCTTATCCTGGTGGTGTTTGTGGCAATTTCCAGAGTACCCCAATTGCCGGCAAACGACTTGGTCGATGCGACGGTTGCCTTGAGGGTGCCATCCAAATACCATTTGATGCTCGCGCCGTCGCCGGTGATCGCCATGTGATGCCACGCCCCCCTCAAGCCGTTCAGTGTATTCGTCGTAATCCAAGGACTTTTTCCTAAATAGAATGTGTCGCCATCGGCGTAGGTGTTGCCCTGCAACTCCCAGGCATTGGTATAAAACAGGCGGGGATAGCTTTCATTGTAACCATCATTCATCCACATGGCGATGGTGAACTTGTTGTCGGAAAACTTGAGGGATGCGCTGGTCGGCACCGTGATGGCACCGCTGGTGCCGCCGACATTGACTGCTTTCATGGCGGGTACGGCTGCGGCACCTGCAACAACAGGCGTCGTGGCAAGAGTACCCGAGAGGCTGGCGTTGTTGCCATTGCCGGACAAGTCGGCGACTGTGCCACCACCGGTCCCGGAATCAAATGTCCAATACCCGACCAACCCGGCGGGCGCGGACTGCACGGCTAGAACAAGCGCGCACAGGCCGGTGAGAATGCGGGTGAAAAAACGCATGGCACTGCGTACGACCGAGGAAGGCAGGAATGGGAACATGTGGAGTGGTGGAGTGGTGAAAGAGAGGAGTAGTGGAGTAGTGGAGTAGTGGAAGAGAGGAGTAGTGGAGTTTTGGAGTAGTGTCTTCGATCCCATTACTCCATTACTCCATTACTCCATTACTCCATTACTCCATTACTCCATTACTCCATT
>JBAXOF010000134.1:0-9997 GCA_037133375.1 Verrucomicrobiota bacterium | reverse complement strand
GTGATCGTCAACGAATACGGCTGGCTCTGGATCAACCGTGACGGCTCGCCCACCACCCTGACCTATCCGATTTTCAAGCGGATCCTTGGCGACGCCAACTCTGCGGCCAAAAACCGCCACCTCTACGCGCTCTTCCAGGCTGCCGAAACCGAGTTCTGGCGCCATGCCCGCACCGCGGCTGCAGTCATGGAATTCTGTTCGCTGGGTTATTGCCATCTGGGCGTCGGCATGACCAGCGACCACTTCCTGGAAAATACCGGCGTGAAGCAATTAGAGTTAGAGCCGGAGTTCCTGAAATACGTCGGCGACGCCTTTGCGCCCGTCGGCGTCATGCTCCAATACTGGAAGCCGGAGATGACGGCCGGGACAACCCTGCCACTATCTATCAGCCTCATTAACGACCTGGAAAAACCCTGGAGCGGCAAGGTAACCTTGCGCTTCATCCGCGAGGGCACAAGCGTCGCCGAATTCACCAGACCTGCTAAATTAGCGCCGCAGGGAGCCGCCCTTGTGGCGTTTGATGCAGTCGCTGTTCCCGCAACCCCGGGCGACTATCAACTCGTCGCAGCCATCGAAGGTGCCGCTGCCAAACCCGTGCAAAGCATGCGGGAAATCACCATTGTTCCGGCAAAATAGCTCCATAGTAGCTCCACCCACGGCAATGGAACCAGTCCTTTGGTAGTCAGATTTCGCACATTGTCCTTGCGCCGGGTGCGCGGTGGCGATACCGCTTGTGCGCCTGTCGTGGCAGCCGGGTGGAGATTTCATTGAGTGGGCGGTCATCCTTGAACCGGCACGCTCCATTCGTGATGCCGGCCGTTTCTAACATTTTAATTGAGCCATGTATCTGAATCTCATCCAACTTGCGGAGTCGTTTGGCGTCTCGGAAAAAGTTGTGGAAGGCTGGATCCGGGACGATGGTTTGCCGCACACCCCGGACCGCCGGGTATTGTTGTTTGATCGCGCGCAGGTCGCGCAATGGGCGGCCACCCGGGGACTGGCCACCAAGGCGGGCTTCCTGGCAACCGAAAACCCCGGGCTGAGCACCACCCTGCGACTGGCTCCACTGCTGCACACGGGCGGGATTTTCCGCGGAGTGGCGGCGGCCGATGTCACGGAGGTTTTCGTGCGGGTCGCCAGCGCCAAGCACGGGGCGACGGCAGCGGTGCGCGATTTGTTAGAGCAACGGCTGAGGGCACCGGGAGGGGTCACCTATGCGCCGGTGGGCGGCGGGTTTGCGCTGCCGCATCCGGCCACGCGTATCACGTTAGGCCGGGATTCGGGGACCGTGGCGCTCATTCTCATGAAGGAGGGCCTGTCTCTAACCGAGCCACGGGTGGATGCGGTGGCGGTGACCCGCCTGTTGTTTTTCATTGCGCCCTCACCGCGTGCGCATCTGGACATGGTGGGCCGGCTGAGCCGACTGTTGCTTGGCGGCACATTGAACGCGCTACTCGATGGCGAGGCCACCGACGAGGCCATTTTCCAGGTGGTGGCGGACGCGGACGCGGCGGTTGCCGCGGCAAAGAAGCAGGAGGGCAAGGCGCAATGACCGGCCAATTGTTATTGCCGGCGGTTGTCTTGTTAGGCATGGCGGTCGTGGTCGGAGCACGCTGGCCGCGATTGTGGCTGGGCCTCACGCTCGGCGGGGCAGTGGCGGCCTTCAACGCGGCGCTGACGGTTTTTCCAACAGGTGCCGGGTGGGACTGGCAGTCTGGATTTTTGCTAGGTGGGGAAGCGCTGCACCTGCGCCTAGACGGGCTGAGCGCGGTATTTGTCGTGTTGGCGGCAGTGGTTGGGGGAGCGGGCGCGGTGTATGCGCGCGGGTATTGGCCGGATCACGCGCATGCGGCGTCCGCGCCGCAGGGGCGGGCGTGGTGGAGCGCGCTGGTATTGAGCATGCTGCTGGTGCTGACGACGTCTAACGGGCTGCATTTTCTCATGGCGTGGGAAGCGTTTGCCATCTGCGGCTATTTCCTCATCACGCTGGATCCGACACAGCCAGTGGTGCGGGCTGCGGGTTGGTTGTATTTGGCCACATCGCATGCGGGCACGATCTGTCTGTTTGCGTTTTTCACCCTGCTGGCGGCCAGGACTGGCGGCTGGGATCTGGGACCGTTGCGAGCCGACGCGTCCTGTGCCCCCTTATTCTGGCTGGCGCTGGCAGGCTTTGGCATGAAGGCGGGATTTTTCCCGCTGCACATTTGGTTGCCCTCGGCACATGCCAGCGCCCCGAGCCATGTATCCGCGATCATGTCGGGCGTGGCGATCAAGATGGGGGTTTACGGCATCATGCGCTTCAGCGGCTGGCTGGCGGTGCCGCCAGCGGCGGGCTGGGTGGTGATCGGCCTGGGCGCGCTCAGTGCTTTGTTAGGCATGGCGTTTGCCATGGCGCAAAACGACTTCAAGCGTCTGCTGGCCTATTGTTCGGTGGAAAACATCGGCATCATTATGATAGGCCTGGGAGCGGCGTTGCTCGGGCGAGCGCACGACGATGCGGCGTGGGGCCGGTTGGCCATGGCGGGGGCATTATTGCACGTGTGGAATCACGGGGCCTTCAAGACGTTGTTATTTTTCGGTGCAGGGTCGGTGTTGCATGCCACTGGCACGCGGGACATGAGCCGTCTGGGCGGCTTGTGGCGGCGGATGCCGTGGACAGCCGGGCTCTTCGCGCTGGGATCGGTGGCGGCGGCGGGTCTACCTCCTCTCAATGGGTTTGTTAGTGAGTTATTGATCTATCTGGGCCTCTTCGATGCGGTGGCAGGCAAACAAACACCGGCCTGGGCGGCGATGCCCGCCGTAATCGTGCTCGCCATGTCCGGCGCGCTGGCGCTGGCGACTTTCGTCAAGGCGGGCGCGATAATCTTTCTCGGCGCGGCGCGCACCCAACCAGCGGCGGCGGCCCACGAATGCGCTGGCTGGATGCGCGGTCCGATGCTGGCGCTGGCTGGCATTTGTCTGGCGCTGGGGCTGGCACCGGTGCTGCTGTGGCCGGCTCTATCAAGTGCGGCGGGGGCGTGGCATCCGGCATGGTCCGGCGCGGCGGCCCATACGCTTGCTTCTGCGGAGAGCTTGACCACAGATTCCGGGCAGGATGTCCGGACCACTGTGGCGCGGGCAGGTTGCCCGCCGCCTCTCCTCTCCTCACCCGAATTGCCTATGCGTGCCGAAGCGGCAACGCCGCTGGCCACGCTGGGCTGGGTGCATTGCGGGTTGCTCGTGCTGCTTGCCGCCGCGGGAAGTTGGCTGTGGCGCAGGACCCAGTCTAACAACCTGCGTCGCACTCCGACCTGGGACTGTGGCTATGCCGCGCCCACCGCCAGGATGCAATACTCCAGCGGCTCCTTCGCGGGCCTCGCGGCGGGCTGGTTCTGGTGGATTCTGCGGCCGGTGCGCACGCTGCGGCGTCCACGCGGTCACTTCCCGGCCCACGCGCTGTGGCTGGAACGGGTGCCGGAAACTATGTTAGAACGGGTGTTTATGCCTGCTGGTGCACGTGTCATGCAAGTGTCCACCGCCGTGCGGCGCTTTCAACATGGGCGTCTATCTGCCTACATTTTCTATGTTGTCGCGGGACTCGCCGCGCTGGGTATTCTGGTTTTATGGGACAGCCTGCCATGAATTCAATCCTTGACCTGATTCTGCGCCTCGACTGCTGGCTGTTGCTGGCACCGTTGTTGCCGGGCATCATCAACAAAGTGAAAGCATGGGTGGCGGGGCGGCGCGGGCCGCCGGTCTTGCAACTTTACTACGACCTCGCCCGCTTGTGGAAAAAAGGCGTGGTGATGAGCACGCTCGCCTCGCCCGCATTCGTGATTCTGCCGGCCATGACCTGGGTGGCATTGCTGGGTGCCGCGCTGTTGCTGCCGCTAGGTCCGTTAGGTGCGGGCTTGAGTTTTCGTGGCGATGCCTTGCTGATGCTGTATCTGCTGGCGCTTGGCCGGTTTGGCACGGCGTGGGCCGCGATGGAGACCGGCTCGGCCTTCGAAGGCATGGGCACGGTGCGCGAGGTCAGCTATGCGGTGCTTGCCGAGGCGGCAATGATCACCGCTGTGCTCGCGCTATGCGTGCAAAGCGGCAGCCTGTCGCTGGCCACGATGCTATCTCCGGCGATGGGGGCGAGCGCGGCACTGCTGGCGGCGGGCTTGTTCATCGTGTTGCTCGCGGAAAACTGCCGGGTGCCCTTTGATGATCCTAACACCCATCTCGAACTGACCATGATCCATGAGGTCATGGTGTTGGATCACAGCGGCCCACCGCTGGCCGCGATCTTGCATGGCGCCTCGATGAAACTCCTGCTGTTCACGGTGCTGTTAGTGCAGGCGGTGCTACCCATGAACCAGCTCAAGCCGCTCGCCGCCGCCGGGTTGCTGGCGGGAGGGGTGTTGGGCGTGACGGTGGCGGTCGGACTGGTCGAGTCACTGCTGGCGCGTTTTGCCTTCCGCCGGGTGCCGCTGTTGCTCACCACGGCATTCTTGTTATGCTTGTTTGCGCTGCTTGTCGCATGGGAAGGCGGTGTGCCATGATGAACTCCAACCTCAATCTCCTCATCGGCCTGGCTATGGGGCTCAACCTGCTGGCTCTCGGCACCAGCCGCTTGCCGGCGCTCATCCGCGCGATGTCGGCGCAGGGGGTCCTTCTCGGGGTGATGCCGATTTTGATGGGGCATGACCTTGACTGGCAGGTGGTGGTGGTGGCGCTGGCGACGGTGGCCGGCAAAGGGCTGTTGATTCCCGCCTTGTTGCGCCGGGCGATGCGCACGGCGCAAATTGACCGCGAGCTGGAACCGCAGATTGGTTTTGTGGCGTCGATGTTGTTAGGTGCGGCTGGCACCATTGCGGCGTTGGCCCTGACGCATCAGCTGCCGCTGCTACCCGAGCATGCCGGCTCGCTGCTGGTGCCGGGGGCATTGGCCACCGTGTTCACCGGTTTCGTTCTGTTGATCGGGCGCACCAAGGCCATCTCGCAGGTGTGCGGTTACCTGATCCTTGAAAACGGCATCTATCTTTTCGGGCTGCTCCTCATCAAGGCCATGCCGCTGTTGGTGGAAGCCGGCGTGCTCCTCGATCTAACGGTCGGGGTGTTCATCATCGGCATCATCGTGGACCGCATCCAGCGTGCGTTTGATTCGCTCGACACCCGCAAACTCACCACCCTTCACGAATGAAATCCCTGCTGCTCGTCCTTGTGCCACTGGTGGCCGCCGCGCTGGCGGCACTCTGGCCGTGGGGCCGCACGCGCCCGTGGTTTTTGCCCGCCGCCGGGCTCGTTCATACTGTGCTCTCGTTCTGGCTGTTCTTCGATCCGCCGGCAGTCGAGCAAGGTGCGTGGCTCGCCTTTGACCCGCTGGCGCGGGCGGTGTTGCCGGTGGTGTCGCTGTTGTTTTTGGTGTGTGCATGGTATGGGGTGAGCTACCTGCGGATCCGCTGCGAGCGACCCAACCGCATTTTCATTGCGGCGCTGTTAGCGGTGTTAGGGTTATTGAGTGCGGGCCATCAGGCGCGGCATCTGGGATTGCTGTGGATTTTCACCGAGGCAGTCACGCTGGCCGCAGTGCCGCTGTTGCACTTCAACGGGACACCGCGGGCCTTCGAGGCCACCTGGAAATACCTGCTGGTGGGTGGCACCGGCATCGCGCTCTCATTGTTAGGGTCATTGTGCCTCGGCTATGCCTCGCTGCACAGCGGTGGTGACGGCAACCTGACATTTGTGGCACTGATTGCGCAGGGTGCGGGCTTATCGCGGCCGTGGGTGCTCATCGCGTGGGTGCTTTTGTTAGTCGGTTACGGCACCAAGATGGGGCTGGCGCCGATGCACACCTGGAAACCGGAAGCCTACGGCGAGGCGGCGGGCATCGTCGGCGCGATTCTGGCCGGCGGCGTCACTTCCGTGGCGTTCACCGCGATCCTGCGGGTGCGGGCGGTGGTGGGTGCCGCGGGCGAAGGCGTGATTGCGGATCACACCATGCTGGCCATCGGCTTATTCTCGATGCTGGTGGCGGCCTTATTTCTGCTAGGCACGCGCGATTTCAAGCGGATGCTGGCGTATTCAAGCGTCGAGCACATGGGAATTCTCATGCTGGGTGCGTCGCTCGGGCGGGCGGGCGTGGCGGCGGCGCTGTTTCACGTTTGGACTAACAGTCTAACCAAGGGCACGCTGTTTCTGAGTGCGGGCAATATCCGGCGGGCTGCGGGATCCGCCTCAATGGACGCCGTGCGCGGCATGAGTGTGCTCACGCCACGCTCGGCGGCGATCTTTGTCACCGGCATGTTCGCGGTGACGGCCTGCCCGCCATTCGGGCCGTTTTTCAGTGAATTGCGCGTATTGCGGGCCGCGCTCGAGACCGGCCACGGTGCCGCCACGGCGATGTTTCTCGGCTGCCTGCTGCTGGCATTTTGCGGGTTGACGCGGGTGGTTTTCGGCATTGTTGACGGCCGTCCGCGCACGGCGGCGAAAGCCGGTGGCAAACGCTTCATGGAGACAACAGGCGTGCTGCTGCCACCGCTTGTTTTGTTAGGTTTATCGCTGTGGCTTGGTCTGTTCTTACCGCGCGTGTTGTCCGATGTCTGGTTTGCCGCGGCCGCCCAACTTTACCCCACGCCATGAGCGCCTTCACTCCGTTTGCCTTGTTAGCCAATGCCACCAGCCTGCCGTGGGCGGAGGTGCCGGCGTGGCCGGTGGCGGATTTCATCCGGACCACCGGTGCCGAACTCACTCGCGGCGCGCGCCTGTGCGCGTTGTTCGGCGTGCCCGAGGGCGAGGCGGTGCAACTGGTCGCCGTGCTGGCCTTTGATACCGACAGCACGCTGGCGGTCGGGCGCAGCACACCCATGAGCGGGGAGTATCCGTCGCTCACGGCGGACCATCCGCAAGCGCACCTGTTTGAGCGCGAGATTTGGGAGCAGCACGGTCTAACACCCGTTGGCCACCCGTGGCTCAAGCCGGTGCGGCGCACGGCTGGCGACGCGCCCGCCAACGCCGGGTTTTTCCGCGTCGATGGCGGCGAGATTCACGAGGTTGCCGTCGGGCCGGTCCACGCCGGCATCATCGAGCCGGGGCATTTCCGCTTTCAATGTGCGGGCGAGGAGGTGTTGCATCTTGAGATTGCGCTCGGCTATCAACATCGCGGCATTGAAGAGGCACTCAATGGCGGGCCGCATCGGGCGACGCTCATCCAGATGGAGACCATCGCCGGGGATACGACGATTGCCCACGTCACGGCCCACGCCACGCTGATGGAGGCACTCGCGGAGTCCGAAGCACCGCTGCGCGCGCAATGGCTGCGGGCCATCGCGCTCGAACTCGAACGCTTGGCCAATCACTGCGGCGACCTCGGCGCGCTCGCCAACGACGTCGCGTTTCTGCCCACCTCGTCGGCCTGCGGCAAACTCCGCGGCGACTTTCTCAATCTAACGGCCATGCTGTGCGGCAACCGCTTCGGCCGCGGCCTGGTGCGCCCGGGGGGCTGCCGGCATGACCTCGAACCCGCGCTCGCGACACAAATGTTAGAGCGGCTGGTTCCGGCCTTGACGGATACCGCACAGGCCATCGCATGGCTGTGGGATTCCGCCTCGGTCCGCTCCCGCTTTGAAAACGTCGGCACCGTCTTCCCGCCGCAAGCCACCGAGATCGGCTTGGTCGGGCCCGCCGCCCGCGCCTGTGGTTTGGTGCGCGATGTGCGTTACGATCACCCGAGCGGCTGGCATCGCTTCGCCCAAGCGCCGGTGACGGTGTGGCCGGGAGGTGATGTGTTTGCCCGGGCCCGCGTGCGATCATTGGAAATCCAGCGCTCGGGCGAGTTTCTCAGCGCCCAACTCCCCTCACCTCCCGAAGGCGGCCTGTGCGACGAGCTGGCAGCGCCCTTACCCGACACGCTGGCCGTGGCCCTCGTCGAAGGCTGGCGCGGCGAAGTCTGTCACGTGGCTCTAACCGATTCAACCGGGCGCTTCCGGCGGTACAAAATCACGGATCCCTCGTTCCACAACTGGAGCGGCCTGGCCCTCGCCCTGCGCGGCACCGCGATTTCGGATTTCCCCATCTGCAACAAGAGCTTCAACCTCTCGTATTGCGGCTTCGACCTGTAACCCGCACCCACCGCCATGTTTCTAACTGACACCCTGATTCACCGCCTGAAACGCGGCTGCGAGACCATGGCCTATCCGAACGGTCCGGCCCCCGCGTTGCCGGCGCGCCACGGCGGCGCGCTGCAAGTGGACGGTGCGAAATGCCCTGTCGGCTGCCGCGCCTGCATGGCGCTGTGTCCCACCGAAGCCATCAGCCGCGATTTTGGCTTTCCCGTCGCGCTGGATCTGGGGCGTTGTGTGTTCTGCGCTGCCTGCGTGGCGGGCTGTCCAGAGCACGCCATCACTCAGAGCGGTGATCACCGGATGGCCGTGCGCCACCGCGACGACCTCGTGCTTGGCGCTCCGGACCACGCACAAGTCCGCCTCGCCGCCGCGCTCAACACGCAACTGCGCAGTCTCTTCGGCCGCTCGCTGCGCCTGCGCCAAGTCAGCGCCGGCGGTTGCAACGCCTGCGAGGCGGACACCAACGTGCTCGGCACCATCGGTTGGGATCTCAGTCGCTTCGGCATCCAGTTCGTCGCCTCGCCGCGGCATGCCGATGGCCTGCTCATCACCGGCCCTGTGAGCAAGGCCATGGAATTGGCCCTGAAAAAAACCTACGACGCCGTGCCGGACCCGAAAATCGTCATCGCGGTGGGGGCCTGCGCGATTGCCGGCGGCCCGTTTGTCGGCCATCCGCAGGTCAACGACGGTGCCGGCTCCATCGTGCCGGTCGATCTCTTCATCCCCGGTTGCCCGCCGCATCCGCTGACCATTCTCGATGGTTTGCTACGTTTGTTAGGCCGGCTGGAAAAATGAGTGACACCGGATGGTCAACTTTCACAATTGCGTTGTTGTCTAGAGCCCGGCGCATGGCGACTTATTATCTATGGCCTCCGGCGGATTTACTTTTGAACACAAGAAACACCTGCTTCAATATCTCCTTCTCCTTATCGTGGCTTTAAGGAAAATGGCGCATGCAGCGAGCAGCATTGCGATCCCAATTCCGAGTAGCCACTTCCAATATGCGTTAGGAAAAATCGCGCTTGGATCCGAAGATCTCTGACCAATGTGGACCGGACGGCTATGCCCGTCCGATTTGACCTGGCTTTTGCTTCCGCTCAACAATTCGCTGGCGCTGCTCCGCTTGAATCCACCGCGAGTGGCTGGTCCCGGGGCTTCGGTCTGGTATACTGATACAATCCGATTAACCAGTTTTTCCGCCTTTGATGGGTACTCTAACCCAACAAGGACACTTCTTACAAGCCTCCCTGTCTTATCGAAATCTACGAATTTCCCAAGCGTCTCCGTTTCAGGCATGGTTTCCAATACATCTCCATCAATATCGTTTACTCTGTCTCCACTGAAGGTTTTCTCTTCCATCACAGCATAGAATCCACGGTCTGTACGAGAAAATTCATACGGTAGAGCTTTCCCAGCAAGCGGATCATCACCAAGAGCAGCGGCGACTTTCGCGTGTTCTTGAGCGAAAATTTCAAATGAATCCTTGCTGCGCCCGATTAGACCGATACGGAAGTCTCTACACAATTGTTCATGCTCCACAAGTTGCGTCCGCGCTCCTTTGAAATCACCCGCATCAACCATCACTGAAATTAGATACCTATTAGCCGAGGCGACAGCCCAATTCATTGAGCTGGAGATCTGCTGGGGTGGAATGCTTTCCCACGTCTCAAGGAGTTTCATGCGCTGCCTCGTGAGAATCTCTATATCGGTTGATTTCTCGGAGACAAGCTGTTCCCATTTCGCAAGATCATTTTGAAATGAAGACAAATTGGATTCCTGCGTGAAGCCAAAGGTGATGAATGCAAAAAAACAAACTATCGTAAATTCAATCTTCATCTATTCTCCTTTCTTTCTAGCCTCTTCCGCTGAATCCGTGGGTGAAATGTGATTCTAACGGCACGAGTTTTGCG
>JBAXOF010000133.1:0-9999 GCA_037133375.1 Verrucomicrobiota bacterium | reverse complement strand
AACAAGGTGCTCAAGGATCTGGTGGTGAAATCCAAGACCATGGCCGGTTTCACCGTGCCCTTCATCCCCGGTTGGGATTGCCACGGGTTGCCCATCGAGTTCAAAGTCGTGAAGGAGGCCGCCGGGTTGGAGCCGGGGGAAATCCGCCGCCGCTGCGCCGAGTTTGCGAAAAAATTCATCGATATCCAACGGGCGTCGTTCCGCCGGCTCGGCGTTTTCGGCGCTTGGGACACCCCGTATCTGACCATGGCCCCGGGCTACGAGGCGAGCGTCCTGCGCGTTTTTGCCAAGCTCGTGGAAAGCGGCGCGATCTATCAGGCCAAGAAACCCGTCCAATGGTCGTATGGAGCGCAAACCGCCCTCGCCGAGGCGGAAGTCGAGTATCACGACAAGGAGAGCCCGGCCGTATATGTTAGATTCCCGCTGAGCGGGAGCCAAGAGCAGCCTGCTGGTCTCCCTGCCTCCTTGAATGGGGCGGCGATGGTCATCTGGACGACCACGCCGTGGACGCTGCCGGCCAACCTTGGCATCGCGGTGCATCCGGACTTCACCTACGTGGTGGGCCGCTTCCACAACGCCGGGCGCGAGGAGACGCTCGTGGTCCTGCGCGAACTCGTCGCGGATTTCACCGCCAAGACCGGGTTTGATCTAACTGAAAAGTTGGCAGCAATCAAAGGTCGCGAGTTGGAAGGTTGTCTGGCGCAGCACCCGTTTCTCGACCGCGCGTCCAAGTTGATTCTGGCCACCTTTGTCACCACCGATACCGGTGCCGGTGCCGTGCACATCGCCCCCGGCCATGGCGCGGACGACTATGTGGCCGGCCAGCAGAACGGCCTCGACGTGCTCTCACCGGTGGATAACGCCGGAAAATTCACCGCCGCCGTCGGCCTCTCAGAACTGGTCGGCGTGCATGTCTTCAAGGCCAATGCCCGCATTATCGAAATCCTCGCGGAGCGCGGTCATTTGTTAGGCATGGAAACCATCCGCCATTCCTATCCGCATTGCTGGCGCTCCAAGACGCCGGTCATTTTTCGCGCCGTCGAGCAATTCTTCATCTCATTGGAAACCCTGCGTGGGCAGGCGCTGGAGCAAATCGACCGTGTCGAATGGCTGCCCGCATGGGGCCGCAACCGGATATACAGCACGGTGGAAACGCGCCCGGACTGGTGCATCTCGCGGCAGCGCACCTGGGGCGTGCCGCTGCCGGTGTTTTTCGCTGCCGACGGGGCGGCCATCCTCTCTGCGGAGTTGGCCCACAAGGTGGCGGATTTGGTGGAAACCGAAGGCACCAATTTCTGGTTCGAACACAGCGATGCGGAAATCGCCGCCCGCCTCGGCCTGCCCGAAGGTGTTAGAAAATGCCGCGACACGCTGGACGTGTGGATTGATTCTGGATGTTCGCACGTCGCCGTGTTGGATGCGCACCCGCAACTGCACACACCCTGTGATCTCTACCTGGAAGCCACCGACCAGCATCGCGGCTGGTTCCAGAGTTCGCTCATGCTCAGTTGCGCCTATCGTGGCGCGGCCCCCTACAAAACGGTCATGACCCACGGGTTTGTCGTCGATAAGGATAAGAAAAAACTCTCCAAGTCCGAGGCGGAAAAGGCCGGCAAACCAATCGATGCCGCGCATTTCTACAACCAATACGGCGCCGACATCGTCCGCTTGTGGGTCAGCAGCGTGGATTGGCAGAACGAGGTGCCCTTCAGCGAGGATCTGTTCAAACAAGTCGCCGAACCTTACCGCCGCCTGCGCAACACCCTGCGCATTTTGTTAGGAAATCTCGACGGTTTCAAGGAGAGTGGGCATCCTGCCCACTCGGAGTATACCCTGCTGGACCGCTGGATTCTGGAGCGGCTCCACGAAGTGACCGCCGAGTGCCTTAAAGCCTATCAGGCATTTGAGTTCCGCAAGGTCTTCAACGCGCTCAATCAATTCTGCACCACCGATCTATCGGCCATCTATATCGATGCCACCAAGGACCGGATGTATTGCGACGCGCCGGACTCACCGCGGCGCCGCGCGTCGCAGGCGGCGATGTTGGAGATTTTCACCAGCATCGCCAGGCTGTTGGCGCCGATTCTGGCCTTCACGGCGGATGAGGCGTGGGAGCACTCGGCCTTGACCAGCGGCTCGGTCCACGAACAAGACTTCCCGGTGCCCAACCCCGCGTTCAAACCGAGTGTGGTCACGTTGCAAGCCGAGCGCTTGTTTGAAATCAAATACGTCATCCAGACCGCCATCGAAGCCTGCATCCAGGCCAAGGAGTTCACCCGCAACAACGAGGCGGATGTCGCTCTAACCATTCCAGAGAAGGACGCCGGCTTGCTGCCGCTGCTCAACGACCGCGACTTTGCCACCGAGTTCTTCATCATCGCCGGCCTCACCGCCACCCACGGTGAGGCACTCGCCGCAACCGCCCGCAAGACCGGCCATTGCCTCTGCCCGCGTTGTCGCAAGCATGAGCCGCTTCTACCAGTCGGGCTGTGCGAGAGATGTGCGGAGGTTTGTAGCGGCGGTCTATGACCGTCGCTGGCGAAAGGAATCGACAACTCCAATGACTCATCCAAGACATTCTCGGCGGTCATAGACCGCCGCTACAATCCCCCCCCCATGCCCTTCTCCCGCCTTCTGCTCTGCCTCACCCTGCCGCTCTATCTGCTCGATCAGGCGACCAAATTTCTAACAGTGGCGTATTTCCCGCCGCCGTGGTCGGAGCAGGAGCGGGTCATCCGGCTCATCCCCGACGTGTTCCATCTGGTGCGCGTCCACAACCAGGGCGTGGCCTTCGGCTTTGGCAACGGCTCGACTTGGGCACCGGTGGTATTTTTGTGCATGCCATTGCTGGCGCTGGTGATGATCCGGCTGTTCTGGCTCAAGGGCGCGTTCCAGCATATCCTCTCCAAAATTGCGGTGGCCTTGCTGTTGTGCGGAATCTTCGGCAATCTAACCGACAGGCTCGTGCAGGGCTTCCGGCTCCACGAGCACCTCGGCGAATCATGGTGGAGCCGCCTGTCCGCCGGCTATGTGGTGGATTTTATTGCCGTAAAGCTACCGTTTTACGCCAAGCTGGTGCCGTCCAGTCGCGGTTGGTGGCCGGCCTTCAACGTCGCGGACTCTTGCATCTGCATTGCCGCCTGCCTGTTGTTTATCGGCGGCATGCGGGATGAGAGGAAGGCGGAAGGCTAGGGCGGCACGGCCCAGGGCCGCTCAGCCGGGCGCTGGCATGGCGTGCGGTGGTAAACGCAGTGCACCACCGCTTTGGCTCAATCCCGGCGCTCAGTGCGACCCCAATTATGGTTCAGTCCGTCACCAAGGTTCGACCCTTCCCATGGAGCTGATCCAGGGTTGCTGCAGGCAAGAAGGTAATCCGGGTGAAACAATCACTCCACCCATCGAGTATAAGCTGCACATTATGCGCAAAACCAATTCGAACAAATGGATAACAGCCAGTGTGGGGGTCGCTTGGTTGGCCATGGGCGTGGCGTGGGCTGCGCCAGCGGCACCTAACCAGATGGCGGAAGCCGAACGCATCGTCTCACAATACAAGACGGTCATGGAAAAGCCGCCGGGCCGGGTGCCGTCGCGAGACACGGTCGATGGACCATTGTTAGGCAATGGCGATCTGGGCGCGGTCATCAGCGGCAAGCCGGAGGCCCAGCGGTTCTGGATCGGCAAAAACAATTTCTGGCGGCTCAAGGACGGTCATCGGCAGGGCGGCCCGCGGCCCATCGGGGGACTCGAAATCAACATTCCGGCGCTCGTCGATGCGACCTATCGGGTCGAACAGCAGTTTTTTCCGGCGCTCACGATTTCGCGCTTCAGCAAGGGCGAGGGTGCGGTGTTGATGCGCTCGTGGGTGGCAGCGACCGATGATATTTTGTTCGTCGAACTCGTGGCCGAGGGCAAGCCGGTCGAAGTGGATACCCGCGTGTGGGCGGCACCGGGGCGCAACTCCAAGGAAGATCTTGGTCACAAGGGATCACTGCTGTGGGCCACCAAGTCCTATGCCACGGAGACCATCCCCACCGCCGCGGCCTGTGCTCTAACGGTTATAGGCGGTGCGCCGAGTCTGCCCGAATTGGAGCCGATGGTCGAGCCGGTCATGCCCAATCCACCGCCGCGGCGGCCGCCGCCGTTGGCGCCAAAATCGCAGCGTGGGCCGAAGTTCACACTGCAACCGGGCCAGAAGGTAACGCTGGCATTGGCGGTGCAGAGTTCGTTTGATGCGCCGGATCCGCTGGCTGCCGCGCAAGCCAAGGCTGCCGGCTTGAATGCCGATAGTATGGCCAAACTCTTGGAACAACATCGCCAATGGTGGAAAAATTTCTGGGCGGAATCGCTCGTTGAAATCAGCGACCCGTTTTTGGAACAACAGTATTACGCCGCGAATTATGAGCTGGCCAGCGCCCTGCGTGATCCGGAATTCCCCACCGGCTTGTTCGGTCTGCCCACCACCGATGACGACCCGCGCTGGGCCGGCGACTACCACCTCAACTTCGATTACCAATCGCAGTTTTACGGACTCTACAAATCCAACCATCTAACCCAGGCGGATACTTTTGAGGCTCCGGTGCTCGCCTTTATCGAACGCGGCAAGGCCACGGCCAAGGATGTCATGAAAATCCGCGGCGTGTATTACCCGGTAGGCATCGGTGCCAAGGGCATCCAGACGAGCGCTCCGGGCACATTCATGGGCCAGAAGTGCAACGCGGTCTACTGCGTGGTGAACATGTCGATGCGTTGGTATCACACGTATGACAAGGACTACGCGAAAAAGGTCTATCCGTTTGTTAGTGAGGTCGCCAACTTCTGGGAGGATTTTCTGGTAATGGAAAACGGCCGCTACGTGGTCAACAATGATTCCATCCAGGAAAACTCCGGCGCGGACGTCAATTCTATCATGTCCCTCGGGTTGGTGCGCAATTTGTTTGAAACCATCCTCGACATGAGCCGTGAGCTGGGCGTGGATGCCGAGCGGCAAGCGAAATGGCAGGACATCCTCAAAAACCTGAGCAAGTTCCCCACCTTCGAGAAGGACGGAGCGACCGTGTTTCGCTACGCCGAGAAGGGGACCGAATGGATCGACGGCAACTCGTGCGTCCTGCAGCATATCTATCCGAGTGGTGGGATCGGCCTCGATGATGATCCAAAGTTGCTAGAAATCGCCCGCAACACGATCAACGCGAAGGGCCGCAAGTGGAACTGCGACAACGGTGAGAACAGCCACTATCCGGCTGCCGTGCGGGTGGGCTATGACCCGGTCGTGATCCTGGCAAAACTAACCGAATTGTGGTCCACCTCGCGCAAGATTGCCAGCGGTCTGCCGGAGGATCCCGAGCAATGCAGCACAACTCCCGAAACGATCAACGAGATGCTGTGCATGAGTCACCGCCAGGTGTTGCGGGTCTTTCCGGTGTGGCCCAAAGCCAAGGATGCCCGTTTCCTCAATCTCCGCGCGGAAGGCGCATTTCTGGTTTCCAGTTCGCTCAAGGGCAGCGCGGTCGAATACGTCAGGATCACCAGTGAGAAGGGACGCGATTGCACCTTGGTCAACCCCTGGCCAGGCAAGGGCGTGGACGTCCATCGCGACGGCAAGAAGGTCGGCACGCTCAAGGGCGAGCGGGTCGTGATCAAGACGGAGGCCCATACCACTCTCGTGGTGGTTCCGGAAGGCGCGGTCATTAAGGAGTAATGTAGGGAAACTGCATGAGCCCGTGTAGATCCGGGCAACATGCTTGGCCCACTGTGGAGCGGGTATGCTGCCCGCCGCCTAAGATCCGTGCAACATGCCCGGATCACTAGATAATATCCTTGCAGTGCTTGCAGGTGGGGCCATGCTCCGCTTCAGTTACGGTGCGGCCGAGGAGGAATGTCTTCGCCCGTGCCGTGATGCCAGATTTTTGAATGCGCCATGAAACCCATCTTTGCCGTTCGCTCCGTCCGCCCTGGCAGACTTGCTGCCTGTCTGCTCGCCGTGGTTCTCGCGAGCCATGGCAGCGGTGTGGCCGCAGACGTCACCTGGGACACGGTCGCCAGCGATTTTGCCATCACTGGTGGCCTAGGCGCTTGGAATTTACTGCTCGCCAACTGGTCCAAGGACAGCGGTGCGACCAACGTCATTTGGGTTAATGCCAACAACGACACCGCGATTTTCGGTGAAACCGCGGGCACCGTCGCCCTGGGTGCCGCCACCACCGTGGGTGGCATCACGTTCAACGATTCCGCCGGCTATCTGCTCACCGGCAACACGCTTACTTTCGGCAGCGCCGGGGCCATCACCACCCATGCGGATGCCGAGATTGCGTCCGTCATCGCGTCGGAAGGCTCGGTGGCCATCACTCTGGCCGGCCCGGCCACGCTGACGCTCGCCGGCACTAACACTTTCAGCGGACAATTGAATGTGCCGGAAGGCACCCTGAAAGTGGGTTCTATCAACAATGCAAGTGTCAACGGCGTGCTCGGCAACAGTGCCAGCGCGGTGATTCTGGGCAAGACCGGCGATTTTACCGGCACCTTGGAATACACCGGCAGCAGCACCACCAGTAACAAGCGCTTCACGTTAGCCAGCGGCGGCAGCGGCGCGTTTGTTGTGGATGGCTACTCCTGCGTCCTGACCCTCAGTGGCGTGATCGACGGCGGCGGCACCCTCATCAAGTCCGGCGCCGGCTCCCTTAACCTCAGCGCCGCCAACACATATAGCGGCGGCACCAGCGTAAATGACGGCACGCTGGTGGTATCCGGCACCCTCAGCGGCGCGCTCACCGTGGAAGGACTCACCGCCATTGTCAATCTGGGGGCCACCAGCCAGTCGCTCGGCGCGGTCAGTTTGAATAGCGGCGCGCAGATCATCGGCACCAGTGGCACGCTCACTGCCACCGCGTTTGCCGTGGCTAGCGGATCAATCAGCGCCAGGCTCGCCGGGGCCACCACATCTCTAACAAAAGTGGGTGCGGGCACGGTGACCCTGACCGGGGCTAACAATTACGGCGGTGCCACCAGTGTCACCGCCGGCACCCTGCATGTCGCGACGCCGGCGTCCCTGCCTGGTCTAACGATTCCAGGCAAGATCACAGTGGAGGCCCTGGCCACGTTGGCGGTTAATGCCGGCGGCAGCGGGGAATTCGCCGCGGGCGACCTCGACAATTTGTTAGACAATGCGGACTTCGCGGCCACCTCGATGTTGGGTGTTGACACGACCCATGCGGTGGCCGGCACCCTCGCTTACGGCTCGAGCATTGGCGGAGGCGTCGGCCTCAGCAAGCTCGGTGACGGCACCCTGACCCTTAGCGGAACCAATACCTACACGGGCGGCACCACGGTGAGCACCGGCACGCTGGTCATCGCCGGCACCGGCACGCTCGGCGCGACCAGCGGTGCCTTGACGGTGGATGGCGCGACGGTTCTGGTCAACCTGGGCACTACCAGCCAGACGGTGGGCGTGGTCAGCGTGCGCGACGGGGCGCGGATCAACAATGGCACGCTCACCGGCACGGCCTTCAATCTGAACAGCGGCTCGATCAACGCCAGGCTGGCGGGCGCGGCGGCCGTTCTAACAAAGGATACCTCCGGCACGGTGATCCTGACCGGGGCCAATAGCTACGGTGGTGGCACGACCCTCAAGGCCGGGGTGCTGGCGCTGGGCGGCAGCGGGGCATTGGGCACCAGCGGCACGCTCAGCCTGTTAGGCGGCACGCTCCAGTTCAGCGCCAGCAACACGAGCGACTACTCGGCGCGCTTCAGCACGGACGCTGGCCAGTTCTATGATTTTGACACGAATGGCCAGACGGTGACGCTGGCGACGGCCCTGACCAGCAGTGGTGGCGGGCTCATTAAGAACGGGGCGGGCACGTTGGTCCTCAGCGCTGCCAACACCTACAACGGTGGCACCACCGTCAATGCCGGGACCTTGTTTATTGTCGGCTCCGGTAAACTCGGGGCGAGCGGCGGCGGATGGGTGGTGGACGGCACCACAGCCATCGTGAATTTGGGCGGGACAAGTCAGTCGGCAGGCGTGGTCAACTTGTCTAACGGAGCACAGATTCTCAGCGGCACCCTAACCGCCACCTCGTTCACTGTGGAAAGCGGCACTATCAGCGCCAATCTCGTAGGGCCGGGAGTGTCTTTGACCAAGGCCACCGGCGGCACAGTGACCCTGAGCGGAAACAATACCTATACCGGCGGCACCAATCTTGACGGCGACGTGTTAGTCCTGGGCAGCAGCGGGGCGCTCGGCACCCTCGGCACGCTCAGCTTTAGCGGCGGCACGCTCCAGTTCAGCGCCAGCAACACCACCGACTATTCGGCACGCTTCAGCAAGGATTCCGGCCAAGCCTATAACCTTGATACCAATGGCCAGGCGGTCACTCTGGCCAGCGCCCTAACCAGCACGGGCGGCACACTCACCAAACTCGGCGCGGGCACACTGACACTCACGGCCGCCAACAGCTACGACGGCGGCACCGTGGTCAAGGCCGGGACGCTCGCGCTGACCGGCAGCGGCAGACTCGGGGCGGTAACGGGAACCTTGCTGGTGGACGGCATCACGGCCGTTCTCGATCTGGGCACGACCAGTCAGTCGGTCGATGGGGTTGGCTTGTTCAGCGGGGCGCAGATCATCGGCAGCGGCACGCTCACCGGTGCCTCGTTTACCGTGGATAAAGGCTCGATCAGCGCCAGGCTCGCCGGTGTCACCGCGGATCTAACAAAGCTAGGCGCAGGCACGGTGACCCTCAGCGGGAACAATACCTACGGGGGAGGCACCAACATTGACGCCGGGGTGCTGGTGCTGGGCAGCAGCGGTGCCCTCGGCAGCAGCGGCGCGCTCACCTTCGCCGGCGGCACACTGCGCTTCAGCTCTAACAACACGACCGACTACTCGGCCCGCTTCAGCACGGCCGATAACCAAGTCTTCAATATCGACACCAACGGGCAGGTCGTCACCTTCGCGTCGGCCATTGCCAGCAGCGGTGGCATCCTCAACAAGCTCGGTGCGGGCATGCTGACCCTTGCCGGATCTAACAGCTACGACGGTGGCACCAATCTGAACGTCGGGGTGTTGGTCATGGGCAGCAGTGGGGCGCTGGGCGGCAGCGGTCTGATCCACTTTCTGGGCGGCACGCTTCAGTTCAGCGCCAACAACACCAATGACTACTCGGCCCGCTTCAACACTACCTCCGGCCAGACCTGCCGACTCGACACCAACGGTCAGACGGTGACTTTGGCGTCGGTCCTAACAAGCGGGGCACTCACCAAGAGTGGTGCGGGCACCCTGGTGCTGGCGGGTGCCAATACCTACGGCGGCGCGACGGGCGTCACCACCGGCATTCTCAAGGCGGGGGTCGCCTCGGTAACCGGTGTCAGCGGCGCGTTCGGCAACAACAGCCCCGTCACCCTGGCTAACAGTGCGGGCGTGGACCTCGATATCACCGGCTTCAACACCCAACTCGGTTCTCTAACAGGTGGCGGCGCGTCCGGCGGCAGCGTGACCCTTGGCGGTGCCACCCTCAGCGTCGGCGGCGACAACACCAGCACGGTTTACGCGGGGACGATCACGGGGGCCGGCGGGTTGGTCAAGATCGGCGGCGGGAGTTGGACACTGGCGGGTGCCAACAGTTTCAGCGGTGGGGTGACGCTTACGTCCGGCCAGCTCAATATCAACCACGCGCAAGCCCTTGGGGTGGCCCCCGGCATCCTCACCCTGAGCGGCGGTGTGATTGACAACACGACTTTCGGTGCCATCACCAACAGCAACAACAATCCCGAGAGCTGGAACGGTGATTTCACCTTCACCGGCACCCAGAACCTTGATCTCGGCGCGGGCGCCGTGACCCTGAGCGGCAGCCGCAGCGTGACGGTCAACGCCAATACTCTAACCGTGGGCGGCACCATCAGCCAGACAGGCAGCGGGTTCACGCTCACCAAGGCGGGTGCGGGCACGCTTGTTCTAACAGGAGGCTTGGGTTACACCGGGGTGACGGGCGTGTCCGCCGGCAA
>JBAXOF010000132.1:0-10059 GCA_037133375.1 Verrucomicrobiota bacterium | reverse complement strand
GGTGCTCAGTGCCTTCAGTGGAAATAAACGAGTCGCCATCATCACCGACTCTGTCCTTAGGTTGATGCGAATGGCCAGGCACCGGCATTCCTTTTTGATCCGTTTAGGCATGTCAGCGGGCTGGCTGGGCCTTGCCGCCATGGGGAGCGGCAAGGAAATCCTAACACACACCGAGCCGGCGGGGGAGAAGATCACGCTCAGCTGCCCATTCGAGTGGGATTCTTCCTCAGACCGGCCGGCCTGGTGCTTCATGCCGGTGGACATTGAAGCGCAAAACCCGGGCAAGAACCCGACAGCGTGGCAGGTCTCACTTTCCTCGCGGGATTACCAAAGCAACACGACCGTGCGCAGTGGCTTTGAGTTCAAGTCACCGCCCAAGGCCGTCACGCGCGGTTCCTTGCTGGTTCCCATGGGCGCGGTGGAAGAGTCAGGTTTTGCCCACGGCGACGCCTACTACACCATGGAGGCCACCCGCACGGGCGGCGGCACGGGCAATGCCTCCTTCAACACCAGCAGCAGATCTAACAATCCCGCGCGGTCCACCCTCATGACAAAGGGAGTGGTCGCAAGGTTTGGCAGTCGCACGGAGGTCGTCTTCGAGCCGGCACGGGCACCCGGCGATTGGCGTGCTTATTGCGGATTTCACAGTCTCTGCATCACCGATCAGGAGTGGAGGGACTTGCCGCCGGCGGCCCGCACCGCCATCCAACACTGGGTGCGCCTCGGCGGACACCTGTTTGTCCAGTCCAGCACTTCTGGCCCAAGCGCCATTGACACCCCGAAATCCGATCTTGGCCAGGATACGGGCGTGGTTTGCCGCGGTGCCATCGCCAAACTAACAAGCGCGAAGCCAGATTTGGACGCCCTCTATGGGATTATCAAAGCTGCTAACAACGATTGGGTGGCAGGCGCCATCACCGGGAAGACCGTCCAGGATTGGGAACGCCGCGCGCAGGGCACCTTCGCCTTGCCGTCGGCCAAACTGGTGGCCGGGTTCATGTTGGCGGTGGTGGTGGGGTTTGCGATATTGGTGGGGCCGCTGAATGTGTTTGTGTTTGCCGCGGCGCGGCGCCGCCACCGCTTGTTCCTCACCACGCCACTCATCTCACTGGCGGCGGGCGGCTTGTTAGCGATTTCCATCCTTCTCAGTGATGGCCTTGGGGGCACGGGCGTGCGCTGCGTTTGGATGGAGAGCGTGCCGGGTGGTGACAACACCCATTACATCGTCCAACACCAGCACAGCCGGTGTGGCGCGATGTTTGCCACCGGCTTCGAGATTCCGGAAGACGCCTATTTTGTGCCCATGATTCTGAGCCCCGGCGAACTCTCCGGCAACCTCTCGATGGAATTGGAACCAGGCAAAGTCATCGCCACGGGGCCGTGGTTCTCCAGCCGCAGGTCGCAGAATTTCTATCTGGCGGCCGCCCGCCCGGGCCGCGGCCGCATCGAGCAATCCGGTCCGGCAGACCGGCCGGTGCTCACCTCCGCGTTTGATTTCCCCATCGAGCGGATGTTCTGGCTGGCCGCCGATGGCACCACTTGGTGGCAGGCCGGAGCCATGGCACAAGGCACGGCCACCGCGTTGCAACCGTGCTCGGCGGCCGAGGTCGAGCAGGCCGTGGCCACCGCCACCGCCCACGCGCCAGCCGAGTATGCCAATGATCTAACGAAGGCAAGCCGCCGCCCCGGTCATTTCCTGGCCCTGGCCAGCGGCATCGCCGCCATTGAGACCCACAAGGGCATCCGCTGGCAGACGCAGGGCTTTGTCACCGGTCGCGTCGTCACCCCCTAACACCCCATGACCCCGGCCATCCGCGTCCACAACCTGCACCGCCACTTTGGTTCGCTCAAGGCGGTCAATGGCATATCCTTTGAGATTGCGGCGGGCAGCGTCTGCGGCTTCATCGGTGCCAACGGTGCCGGCAAGACCACCACCATGCGCATCCTGGCCACCCTTGACGCACCGGGGTCCGGCACGGTCGAGATCAGCGGCGTGGATGTGGTGCAGGAACCGTGGAAGGTGCGGCACCGGCTGGGATGGATGCCCGATCATTTCAATGTCTACGGGCACATGAGCGTGTTGGAGTTCATGGATTTCCATGCCCGGGCGCTGGGCTTCCGCGGCAAGGAACGCCAACACCGGCTGCAAGAGGTGATGGAGTTCACCGACCTCATGCCCATCGCCGAGCGCCCGGCTAACAAACTTTCCAAGGGCATGACCCAGCGGCTGTGCCTCGGCCGCGCGCTGGTTCATGACCCGGACGTGCTGGTGTTGGATGAGCCCGCGGCGGGGCTCGACCCGCAGGCGCGGGTCGAGTTGAAGCATCTCATCCGGCTGCTGGCGGCCGATGGCAAGACCCTGTTGATTTCATCGCACATTCTATCCGAACTTGGCGAGATGTGCGACTCGCTCATTTTCATCAACCATGGCTCCATCATCCACGACGGCGACGCCGCCTCGCTGATGCGGCAAACCGATGCCGGCGGCGGCATCTATCTGAATGTGCAATTGGCAAGCACCCCGGAGGCCTTGGCCGCCTGGTGCCTGATGCAGCCCAACGTCAAGCTCGTGGAAGCCGGCAAACACGGCGGACGCCTGCGCCTGACCACCGACGATCCGACGCAAGCCGCGGCCCTGTTAGCCCGGATGGTTAAGGATGGCTTGCCGGTCATGGAGTTCCATCGCGAGCAACGCAACCTGGAAGACGCCTTCATGGCCATGGTCGGTCGCCCGGGAATGCAGCCGCCACCCTTGCCATGCCTGCCTGAATCCATGGATTACTGACTGAACGGCAGCTTGGACTCCATTACTCCATTACTCCATTACTCCATCACTCCATTACCCCCCACCTCCCCTACTCCCATCATGCCCCCCGCCCCGCCCACGACTCCCGCGCCAGCCGCGCTGCTGGCGGATTTTTCCGACCGGCTCAGTCCGATTGTGGTGAAGGAATTGCGTCAAGGTCTGCGCCAACCGACCTTCGTGATTGCCTTTCTGTGTTTGCAGGTGTTGCTCTGCATTGTGGTGTTGGTGGCGGTGCTCAGCGCGTCGGTCGGCTCGCAAGCCGGCCTGCGGGTGGGCAGCACCGTGAGCGGGTTTTTCTTTGTCCTGTTGGGCATCGCCATCCTGGTGGTCCAACCGCTGCGCGGCTTGGGCGCGCTGGCCACCGAAATCAAGGCGGACACCCTTGATCTGCTGTTGCTCACCCGCCTGAATTCCTGGCGCATCACGTTTGGCAAATGGCTCGCGCTGGTCAGTCAGTCGGCGCTGTTGGTGGTGGCGGTGTTGCCCTATCTGATCTTGCGCTATTACCTCGGCGGCATGCAGTTGTTTTCAGAATTGTTAGCACTGCTGACCCTCTTCATCGCGTCGGCCAGCTTCACGGGGGTGACGGTGGGCTTTTCGGCCACCGCCTCGCTGGTGATCCGCGGGTTGGTGGCGCTGGGCATTCTGCTCGTGCTGCTGGTGGTGCCCAACCTGCTGGCTGTATCACTGATGCGCGGCGGTCCGCTGGCCCTCACGCTGTCCACCCCGGCGGAGGCATACGGCTATGCCGGATTCATCTTGATGCTGGTGTTTTTTGGTTATTACTTCCTGGAAATGGGTGCCACCCAGATTGCGCCAGCCGCGGAAAACCGCAGCACCTGCAAACGCCTCGTCGGCCTGGTCGTGCTGGGCTTGCTGGCCTGGCTGTTGCCTAACGACGGATACGCGCTGTTTCCCTGTTGGCTGATCGTGGCGTCGCTGTTGATAGTCGATGCGCTGAGTGAGCGCCCCGAGTTTGCGGCCTCGGTGTTGCGGCCATTCCGGCGGCTCGGGCCGCTGCGGTATCCGGCGGGTGCGTTGCTGTTGCCCGGGTGGGCGAGCGGGATCTTCTATGTGGCTTTGTTAGCCGGCATCACGCTGGCTTTGTTCAAGGCGCATCTCCTGATCAATCGCACGAATGCCGACGAGTTGCGGGCGTTCGGGCCGTTGTGGCTGGCGGCGTTGTTATTGCCCGCCGTCGTGGTGTCCGTGTTCATGCGCAAGGCCAAAAATCTCTTCACCGCATACACCGTGGTGTTTATCGCGTCGCTGATTGTCGCGCTGGTGTTTTACATCATCGGCCAAACCACCGACACCACCAAAGAGATGATGTGGCTCGTTCCCATCTGCCCGTCGCTGGGGATCATGTCCTACGGCGAATACGGTCGCGCCGACCTTAAAGGAAACTTGCTCCTGTGTCTGGCGGTCATTCCCTGCGGCGTTTTTTGGCTGGTCCTGCTCTTGCGCAGTTTAGGCCATTGGACACGCATCCGCACGTTGGACCGCTCCCTCGATGCCCCCCCCCCGGCCGCCCATTCGCATCTACCTAAGGACGGGGTCGTTGATTAAGACAACCTGTTTTTTGACCACTGAAATCACCGATGCTGCCTGACTCACAGATGTTGTTAGAAGCCGCCCGCCAGGCCGCCGCGTGTGCCGCACGGCTGCGCCTGCCGCTGCGCACCCGGGTGTGGCAAGGCGCGGCCGGCGAACTGGTCGGCGCAGGCACCGGGGCGTCGATGGATTTCCAAGACCACCGGCCATACTTTCCCGGCGACGATCCGCGCCATATCAACTGGCAGGCGTATGCCCGCACCGGCCAATACACGATGAAACTCTATCGCGAGGAAGTGCGGCCTTCCGTGGACATTCTCTTTGACGCCTCGCCCTCGATGTTTCTAACGCCTGAGAAGGCGCTGCGCAGCGCCGGCTTGTTGCACTTCGCGCTGGAATGCGCCCAACGCGCCGGCGCGGCAGTCTCGATTTATTTGTTAGGCGCGGCCGCGGCGCGGGCCATCGAGCCCGCCAGCGTGGCGGCCATGCGCTGGGTGGACGAGTTGCCAGCGGCCGCCGCCTCACCTAACACCCTGCCCGACCTGCGCGCCATCCACCTGCGGCCTAACGGCTTGCGCGTGTGGATATCCGACCTGCTATGCACCGGCGACCCGGCCGCGCCGCTGCGTGCGCTCGGGCACGGCCACGGCTCCGGCATCATCCTGTGCCCGTTCGCGGCGGAGGAAGCCGCGCCGGAGTGGGCGGAGGCCTGCGATTTTCTGGATGTGGAATCCGGCCGGCGCGAGGCCCGCCACATCGATGCGGGCGTGCTGCGCCGCTACCAGGCCGCCTATGACGCCCATTTCCAGTTGTGGAAGGAACAAGCGCGGCGTTTCCGCACGCCACTGGCGCGGATAGCCGCCACCGGCTCGTTAGAATCCGCCCTGGCCAGCGGCGCCCTGCCAACCGGCGCCGTGGAAACCGGGACTTGAGGTGGCAGAGAGCTATATGACCCGTCCGATCCGTCTGATCCGTCCGATCCCGCATCTGTTATTTTGCCGGAGTTCCGGCTGGCACTGGCGAGTCCCCTGTGGCTAACATTGCGCATGCCGCTCAGCTTCGCCAATCCCCTGGGACTGCTCGCCTTGTTAGGCGTGCCGGCGGTGCTGGCGATCCACTACTTGCAGCGCCGCACCCGCACCATTCCCGTCGCCACGCTCTTTCTCATCGAGCAACGGCGGGATCAATCGCGGATGGGCCGGCGCTTCGAGCGGCTGATTGGCTCATGGCCGATGTGGCTGCAATTGCTGGTTGTGGTGTTGCTGGCCGCCCACCTGTCCCAACCGCGCTGGCCGCTGGCAGGGTCGGTGCAACGGTTGGCGGTGGTCGTCGATGGCTCGGCGTCCATGCGCGTCTGCAAGGGCGACTTGCTGCACCAACTCACCAGCGTCGCGCAGCGCAGTCAAAGCCTGGCCCGCCGCACCGAGTATCTGGTTTTGATAGATGATCCGACCCAGGCGCGGCTGTATGCGGGCGATTCCCTGCCCGCGATGCTGCAGGCGCTCGAGCGCTGGAACCCGGTGGGCGGACCGGTGGATCCAACGCCGAGCCTGCGTCTGGCCCGCGAGCGCGTCGGCAAGCATGGGTTGGTGGTTTACGCCACCGACACACCGCGTGAGCAATTGCCGGCGGACGCCGTCCTGCTGGCGGTGGGCCACCCGCTCGCCAACGTCGGAATCACCGGTCTGAGCGTCGGACAACAGGACGGACAAGCCGTGTGGCGGGCGCTGGTTTGCAATCGGAGTGCCAGTCCGCAGACGCGCTCATGGCACCTCGAGTGGGACCAGGGCATGCGCAGTCCCGATGCGCTCATGCGTCTGGCCGCCGGTGGCATGGAGAGCCTCAGCGCGGCCATGCCCGCGGGTGCCACCCGTCTGCGACTCGTGTTAGATAAGGATGAATTCAGTCTGGATGATTCCTTCGCCTTTCTAACGCCAACTCCCAAGCCCCTGACATACCGCCACAGTTTGCCTACAGCGTTAAACTGGTTGCCAGAGCGTCTGGGCCGCAGTGTTCCCGGCATGACCGCGGCGGCGCCCGGCATGGCGGCCGACATCGTGCTGGCGGCGGCCAGCGACGGGCAATTTCCAACAGTGTTAGGGGCGGGGATGCTCATGTCGGCAGCCGGTGATGCCAACGCCAAGACGCTGGCCCAACCAGTGGTGGCGGTTCACCATCCGATGGTGGTGGGGTTGTCCTGGGAAACGCTGACTGTGCAAGAGGTCCCCATGGTGCCTGCCAAACCTAACGACGTTGTCCTGGTGTGGTGCGGCCCGCAACCCTTGATCAGTCTGCGCCCGGTGCCACTGCCGGAAGGTGCTGCGGCCACCGCCACGCCGGCCCAACAATTGGTGCTGCATTTCGACCCGACGTTCTCCAACATGGAACGCCTGCCTGCCGCCGCCGTGCTGTTCCTGCGTTACTGCGAGGAGGTGCGCCTGGCCAAACGTGGCACCTCCCGTGAGCAACTCGAACCCCGCCAGGCCCTAGCCCCCCTGTTGCCGGGCGAGTTGCACGGCGAACTGGTTAGCGAGACGCTCGATCTGGCCGGCAACATCGTGAGTTCACGCAACATCCCACCTAACGGATTGGCCGGGTTGCGGGTGCCGGACGAGCCGGGGTTTCTCCGCGTGCGCGAAGGCGCCACCACTTTGATAGATGGCGCGGTGGCCTTTGCCGATGCCCGTGAGGGCGACTTCCGCGCCTGTGCCACCCGCGTCGCCACCACCGAAGTGGCCTCTGACAGCACCGCCGGCGATGCGCTGGGGCCGTGGTGGCCTTTGGTCGTGCTGCTGGTGCTGCTGGCCTTGCTCGCATCGTGGGCGCTTATCGGCAAAGCCTCCCGCGCCCAAACCCATTAACCCACCCATGCTCAATTCCCCCGAGTGGCTGCTGCTCATCCCCGCCCTGGCCTTCGCCGGCTGGCGCTGGCGCAGCCTCGGCTTGCAGCGCCCGCGGCGCATCCTGATTTTGTTGGGAATCGTCGCATTGTTAGCCGAACCGCGGATTCCGAGCCGCCGCGGCGGCATGGACCTGTGGGTGTTGTTGGACCGCTCCGCCTCGACTGCAGACTTGGTGGACCGCAACGTGGCGGAATGGCGAACATTGTTAGAGAAAGCCCGGCCGTCGCGGCGCGACACCCTGCACGTCCTCGACTACGCGGCGGAAGTGCTGCCGGCCGACCCCGGTGGCGGCACCTCGTTGTATGCCAACCGGCGCGGTCAGACCCGCACAGCGCTGGCCTTGGATCATGTGCTGGCCGCGCAGGATGCCGGCCGGCCGGCGCGGGTCTTGGTGTTCACTGATGGTTATGCCACGGAACCGCTGCGCGAAAGCGCCGCCAAACTGGCGGCGGAGGGCATCGCCCTGGACTACCGGCTCATCCAACCCCCGGTGGCGGAGGATGCACGCATCGCCAGTTTGGACTTGCCGGCACGCGTGCAGTTAGGCGAGGCGTTTGTCTTGCGTCTAACCGTGGTGGGGACCGGCAACCGGGTCATTCCCTTGAACCTGCGCCGCGATGGCCAGGCGGCGGGCAACTCCAGCGTGAAATTGCGCGACGGGCGCGGCACCCTGGAAATCGTCGACCACCTCGCTCAAGCGGGGGCGCATCGCTACGAGGCGGAAATCCTGCCGGAACACGACGCGCATCCGGGGAACAACCGCGCGTCCCGTTGGGTCGAGGTGGTCGGTGGTCCCCGGTTGCTGCTCATCACCCGTTTTCCTAACGACCCTCTGGCTGAGGTGTTCCGCGCGCAGGGTCTAACCGTCGACCTCGTCACCGACCCGCAGACTGCCAATGAAGGCCGTCTGGCAGGCGCGCGGGCGGTGGTGATCCATAACGTGCCGGCATTTGATTTGCGGCCCGAGTTTCTGCGCGCCTTCGACTTTTTTGTCCGCGAACAGGGCGGCGGCTTGCTCATGGTGGGCGGCAAGCATGCCTTCGGCGCAGGCGGCTATTTTCAATCCGCCATCGACCCCTTGTTGCCGGTTTCCATGGAACTCAAAAACGACCACCGCAAACTGATGGTGGCCATGGCCATCGTGCTCGACCGCTCCGGCTCCATGGCGGCCACGGTGCCCGGCCCGGCCGCCAAACCACTCACCAAGATCGATATGGCCAACGCCGGTGCCGCCGGTGCCATTGAATTGTTAGGACAAGGCGATTTTGTGGGCGTCCATGCCGTGGACAGCGAGCCGTATTGCATTGTGCCGATGGGCCTGGTCGGCAACCGCAAGGCCGAGATGCTCGGCCGCATCCGCAGCATCCAATCGATGGGCGGCGGCATCTTCATCTACAAGGGCCTGGAGGCCGCGTGGAAAAGCCTGCAACCGCTCGAGGTCGGCACCCGCCATATCATTTTGTTTGCCGACGCCGCGGACTCCGAGGAACCCGGCGCCTACAAGACGCTCCTGCCGCAACTCACCAAGGCGGGTTGCACGGTTTCCGTCATCGGCATGGGCACCCGCGGTGATTGCGATGCAGGTTTGTTAGAGGAGATTGCCAAGCTGGGCAACGGGCGCATCCAGTTCACGGACCAAGCGGCGGAGATCCCGCAGTTGTTCGCGCAGGAAACCATGACCGTGGCCCGCAAGTCATTCATCGATGAGCCATGCGCCACCCAGGCCACGGGCAATTGGGCCGAGATTTCCCCACAAGCGATCAACTGGTTAGGCGAGGTGGATGGCTACAACCTGTCCTATGCCCGGCCGGAGGCGACGGTATCCCTGGCCAGCAAGGATGAATACCTGGCACCGCTGGTGGCCACGATGCGGCGCGGCATCGGACGCACGGCGGCGGTGACATTTCCGTTAGGCGGGGAGTTTTCCAACCGGGCGCGGCAGTGGCCGGGTTACGCGGATTGCACCAAAACCTTGTCGCGCTGGCTGGTGGGCGACGCCATCCCCGCCGGCCTCGGCCTCGCCCAACACCTCGAAGGCAACCGCCTGACTATCGACTTGCATTACTCTAACGAGGAATGGGCGCGCCGACTCGCCGTCACCCCGCCGCGGCTCAAACTTTCCGTCGGCGCGGATCACCCGCGCGGTCTTGAACTCCCGTGGCAGCGGCTGGCACCCGGGCATTTTTCCGCAGCCGTCGAGTTGGAAGATAACGAAACCGTGCGTGGCGTGGTACAGGCCGGCGACCACGCGTTGCCGTTCGGGCCTATCAATGTTGGGGTTTCCGCAGAGTGGGCCTTTGATGCGGAGCGTCTCCAGGAATTGCGCGCAGTGGCCACCCGGACCGGCGGCCGTGAGTTGCTGGATCTGGCGCATGCCTGGTTGCGGCCGCCAGTGAGCCAACGGCTCGACCTGCGGCTGCCGCTGGTCATGCTCATCCTGCTCGGCGTGCTCGGCGATGCCTTGGTGACCCGCATGGGGCTCGTCCTGCGCCTAACACCGCTGCTGGCGTGGGTCCGCGCCTACTCCTTCAGAAGCCCCCGGCAGGGCGCCGCCACCCAAGCCCGCCGGTTGTGGATTTTCCGCCGCCACCCAAGCCCGTCTGCCAAGCCGGCGGCCGTAACCGCCGCTGCACCGGACGCGCCCGGGCCAGCGCCGGCCGCCGCTGACGAGGCCCGCCGCCGCAGCCGTTTCGATCGCGCCAGGCGCGGCGAGTGACGACGCAGGCGCCCATGAGTGGGTAGCCAAAGACAACCACGGATTACAGGATTTCACGGATTTAACGGATGAAGAATTAG